>CANROT010000001.1 GCA_947632285.1 uncultured Clostridia bacterium
AACCCAAGCTCGCGCGAAAAGGTTATCATGAGCCCCGAGACGCCGACGGCGAAAATGAGCGTCGCGCGGAAGACGGAGCCCGCGATGTGGCGTATGCGGTTTTTTTCGCCCCTTGCGCGCGAGAGCGACACTTCCGGTACGAGGAGCGAGGAAAACGGCCCCATTATCGCGTATGGGAACATGATGACGGGCATGACCATGCCGTGGAGCGTCCCGTATGAGGCAAGCGATTCCGAATACCCGCAGCCGTGGAGGCGGAGCGCCTTCGGAATGAGGATATGCTCGACGGTCACGAGTCCGGAGCGAAGATACGATGAGAGCGCGACCGGGAGCGCGGCGCCCGTGAGGCTGCGCGCGGCGGCAGAAGCGGTGTCTGCGGAGAGCTCGGTCCTGCCCGTTTTTTCGTCGGACGCGGAAAAGTCGGCGTGCCGCCTGCGGTCGGCGCGGTAAAGCGCGAACGAGACGATGAATGACGCCGCCTCCGCGACGGCGCCGCCGCCGACAACGGCGATAAGTGAATATTCAAGTCCCGACGGCAGAAATAGCGAAAGCCCCGCCGCCGTTATCATTATTTTGAGCACCTGACCGCAGAAGTCGGAGATCGCGTTTTTGTAGACGCGGCGGCAGGCGTTGAAGTAGCCGGAGAGGGCGGAGGTGAGCGCCGTCGGCGCGAGCGTGAACGCGAGGAGGCGCAGGCACCGGACGGTGCGCCCGTCGCCGAGCAGCACGCCTCCGATATAATCGGCGCCGAAGAAAAGGACGGCGCCGCCGACCGTGCCGAAAAAGAGGCAGTAAAAGCACGCCGTGCGCATTACGTAGCCGAGACGGCGCTGCCTCTCTTCCGCCGGCGCGGTGAGGACGGTTTCCGCCGTCATTCTCGTGACGGCGAGCGAGATCCCCGACGTTGCGAACGTGACGGCGAAGCCGTATGCGGAGGAGACGAGGGTGAGCAGGCCCATGCCGTCTGCGCCGAGCCTGCCGGTAACATAGACGTTGAACGCCACCGATACGGCGCGCATCAGAAGCGCCGCCCCGGTCATCAGTATGGCGTTATAAAAATACTGCTTTACCGCGCGCATCTGCCGCCTCCGAGGGGTTATATCTTCCCTTATATATACGGCGTTTTTTGGGGATATATGCGAAAGCATATAAAACTTTTTCCCTGCCTTGTCGGCTGATGGAGGTGTAATTTTTACCCTATATTAAAGCAGATGGAGGTAAAAAAAGAAATCCCAAGCATCGCCGCCGGGATTTCCGGGGTGCCAAGGGGCGGGGAGCCCCTCATATATCGCACGCGAGGAGCTCCCGATACGTCTCCCGCCTGACGCCGAGGCGGTCGGCGCCGCCCTTCAATATGACGACGGGCGGGCGGCAGATGCGGTTATAATTCGACGCCATCGAATAGTTGTACGCACCCGTGACGAGGAACGCCAGAAGGTCCCCGCGCTCGGGACGGGCGATCATCATACCCTCCCCGAGCAGGTCGCCGGACTCGCAGCACCTGCCGCCGACGGTGCATTCGAAATTTGCCGGCGCGTCCGCGCGGTTCGCGAGCACCGCCGTGTACCGCGACTGATAAAGTGTGTATCGTGGATTGTCCGTCATGCCGCCGTCGACGGAGACGTAGCTGCGGAACCCGGGTATTTCCTTGACGCCGCCGACGGTGTAGACCGTCATTCCCGCGTCCGCGACGATGCTGCGCCCAGGTTCGAGCAGCACGCGCGGCACCGCGACGCCGCGCTCCGCACATGCGCGCTTTATGTGCTCCGCGATTATCTCTATGTTCTTTTCAATATTTATTTCGGGGTCGCGCTCCGTGTACCGGACGCCGAACCCGCCGCCGAGATTGAGCGTGTCCGCCTCATAGCCGAGCGAGCGGCGCACCTCTGCGATAAAGCCGATCATTATGTCTGCGGCGTCCGCGAAGGGCTTCGCCTCGAATATCTGCGAGCCGATGTGACAGTGAAAGCCGCAGAGCTCGACGTTTTGTCGGCACAGCGCCGCGCGCGTTATCGAAAGCGCCGCGCCCGTCTCAATAGCGGAGCCGAATTTCGAGTCGACGCGCCCCGTGCTGATCTTTGCGTGCGTGTGCGGGTCGATGCCGGGCGTTATGCGCAGCAGTATCTTCTGCTTTATGCCGAGCCTTTCCGCCTCCGCGTCAACGCGGTCGAGCTCCTCGGCGCTGTCAATGATGAAATATCCGACGCCGCTCTCCATCGCAAATCGAATGTCGGCGTCGGTCTTATTATTTCCGTGAAAATAGGCGCGCCCGGTCGGGAATCCCGCCGCCGCGGCGGTCGCGAGCTCGCCGGGGGAGACTATGTCGGTCGACATGTTCTCGCTCTTCATTATTCGGTATATCTCGCGGAAACAGAGCGCCTTTGAGGCATAGAGCGGCTCCGAGCCCGCGGGGAGGTATTTTTCCATCGCCTCCTTATATTCGCGGCACCTGGCGCGAATGCGGTCCTCGTCTATGAGCATCAGCGGAGTGCCGTATTTTTCCGCGAGCCGCACCGTGTCAACGCCGGCGAAACAGAGGTGCCCGCCCTCGCCGACGGTCACGTTTTCGTGAAGTATCGTTTTTGAAAGTGTTTCGGTCGTCATAATTTATCCTCAGAAAAATGTGCGCAGGCGCGCCGCCGCCTCATCTGTCGCCTCGTGCGAGCCGAAAGCGGTCAGGCGGAAATAGCCCTCACCGCACTTGCCGAACCCGGCGCCGGGCGTGCCGACGATGTTTGCCTCGGTGAGCAGCCTGTCAAAGAACTCCCACGAACTGCCGGTGCCGGTGCATTTCAGCCAGATATACGGCGAGGAGACGCCGCCCGTGAACGTGACGCCGCGCTTGCGCAGGACGGAGGCGAGGCGCGTCGCGTTTTCCATATAATATTTCACGAGCCCGAGGCATTCCTCGCGCCCCGTATCGGACAGCGCCGCCTCCGCGCCGCGCTGCACGACATACGGGACGCCGTTGAACTTCGTCGCCTGCCTCCTGCCCCACATTTCGCAGAGCGACATTCCGCCCGCCGTGAGCTCGGAGGGGACGACCGTCCACGAGCAGCGCGTTCCCGTGAATCCCGCGTCCTTTGAGAGGCTGCATATTTCAACGGCGCATGCGCGCGCGCCCTCTATTTCGTATATGGAGTGCGGGCAGCCGTCGCTTATGTACGCCTCATAGGCGGCGTCGAAGATGATGAGCGAGCCCGTTCTGTTCGCAAAATCCACCCAGGCGGCGAGCATTTCGCGGTCATAGACCGCGCCGGTCGGATTGTTCGGCGAGCAGATGTAGATGATATAACCCTCGCCGCGAATGCCGTCCGGCATCGGAAGAAAGCCGTTTTCCTCTGTCGCGGGCAAAAACTCGACGCGGCGGCCCGCCATCAGGTTCGAATCGAGGTAGACGGGGTAGACCGGGTCGGGTATGAGCACCGTGTTGTCGCCGAACAGCTCCGTGATGTTTCCGACGTCGCTCTTCGCGCCGTCCGAGACGAAGATCTCCGAGGTGCCGAGCGCAACGCCGAACCGTTCGTAGCGGCGCTTTATCGCCTCGAGCAGAAAATCATATCCGAACTCGGGCGCGTACCCGCGGAACGTCGACTTTTCCGCCATTTCGGAGACGGCGGCGGACATCGCCGAGGTGACGGCAGGCGTCAGCGGCAACGTCACATCTCCGATCCCGAGGCGGATCATGCGCGCCTCCGGGTGCGCGGCGGTAAATTTTGCGACGCGCGACGCGATCTCGGAAAAGAGATAGCTCTTTCCGACGGAGCGGTAGTTTTCATTTATCTTTATCTTCACTTTTGACCCCCAAAAAAGAAACTATATTTCGTAAACGCCCTCGTAGACCTTCACCGCCGGACCCGCCATCGTCACCGAAAAGTCGCCGTCGACGGTGACGGCGAGCTCCCCGCCGACAAGGCGCACGGAAACGGGCTCGCCGGGGCGGCAGATCCCGAGCCGCACGGCGGCGGCGACAGAGGCGCACGCGCCGGTGCCGCAGGCGTATGTCTCGCCCGAGCCCCGCTCCCAGACGCGCATTTCGAGCGTTTTATCGTCTATGACGCGGACAAATTCGGTGTTTACCCGCTCCGGGAACATGGGGTGGCGCTCAAAGCGCGGGCCTATATCGCACAGGTCGAGGGAGGCGACGTCGTCAACGAACGTGACGGCGTGCGGATTCCCCATCGAAACGCAGGTCAACCGCCACTTTCTGCCCGCGACCTCGACGGCGCCGTCTATGAATTCATCTGTGCCGCAGAGCACGGGGACGTCCGCGGCATCAAACGAGGCGCGCCCCATTCCGACCGTGACGCTTGCGACCTTCCCGGTCTTTTCGTCGGGGAACAGCGTGAGCGTTTTTATGCCGCTCCGCGTCTCGACCGTAACGGAGGTGCTTTTTACAATGCCGTTGTCGTAGAGAAATTTGCCGACACAGCGTATCGCGTTGCCGCACATCATGCCCTCGCTCCCGTCGAGGTTGAACATGCGCATTTTGGCGTTCGCAACGTCGGACCGGCAGATGAGGACGAGCCCGTCCGCGCCGACGGAGGTATGGCGGGGCGACATCAGCGCCGAGAGCGCGCCGGGATCGCGCGGCTCGCCGGAGAGGCAGTCGAGGTATATATAGTCGTTGCCGCAGCCGTGCATCTTTGTAAAGTTTATTTTCATGCAGTCCCCTTTATTCCGCCGCAACGTCGTCCATCGTATACATTCCCGCCGGTTTCCCGACGAGGAAGGAGGCGGCGGTCAGCGCGCCCTCCGCAAAGAGCGTTCTGCTCTCGGCTTTGTGTTTAAGCGATATTATCTCGTTGCCGGACGAGATGATGACCTCATGCTCACCGACGACGCCGCCGATGCGGAGCGAGTGTATACCGATCTCGTTTTTCGCTCGCTTTTTGTGCCCGGAGCGCCCGAAGACGGGCTCCGCGTCAGGGATCGAATCCCGGACGGCGCGCGCGAGCGCCAGCGCTGTGCCGCTCGGCGCGTCGAGCTTTCTGTCGTGGTGCGTCTCGATGATCTCGACCTCGGCGTCGGGCATTATCGCGGCGGCTGCCCTCGCGAATCTGGCGAGCACGGCGATGCCGAGCGAGAAATTCGCCGAGAGAAAGACAGGTATTTTTTCGGACGCAGCTTTTATCTGCGCCGTCTCCTCGTCCGTCTGCCCCGTCGTCGCGATGACGAGCGGCAGCGAGCGCGCGACGGCGTATTCGGTCAGCGCCGCCGTACACGTGTGGTGCGAAAAGTCGATGATGACGTCCGCCCTGCCGGTGTATTCCTCGAGCGCGCCGAACAGCTTCGGGTCCCCGGCGTCGGCGGACGGGTCAATGCCTGCGGCGAGCCGCAGCCCCGGCCGCGCGCCCGCCTCAATGAGTTCGCGCACGGCGGCGCCCATTCGTCCGCACGCACCGTTCAGTATGATATCCATGGCATATTCCTCTCTGCATTTTACTTTATTTCTATTCCCGCCTCGATCATGCGGCGGCGGAGGATCTCCCGCTTTTCAGGCTCCATGCGGCAGAGCGGCCCGCGCAGCTCGACGGAGCAGAAACCCATCATCGCCATCGCCTCCTTCACCGGGATAGGATTGACGTCCGAGAAGAGCGCCTTTATGAGCGGGAGCAGGCGGAGCTGGAGCGCGGCGCTCTCGGCGACCCTGCCCTCCGAGAACAGGCGGCAGATCTCGCGCGTCTCCCTCGGCATGATGTTTGAGAGCACGGAGATGACGCCGACGGCGCCGAGCGCCATCAAGGGCGTTATCTGATCGTCGTTGCCGGAGTAGAGCGCGAGCCTGTCGCCGACGAGGGACGCAGTCTCGACGATGGCGGAGATATTGCCGCACGCCTCCTTTATCCCGACGATGTTCGGGTGATCGGCGAGGGCATCATACGTCTCCGGCGCGATGTTCATTCCCGTGCGCGACGGGACGTTGTACAGTATCATCGGCTTGTCGATGCTGTCGCCGATCTCGGTATACAAATTTATGAGCCCGCGCTGGGAGGTCTTGTTGTAATACGGCGTGACGACGAGCAGCGCGTCCGCGCCCGCCTCGCACGCCGCCCGGCAGAGGTAGATCGCGTGTACGGTGTCGTTGCTGCCGGTCCCCGCGATGACGGGGACGCGCCCGGCGGCGCGCTTTACCGCGTATGCGATCGTGTCGATGTGCTCGCGGTCGACGAGCGTTGACGCCTCACCCGTCGTCCCGCAGACGACGAGCGCGTCGACGCCGCTCTCTATTTGCCAGTCTATGATCCTGCCGAACGAATCATAATCGACGGCGCGGCCGGAAAAAGGCGTTACGAGCGCCGTTGCGACGCCGGTGAATACGGTTTTTTTCATGGTTGTGGGTCTCCTCCCGCACGAAAAACAGCGGCAGCCGATACGAAAGAGTACCGGCTGCCGAAAATAGTACGGGATCAGCGCTCACGATAGCTCTCCGTTTTGATAAACGACAGTCCGGGAGATGTTCTCGCCCCGGCCCAAGCTCCGCGCCGTCGCCCGACGCGTGCTTTCGGCACCGGCACCTTTCACCCTCCCGACGGTCGGCGACGACCTCGGGGCAGGAGAGCTACTGTTTGCGCGGTGCGCCTCTACCTTTGATTTGCGTGTATGTTCAGTTTTAATTTTTCACAGTATATCACACCGGCACCCCGGTGTCAACGGTTTTTTTGTGCTGCGGCAAAAATTGTTATATCGCGGCGGTCACCGGCCCGTATGCGGCGGCGACGCGCGCGTATTCGTCCTCTGTGATCTTCAGTATGCTGCCGTGGCGCTTGATGGAGCGGCCGAGGTCGTAGTCGCCGCGATTTATCGTTTCGAACCGCCCGCTCTTAAGGTCGCGGGTGACGAGCGGCAGGTATCCGAGCCCTTTCGCGAACTGATCGACCATCAGGCACCATGCGCCGTCATTGCGCAGAAACGCGATCGGACCCTCGACGCCGGGAAGGGACGCGAGCGCATCGCTGTGTATCTCGGTGAATTCGCCTATAAGGTCGGGGCCGCAGTCCATGATGATGCGCTTCGTCGTCTCGTCCTTCGAGAAGCGATAGAAGACGCCGTTTTCACTGATGATCGTCGTGTCTATGACGTCGTCGCCCTTTTCGATATAGAGCACGGGCTCCGAGAAGGTTTTGAAATCGCGCGTGTACGCGCGGTAGATCTTCTGCTTGCGATGGCCGCCGCCCATGTCCATCTTCGACGCCCAGAAGACGAGGTACGCGTCGCGCTCGGAGTCGTATGCCGCCTCGGGCGCCCAGACGCAGCCCGCGCCCTCGAGCGCGGTGTCGAAGAACCAGGGCTCGGACCAGTTGACGAGGTCGTCTGACGTCCAGATGACCATTTTCCGGCTCCCCTCGTTCTGAGCGACGCCCCAGCCCTTGCCGCTCGCGATGCGGAGGTCGGTGGCGATGATGTAGAATTTCCCGTCTATTTTCGAGCGGAGAATGAACGGGTCGCGGACGCCGCCCTCGCCTATCGTTGAGCGGAGAACGGGCTCCCCGCCGTTCTGATCCTCAAAATGAAGTCCGTCCCGGCTGAGGGAAAAATATACCTGCTCGCCGTTCGGCGATTCCCCGGTGAAATGCACTAAGATATAGCAGTTTTCTTCCATGGCTGAAATTGTCCTTTCATCTATATTCGGAGCGCCTCGCGGAGCGTTTTTCTGACGGCGCCCGGAGACGATACCATTCTGCCGAAGTAGTCGGCGACGCGCGCGAAGAGCGGCGTTTTCGTGACGTCAAGGCCGAAGACGGAGACGTCCGAAAGGATCGGGGCGAGCGCCTCGGAAAAGTTGCCGCTGTCGCCGAGGCTTATATCGGCGAGATGCGCGTGCATCTCGTCATAGCGCGGATCGCTGCTCGGCGTGAACGGCGCGCCGCTGTCGTCAACGGCGAGCAGATAGCGGCACCACCCGGCGTATACGAGCGGGACGGCGACGAGCTCCTCCGTCGGCAGCCCGCGGGATATATATTCCCTGACCGTCTGACCGAAGCGGACGGAGAGCTTTTGCGACGTGTCCGTCGCGATCCTCTGCGGCGTGTCCGGCATAAAGGGGTTCGGCAGCCTCACGTTCACGACCTCGTCGATAAACGCGCGCGGCGAGACGATCCTCGGGTCGGTGACGACGGGCAGCCCCTCCACATACCCGAGGCGGCGGATCAGCGCGGAAAGCTCGGGGTCCGCGACCTCGCGGCTGATGAGCGTGTAGCCTAAAAGGCAGCCGAAGACGGCGAGCGCGGTGTGCAAGGGGTTCAGGCAGGTCGAGACCTTCATGCGCTCCGTCTTAAAGACCGTTTCGCGGTCGGTGAAGATGACGCCGACGCGGTCGAGCGGCGGACGCCCCGCGGGGAACTTGTCCTCGACGACGAGGTATTCGGGCGCCTCCGCGTTGACGAACGGCGCTATGTACGTGTGCTTTTCGGTCACGAC
Organism: uncultured Clostridia bacterium; assembly: GCA_947632285.1. GTDB lineage: Bacteria > Bacillota > Clostridia > Oscillospirales > CAG-272 > DTU064. The sequence continues at coordinate 8,422 of CANROT010000001.1, forward strand.
CGTTTCCGTGTCGCAGAATCCGTCTCTGCGGAGCATTTCCGCGACCCTTTCGTCCGGGCGCGGCGTGATCTTGTCTATCATTGAGCACGGGAACGTGACGCGCCCCTCGTTCGTGAGCCAATCGATGAACGCCTGCGGGAGCGCGCCGCGCGCCGCCCACCCGCGCGCATAGGCGAGGACCGCGGCGGCAAGCCTGTCCCCGTTGCCGGAGCAGTTGTCCATGGAGAGCAGCGCTATCGGCGGGCCGCCGGCGCTGAATCTTTCATAGAGCAGATACGTGAGCTGCCCCATGAAGCTGTGCGCATCAGACGGGGCGCGCCCGAGGTCCGGGATCTCGCCCGGCACCGCGTAGCCCTTTTCCGTTATCGTGAAGCTGACGAGGTGCAGGGAGGGAGATCTGAAGATCTCCTTCAGGCGCGGGACGCTGTCCGCGACGAAGAGAGACTCGGCAACGCAGCCGATGGGCGTCTTTTTGACGGTTCCGTCACCGCAGAGCGTCACGAGCAGCGACAGATCGTCATGCGGGCGGTATATTTTTTCAATTATTTCGGGGTCAAAGCCCTCGGCGGCGATGATGCCGCGGTCCGCTATCTCGCCCTCGAGCATGCGCTCCGCGAGCGCGCACGGAAACGCGCGGAATATGTTTCCCGCGCCGAAGTGGAGCCATTCGGGGGACGACCTTGTCCTCTCCCTCATTTTCTCGCGGTCGTATGGAAATTTCAGGTCTTCAAGCGTCATTTCGTGCACCTTCAATATTTTGCGATCGGCAGGGAGTCATCGTCCTGCCCTTTTTTAACGGACAGAATTTTTATGGGATATGAAACGCCGTCCTTGACGTGGACGGTCACGGTCTCGCCCGCTCTGTGACCGAGGATCGCCTTCCCGACGGGGGATTCCTTTGATATGCAATCGTTGAAGACGTCGCGGCGCAGCGTCGTCACTATGCGGATCACGCGCTCCTCCTCGTCCTCGGGGTAGTAAACGGTCACCTCGTCGAACAGGCCGACAACGCCGTCCGCCGAATCCGTCGTTATGACGACGGCGGTGCGTATCATGTTTTCAAGATATCGAATGCGGCTGTTGTTGCTGTTCATCTCCCGCTTTGCGGAGCGGTATTCGTCGTTCTCGGAGAGGTCGCCGAGCTCGCGCGCGGCGCGCACCGCTTCCCTGAGCCTTGCGCGCGCGGCGACTCTCTCGTCGATCTCCGCCTGCATTTTTTCTATGTCTACTTTTGTAAGCTCGTTGTGCATTTTTCTATCCTTATGTTCATTCGCCGTCCCGCCCGTCGGTAAGCTCCGAGACGAGATTCCAGATGGATTCGGCGGAATTGAAGTTCTCCGGCGTCACCATATCCGGCGTTATCTCGACATCAAAGTTGTCCTTTATGTCGGAGATCAGCGACTCGATGTCCGAGTCGTCGAGGATCCCGTCCGTCAAAAGCGCGTCCTCTTCTTCAAAGTCGATGTCCTCGTGCAGATACTGTAAAAGCTCGATAATGATATCCATAAAATGTCTCCTTCGGGATAAAATGCTTGCAATGATATGGTCTTTTCGTATGCGCCCGTGCCGGGGTTTATTCGTCTTCCTCGTAGTAGGAGGCCGTTCCGCGCGTCGGGTACTTAGACTTGTCATATCTGTAGTAGTATTCTATGTTGTACTGCTTACAGTATGCGTCAAGCTCCGCGTCTGTGCGCATAAACGGCTCATAGCTGCGCCCGGTCGGGGTGGAGTCGAAGTGGTACCAGCCGTCTCCGATGTCGACGAGCAGCCAGTAGTGTGCGGATTCGTTATTGTAGACAAGCCGCTCTATCTGTTGGTTCTTGATGCCGGCGGCATCGAGCAGCGCGCGCGCCGCGCACATATAGACGAAGCTGTCGCCGGTGCGGTCGAGGAGCCCGGCGTATGCCGCCTCGAGCGGCTCCGTCGTGTCGGACGGCGTGTCGGATTTACTTATGTTGTCGCGCGTCCACTTGAAGATCGCGTATGCGATGTCGTACTTCGTCATGTCGTCGTGCGTGTGAATGCTCTTATTATAGATGTCCTTTGCGAGCTCTTTTACGGCAGTCTCGGTGACCTTCGGCTTTTCGACGATATACACCGTCGCGTGGACGACGGTCTTGTTGCCGGAGGTGTCCGTCGCGCTGTACGTGATCTCGTATGAGCCGATGACGTTCGTGTTGACGCGGCTGACGTCGACCTCGAGGTGCGGGACCTCTCCCGAATCGTCCGTGACGGTGATGCCGTCGCGATATTTCGGGGACGTCCCGATGTATGCGGTGATGTCGCGGACGCCGTGTATCTCGGGCGCGACCGTGTCGACGGCGCAGGTCGCGAGCGAGGATATCTCGGTCGTGTTCCCCGCCTCGTCGGTGAGGATTATGACGACCGGGACGTCAACGGTCGTGTTGAAATCGTATTCGTCCTTGAATTTGCAGGAAACGGAGGTCGCGTCCTTTATGTCGGCGACAAAGGCGTCGGGCCGCGGCGTCCCGGTCTGCGCCGTGATGTGCACGGTGACGGGAGAGGCGGTCGGCGGCGTCGTGTCCTCGAGAATGAGAGACGAATATTCGAGCATGCCGTCGACGAGGATCCCGACCTTGTATGTGCCGATGCCGTATGAGGCGACGGTCAGCGGGTCGTCAAATTCGAAGACGCGGCCGCGGTATGAATCTATGCTCGTGTTGATAAATTTTTCGACCGTGACGGGGTCTCCCATCTCGACGCGGACCGAGTCGCGCAGATAGGAGCGGACCGTGTATGTACAGTAGTGCGTGCGCTCAAAGCCGTGCCCGTCCGAGACGGTGATCGAGACGTCGTGCGGGCCGGGTTCGTCCGTCGGCGCCTCTCCGTTTATCGACACGCTGTAGCTTCTGCCCGTGAAGGCGGACGTTATTATGAAGTCGTCTCCCTTGAGCGCGGTGCCGGGGTCGACGACGGGGGATATGACCTTATAATCGTCTCCCTTGTTCCCTCCGCATGCGGTCAGCGCCGCGGCAAGGATCAGAAGGAGCGCCGGCAGCAAGAGCCTTATCACTTTCTTTAATGACACGATATATCCACCTGCAGTATTAAACACTTCATCAGGTACAGTATAACATAAACTTCCGCCGTTGTCACTATCATATTTAAATTTTCCCGCGGGCGGGCGCGCAAAATAGTTATTGAAAGCCGGACGCGTTTGCTGTATAATAACCGGTGGAAGCGTTCTCCGGAAAGAATAAACCGTAACGGAAGGGAAGCGCCTTTATGGCAAATTACAGACAGAACAAGATAAACAGCGCGGTCGAGTGCGAGATGGCGGCGATACTGCGCGAAATAAAGGATCCGCGCGTCGCGGACGCGTTCGTGACGATAACGGCGGCGCGCGTGTCACCGGATCTCAAATACTGCAAGCTGTACTATTCGTCGCTGTCGGGCGACAAAAAGGAGATCGGCGCGGGGCTCCGCTCCGCGTCCGGATTCATACGTTCAAGGCTCGCGGAAAGGCTGAATCTGAGGATAACGCCGGAGCTGACGTTCGAGGCGGACGGCTCAATAGAGCACGGCGCGCACATCGCGGAGGTTTTGAAAAAGATCGACGCGGAGCGCCGGAGCCGTGAAAACGAAGACGAAAACGAAAATGAAGACGGAGACGAAAATGGCGGCTGAATACAGGGCGCTCACGGAGCGCGAGGCGGCGGCTCTGCTCGCGGGAATGATGACTGAAAAGGTAGACGTCGTGTCGCACGCGTCCCCGGACGCGGACACGCTCGGCTGCGCGCTGGCGCTCACGGCGATAATAAACGAAAACGGCGGGGACGCGGCGGTCGTCTGCTCGGACCGCGTGCCGGATTATTTGTGCTTTCTCGCGGAGGGCGTCGAAATATCGGACGCGCTGCGCGACGGCGCGCGCCGCGTCGCCGTGGATATCGCCTCGCCGCCGCAGCTCGGAAGATTTGTTGACGCGGCGGGGACGTTCTCGCTGATGCTCGATCACCACGGCAGGGGAGAGACGTTCGCGGACAACGTCGTCGAGCCGGGGGCCGCGGCGTGCGGCGAGGTCGTCTTCCGCGTCGCGGAGATACTCGGCGCCGACTACGGTGTGAAGATCCCGGCGTGCGTATACTCGTATATATACGCGGCGATCAGCGGCGACACGGGCAGCTTCCGCTTTGCGAACACGACGGCGGAGACGCACCGGATCGCGGCGCGCCTGCACGAGGCGGGCGCGGACACCGTGAGGATCGCGCACAATTTGCACGCGGTCAAGACGCTCGGAGAGCTCGCCGCGCTGCGGCTCGGGCTCACGAACATGAAGCTGCTGCACGGCGGCAGGCTCGCGATGACGTCGGCGACGCTCGGCGAAATGGCGGAGAACGGGATAAAGGACGGAGATTTTTCCGAGGCGGACGAGATGCGTTCCGTCCTCGGCGTGTATATCGGGGTGTCGCTGCGCGAGAGCGAGCCGGGCGTGTGGCGCGCGTCCACGCGGGCGAACGTCGACATCGACTGCGCCGCAGTCTGCGCCGGGTTCGGCGGAGGCGGGCACAGGGGCGCCGCGGGCTGCACGCTGCGCGGATTTGACAGAGCGGGCGCCGAGGCGGCGATGGAAAAGTCGTTCGGCAGAGCGATAGAAGAATTTGAAGCGGGAATATGAGCGAAAACGGATATGCGGGCGTCGCCGTCGTCGATAAACCGGCGGGGTGGACGTCGTTCGACGTCGTTGCGAAGCTGCGTCGCGTGTACGGGACGCGGCAGATAGGGCACACCGGGACGCTCGACCCGATGGCGACGGGCGTGCTCGTCGTCCTCATCGGCAGGGCGGCGAAGGCGGCGGAATACGTCTCGGCGGGCAGAAAGGTGTACGGGGCGAGGCTGCGCCTCGGCATTTGTACCGACACGGAGGACATAACAGGCAGTATAATAAATGAAAAGAGCGTCTCGGTGACGGCTGATGAGGTCAGAGAGGCGGCGGGGAGATTCGCGGGCGAATATATGCAGACGCCGCCGATGTATTCCGCGCTCAAGCGCGGCGGCGAGAAGCTCGTCGACCTCGCGCGGCGCGGGATCACGGTCGAGCGCGAGCCGCGGCGCGTGCAGATATATTCGATCTCTGTCGGGGAGACGGAGAGGGCGGACGAGTTCGCGCTCACGGTCGCCTGCTCCGGCGGAACGTATATCAGGACGCTCTGCGCGGATATCGGGAAAGCTCTCGGCTGCGGCGGCTGTATGTCGGAGCTCCGGCGGTACGAGACGTGCGGGTTCACACTCTCGGACGCGCATACAATAGAGGAGATAGCGTCGTCGCCGGAAGAATTCCTGCTCCCGACGGAGCGGCTGTTCTATGAACTCCCGGTCCTGACGCTCGACGCGGACGGCGAGCGCCGCATCAGGTGCGGCCAGCGCGTGAACGGTGCGGGGTACGGGAACGGAGAGCGGGTGAGGCTCTGCGGCGAGGGCGGATTTTTCGCGCTCGGCGAGGCGGAGGACGGTCAGGTGCGCTCCGTCAAGCTGTTCGTTCTGTGACGGCGGAGGAAATATGTTTTACAGAAAAGAAATAAACGGCACGGTCATATACAGGTCGACGCTGCTGGACGGCGTCTGCCACGGATTTTCAACGAGGCTCGGCGGCGTGTCCGTCGGGGCGGCTGCGGGGCTGAACATGGGATACGATCGCGGCGACGACCGAAAAAGCGTTGACGAAAACAGGCGCATATTCGCGTGGGCGTGCGGGATCCCGGAGCGGAGCTTTGTCGGCGGGCAGTTGTTTGTTTCCGCAAAGCAGATCCACTCCTGCCGTGTCGAGTACGCGGAGAGGGAGCGCGCACAGGGCGGATTTGAATGCGACGGGTTCGTGACCGACGAGGTCGGTTTGCCCCTCGCGGTAAAGACCGCGGACTGCGTGCCGATATTGATGTATGACGATGAGGCGCGCGCCGCGGCGGCGGTCCACGCCGGGTGGCGCGGCACGGCGAGAGGCATCGTATCGGTCGCCGTCGGTAAAATGTGCGCCATCGGCGCCGAGCGGCGGCGCATCAGGGCGGCGATAGGCCCGGCGATCTGCGGGGAATGTTTTGTCGTGGGGGAAGATTTCAAAGAGCAGTTTTCGGCGCTGGCGGAGTCGTCGCCGGACGAAATAACGAGGAAGAATTCGGCGCGCATCGCGGACGAATATATAGTTCGCGGCGGGGACGGCAGGCTGCATTGCGACCTTTGCGCCGTGAATGCGCGGCTGCTCGCGCTCGCCGGGGTCTCGCCCTCGCTCATCGACCGCGCCGACATCTGCACAAAGGAGCACAAAAACGAGTTCTGGTCGCACCGCCGGGACGGCAGCAGCCGCGGCGTCATGGCGGCGGCGGTCATGCTGTAAGGCGCCCCGTCACAAATAATTCACGAAAATTTCGTCAAAAATCCTCTCCGGGACACAAAAAAGGGAAGATTTTTTGTATGAACTGTGGTATAATACTCTCGCCGGTTTGCTTCGCAAACCCCGAAAGCTCCGCTTTCGGCAGGGCTGCGCCCTGTGCTCGGTATTGACGGCTAAAAGGCATCGGCTGCGCCGCTGCTCGCGGGTGTGCCACCCGCGCCGGCTGCTGCCGCAGCCGCTTTTATGGTATAATACTCTCGCCGATTTGCTTTTCAGATTAAAAAATCTGCGGCTTCGGGGCGTGGGCGGATATGATTGCACTGACTTTGTAATGTATATATATTTGTAATGTATATATAAATGAAAGAAATAGGGGAGAAGTCCTGATGGGAAAGACGGAAAAAATCACGGACATGGGAAAAGACACGGTGACGGCGGAGTATATGATCGAGGTCGAAAACCTCGTCAAATGCTATGGGGATAAATACGCCGTCGACGATATCAGCTTTCGCGTGAAGCGCGGAGAGGTCGTGGGGTTCCTCGGGCCGAACGGCGCCGGAAAATCCACGACTATAAATGTCATAACCGGGTTTTTGTCAAGTACGTCCGGGACCGTGCGCGTCGCCGGATATGACGTGCTTGACGAATCCGAAAAGGCCAAGCGCCTGATCGGGTATCTGCCCGAACAGCCGCCGCTCTACGTCGATATGACCGTCGACGAGTACCTGAACTTCGTCTATGAGCTCAAGGGCTGTACTTATAACAGGAAAAAACACCTCGACGAGGTCTGCACGGTCACAAAGATCGCGGACGTGCGCGGAAGGCTCATAAAGAACCTTTCAAAGGGGTACAGACAGCGCGTCGGCATCGCGCAGGCGCTCGTCGGGAACCCGCCGCTCATCATTCTCGATGAGCCGACCGTCGGCCTCGACCCGAAACAGGTCATCGAGGTCCGCTCTCTCATACGCGCGCTCGGAGAAAATCACACGGTCCTGCTCTCGACGCACATTCTTTCGGAGGTCGGGACCGTCTGCGACAGGATCGTCATCATCAACAAGGGGAAGATCATCGCGGACGAGAAAAAGGACGACATAATCAGAGTGGCGGAGGACGGCAGATCGTATATCGCCAAGATCTGCGGGCCGTCGCGCGAGGTGACCGCGCTCTTGAAGTCGCGGCAGGGCGTCCGCCGCGTCGAGCGGCAGAGCGAGCGCGACGGGGACGCCTACAGCTACATAATCGAGAGCGAACCGGGCGTCGATATCCGCAAAACGCTGTTCTTCTCCCTCGCGCAGAACAATTGGCCGCTCATCGGCCTCGAGCCCGTCGGCGAGAACCTCGAAGAGGTGTTCATAAAGCTCGTCGACCGCTCCGACACGAAGAAGCCCGGGCGCGAACGCCGCCGCCCCATCATCGACGACGGCGGCGACAAGACAGACGAAAAGTAAGGGGGACGGCACAAAATGGGAGCCATATATAAAAAGGAAATGAGGGCGTATTTCACAACGCCCGTAGGATATATCTTTCTCGCCGCGATGCTGTTGATCTCGGCGGCGGCGTTCTCGTTTACGACGCTCCAGCAGGCGAGCTGGCAGACGAACTCGTACTTCACCGCCATGGTGTTCGTGTTTATAGTCCTCGTCCCCGTCTTAACGATGAAGTCATTCTCGGAGGAGCGCAGGACGCGCACGGAGCAGATGCTCTTGACCTCGCCCGTCAGCCTCACGGGAATGGTGATGGCGAAATATTTCGCGGCGATGACGATGATGCTTGGCGTGATCCTTCTGACCGCGCTCTACTATATCCCGTTTTATATGTACGCGGAGCCCACGACGGCGATCCTCGCCGGCGACCTCATCGCGCTCGTGCTCGTCGGCAGCGCGTTTATCGCGATCGGGCTGTTCGTCTCCTCCCTCACGGAGAATCAGATGGTGGCCTGCGTTGTGACGATAGTGATAATACTGCTGTTCCTCGTCGCAAGTCTCGCGAACAGGTATATCAATTCGTATTTTATCCGCTCCATACTCAACTGGATATCCGTTTTCACGCGGTTCGGGGACTTTACGAACGGAATATTCAGCTTCAGCGCGGCGCTCTATTATCTGTCGATCACCGCCGTCGCTATCTTCCTCACGGTGCGCGTCTATGAAAAGCGCCGCTGGGGCTGATTTTGACCGGAGAGGGGTGATTCTTACAAAATGAAAAAGAGTGTCAGCAGCATATTGAGAGGAAAAAAGCTCCGCTACGGCGGAACGGCGGCGGCGTTCACCGTCGCGTTCGTTGCGCTCGTCATAGTCGCAAACGTCATTTTTTCGGCGCTGGCGGAAAAATACAGATGGTATATAGATATGACCGGGGAGGAGATATTCTCCCTTTCGGACGCGTCAAAGGAGGCGCTCGAACCGCTGCGCGAGACCGATCAGGAGGTCATGATCACGTTCTGCATGGACAAGGACGCGGTCGAGGGCGACAGGTCGATGTATTATATCCACAACACGGCGCTGAACCTGGCGGCAGAATTCGACAATGTCGAGATCGAATACAGGGACGCGCTCCGCGAAAACGTGTACCTTGACAAATTCACATCTGCAATGTCGCCGTACGTTGCGACGACGAACGTCATAGTTTCGAGCGGCACCGAATACCGCAAGCTCGCGTACACGAAGTTCTTCATCTCGGACACCGAGGGGACGGGCGAGGTCTGGGCGTACCAGGGCGAAAACACGTTTGTCTCCGCGATCCTCCAGGTCACGGCGGACGAGATGCCGATAGCGTATTTTACGACGCAGCACGGCGAGGATACGACGACCGAGGCAGATGCCGGCGCCTTTAAGCAGACGATGGAAGATGCCGGGTACGAGGTGCGCGACATCGACCTTTCGCGCGAGGAAATAGATCCGGCGGCGCGCGTCCTGATAATAAACAACCCGAAGACGGATTTCGGCGGCAAGGACGACGAGCACGTCGGAAAAACCGAAATAGACAAGATCGACGAATTTCTGGACGGCCTTGGAAACCTTTTGGTGTTCGTTTCGCCGGAATACGCCGGCAAGCTCGCCAATCTTGAGGAATTCCTCGAGGAATGGGGCGTCGGCTTCACGCCCGACGTGAAGGTGAGCGATGCCGAAAACACCGTCTCGACAGACGGATATTCCGTCGTCGGCCAGTATCTGACCGGGGAGGAAAATCTTTCCTCGTCCATATATAAGGAGATCACGAGTATGTCGAGCCAGCCGAAGGCGATCTTCCGCAACGCGATGCCGCTCAGACATACATGGGATACGGAAACGTATATGACGCCCACCCTCAGCACCCGCACGATATGCGACGTGTTCAGGACATCGTCCTCGGCGCGGCTCAATGAGGACGGCAAGCTCAGCGACGACGGCGCGGAATACAGCCTGATGACGATAACGCAGGAGCACAAGATCAAGGACAACCTTGACTACAACAACTATGTGATCGTTGCCGGGGCGTCCGATTTTGTCGCCTCCGAGTACATCTTCAGCAACGTGTTCACCAACCGCAGCGTGATCCATTCGTGCCTCATAACGCTCGGAAAGAAAAATGTTCCGACAGGCATACAGTATAAGGTTTTCGAGGATTACGATCTCGATATGACGACGGCGCAGGCGGACGTGTGGACGCGGGTCCTGATCCTCGTGATGCCGACGATCACGGTCGTGGCGTGCATCGTTGTGACCGTCAGGAGAAAGTACAGATGATAAAGCGGCAGAGAATACTTATAATCGTGCTCGCGGCGGTGTTCATACTCGCCGCCGCGGCATATTTCATCGTCATACGTCCGCTGACGCAAAACGACGATCCCGAGGACACGGGCATCGCCGTCGATCCGGGCGAGGGCACGAGCGGGCAGAGAATGCTGATGTTCCCGAGGGCGGAGCGCGACGACATCGAGTCTATCGAGGTCACGAACACCAAGGGCTCATACAAGTTTGTGTATAACGATGAGATCGAGGATTTTGAGCTCGTCGGTCACGAGACGCTCGCTGTCAACGCGCTGATGTTCGCAAGGCTCGTCGTCAGCACCGGGTCGACGTATGTGCTCGCGAAGGTCACGGACAGCGTGACAGATGACGAGCTATTGCAATACGGCTTCAAGGGTGACGGTGCCGAGCCGGCGCGGTTCACCGTGACGCTGCACAACGGCACGACGCACAATGTCAATGTCGGGAAAAAGGTCATTTCCGGCGGCGGTTATTACGCCATGTACGAGGGGCGGAACGCCGTCTATGTGCTCGATGCGAATATCGAGGCGACGGTGCTTGCCGGAGTCGAGGATCTGCTTTTGCCGATACTGACCGGCGGCATCGAAGCGGGAAATTATTTTTACGTCGATCATTTCACCATCAAGCACTACGGCGAGGATTTCCTCTCCTGCCGGAACCTCACCTCCGAAGAGCTTTCGGAGATGGAGACGACGGCGCAGGCACAGGCGATCACCGTCATTCCGAACGGCTACTCGCTTTCGACGAACTATGACGAGACTTTACAGATGCTCGTCTCGTGCGAGGGCGAATCCGTTGCGGCGATAGGTGTCACAGATGAGCATCTCGAAGAATACGGGCTGAAGGACGAACCGTATACCATATCCTACGACTATAACGGCTTTGAATTCGAGCTGACGGTGAGCGAGCCGACGGAGGACGGGTACTATTACGTTGCCACAAAGATGTTCGACCTCATCGTCAAGGTGCCGGCGGCGGATTTTGAGTTCCTTTCGTGGGGCCTTCTGCAATGGATAGAACCCTATGTCTTCTCGCGCTCCATCTCGTTTGTCGAAAGCATAGAGATAGAGAGCGATGAGCTGACCGAGACGTTCAGGTTCACGCACCGCCCCGGTGACGATCCGAGCCTCATCGTAGTCGGCGACGAATGCGGTCAGATACGCGATATACCGAACTTCCGCGAATTTTATAAGACGCTGCTCTATACAAAGATATACGATTACGCTCCGGAGGACGTCGAGGTGACGGAGGACGACTGCGTCCTGAAATTCACGGTCAGGACCCTCGGCGGGAACGTGACCGAGTATGCGTTCTACAGATACAGCACGCGGCGGTGCCTCTTGAAAATAAACGGAGAGGGACAGTTCTATTTGTTCTTTGATACCGCAAACAAGATCATCAGCGACGCCGGAAAGGCGATATCCGGCGAGCCGATAGATTCGCTCGACAAAAACTGAAAAAGGGGACCCTCCGGTCCCCTTTTTAAAAATAAAGACGGAGGTCAAAATGATGATAAACGGAATACAAAAGCTGACGCTGCTCGATTTCCCGGAGCACGTCGCGTGCACCGTGTTCCTTGCGGGGTGCGACCTGCGCTGCCCCTTCTGCCACAACGCGTCCCTTGTGACGGGCGCGCCCGAGGCGGTGATGAGCGAGGAAAAATTTTTCTCGTTCCTTGAGAAGCGGCACGGAATACTTGACGGAGTCGCCATCACGGGAGGCGAGCCGCTCTTGAGGCACGATATAAAAGAGTTCGCGATGAAGATAAAGGAGCACGGCTTCGCGGTCAAGTTAGACACGAACGGCACGAATCCGGACGCGCTCGATGACATTATCGGCGCCGGCGCCGTCGACTATGTCGCGATGGATATAAAAAATTCGCCCGCGAAGTACGCGGCGACGACGGGGCGGCCGGATATCGACCTTGAGGCGGTGCGCTGCTCCGTCGGCATACTTATGTCCGGCAGGGTCGGGTACGAGTTCCGCACGACGGTCGTCGGCGAGCTCCACACCGTTGACGACATAAGGGAGATCGGGAAGCTTATAGCGGGCGCCGAGCGGTATTTTTTGCAGCAGTTCCGCGATTCGGGCGAGATCCTCGGCGGAAAGTTTACCCCGCCGACGAAGGAAGAGATGCAAAAAATGGCGGACGCGGTGCGGGAGTACGTGCCGTCCGTTGCGCTGCGCGGCGTATAACACGGCGCCGTAACCGGGAAAAATATTGATGCGGGCGCCCGACAAAATGACTGCGCGGCCGCGCGCGGCGTCATTTTCCTTTGGGCATAATCGACTAAAATCGGGTCGAATTTTTGGCGAACAAAAAACGACGAAACGGCTTGACATCACAATATATAGTGTGATATAATTTCCCCTGCACTACAAAATGTGGCCCCTGCGCGTACGGAACACCGTACGCGCGGCGGCTGTATATAACAGGAAAACGTAATAAGGAGAGAGGTAAAGAATGTATCAGGTCAAAAAGCGGGACGGCAAGATAACGGAATTCGATATTTCAAAAATAAGCACGGCGATAGAGAAGGCGTTTTTGGCGGAGCACGTGAACTATCACCCGTCGGTGATAGATCTTCTGGCGCTCAAGGTCACAGCGGACTTCGCGCCTAAAATAAAGGACGATATGATCTCGGTCGAGGACGTTCAGGACAGCGTTGAGAAGGTCCTCTCCGAGGCGGGATATGCGGACGTCGCAAAGGCGTATATCCTCTACCGCAAGCAGCGCGAAAAGATACGCAACATGGGCTCGACGATCCTCGACTACAAGGACCTCGTCGACAAATATGTGAAGGCGGCGGACTGGCGCGTCAAGGAGAACAGCACGGTCACGTATTCGGTCGGCGGGCTGATCCTTTCGAACTCCGGCGCGATCACGGCGAATTACTGGCTCTCCGAGGTCTACGACCGTGAGGTCGCGGACGCGCACAGGAACGGCGACTTACATCTGCACGATCTCTCGATGCTTACGGGCTACTGCGCCGGCTGGTCGCTGAAGCAGCTCATAAGGGAGGGGCTCGGCGGCGTCGTCGGACGTATCACGTCCGCTCCCGCAAGTCACCTCTCGACGCTCTGCAACCAGATGGTGAACTTCCTCGGCATCATGCAGAACGAGTGGGCGGGCGCGCAGGCATTCTCCTCGTTTGACACGTACCTCGCCCCGTTCGTCAAGGTGGACAACCTTTCGTATAAAGAAGTCAAACAGTGCATACAGAGCTTCATTTTCGGTGTCAACACGCCGTCAAGATGGGGCACTCAGGCGCCGTTCTCGAACATCACGCTCGACTGGACGGTTCCTGCCGACCTTGAAAACCTCCCCGCGATCGTCGGCGGCAAGGACATGGACTTCACCTACGGCGACTGCAAGGCGGAGATGGACGTCATCAACCGCGCGTTCATAGAGATCATGATCGAGGGCGACGCGAACGGGCGCGGCTTCCAGTACCCGATCCCGACGTATTCGATCACGCGCGATTTTGACTGGTCGGAGACAGAGAACAACAAGCTGCTCTTTGAAATGACCGCGAAGTACGGCACGCCGTATTTCTCGAACTATATAAACAGCGATATGGAGCCGTCCGACGTGCGCTCCATGTGCTGCCGCCTGCGCCTTGACTTGCGCGAGCTCCGCAAGAAGTCCGGCGGTTTCTTTGGCTCCGGCGAGTCGACGGGCTCCATCGGCGTCGTGACGATCAACATGCCGAGGATAGCGTATCTTTCGGCTGACGAAAAGGAATTCTACGAGCGCCTCGACCACATGATGGACCTCGCGGCGCGCTCGCTCGATACGAAGCGCACGGTCATCACGAAGCTGCTTGACGCGGGGCTCTACCCGTACACGAAGCGGTACCTCGGCACGTTCGCGAACCACTTCTCGACGATCGGCCTTGTCGGCATGAACGAGACGTGCCTGAACGCGAAGTGGCTGCGCTGCGACCTGACGGACGAGAGGGCGCAGGAGTTCACGAAGGACGTCCTCAACCATATGAGAGAGCGCCTCTCCGACTATCAGGAGAAGTACGGCGACCTCTTCAACCTCGAGGCGACGCCCGCCGAGTCAACGTCGTACAGGCTCGCAAAGCACGACAAGGAGCAGTACCCCGACATCATTACGGCGAACGAGCGCTGCGGGACACCGTACTACACGAACAGCTCGCACCTCCCCGTCGGTTTCACGGACGACGTCTTCTCCGCGCTCGACATACAGGACGAGCTTCAGACGCTTTATACCTCGGGGACCGTGTTCCACGCGTTCCTCGGCGAGAGGCTGCCCGACTGGAGGTCGACGGCGGCGCTCGTCCGCAAGATCGCGGAGAACTACAAGCTCCCGTACTATACGATGTCGCCGACGTATTCGATCTGCCCCGAGCACGGGTATATAGTCGGCGAGCACTTCGAGTGCCCCGAATGCGGCGCCGAGACCGAGGTCTACAGCCGCATCACCGGCTACTACCGCCCCGTCCGCAACTGGAATGACGGCAAGGCGCAGGAATTCCGCGACAGGCTCGAATACGACGTGTCCGCGTTCATACAGAGCGAGGTCGCGCCCGCCGCATCGACTCCGCTTGAGGCGGAGGCGGCGCCCGAGCAGCTCATGGCGTCCGGCGGCGAGAGCCTCTACCTCTTCACGACGGCGACGTGCCCGAACTGTAAAATAGCGGTCTCGCTCCTCGACCGCGCGGGGATAGAGTATGAAAAATTCCTCGCGGAGGAAAACCGCGAGCTCGTGTCCGATTTCGGCATACGTCAGGCGCCGACGCTCGTAGTCGTGCGCGGGCAGGACACCGAAAAGTACGCAGGAGTCGCGAACATCAAGCGCTACATCGCAGGCGAGCCCGCGAAAGCGTAAAGACACCGTAAAAAAGCGGGGGAAGGAACAAAATTCCTTCCCCCGCGCCAAAGTAAAAAATTTTGGAAGTGGGGGTCCGGAGGAGGGACCTTTTATAAAAGGTCCCTCCCCCGGGAAAATTTCTATGTACGATATAATCATAGTCGGCGCGGGCCCCGCGGGGCTGACGGCGGCGATATATGCGCGGCGCGCGGAAAAGAGCGTGCTCGTGCTCGAAAAGGGAGCGTTCGGCGGGCAGATGACGTATTCGCCGAAGATCGAGAATTACCCCGGCGTCCCGGCGTCCTCCGGAACGGAGATCGCGGACATAATGGTCGGTCAGGCGCTCGACCTCGGCGCCGAGATCGAGCCGGCGGAGGTCACAGGGGTCGAGGACGGGGACGCCCCCGACTATAAAAAGCGCGTTTTATGCGCGGACGGAACAGTGTACGAGTGCCGCGCGGTCATAATCGCGGCGGGCGCGGAGCACAGGCGGCTCGGCGTCCCCGGCGAGGACGAGCACATCGGAGACGGCGTCTCGTTCTGCGCCGTCTGTGACGGTGCGTTTTACCGCGGAAAGAGCGTTGCCGTCATCGGCGGCGGGAATTCCGCGCTCGCGGAGGCGCTCCTGCTCGCGGACGGGTGCGCGCACGTCACGATAGTGCAGAACCTTGATTTTTTGACCGCCGAGGCCGCGCAGCAGCAGGCGCTGACAGCGCGCGAAAACGTGACGGTCATCTGCGGCGCGACCGTTTCGGAGGTCCTGAGCCGGGAGGACGGCGCATTCCGCGGCATTCGCATAAAGCATACGTCGGACGGGAAAGAGGAGGAGCTGGAGTTTGACGGAATGTTCGTCGCCGTCGGGCTCGAGCCGAAAAACGCGCCGTTCGCGGACGTTACGAGCCTTGACGAGGCGGGGTATATTATGTCGGACGAGACGTGCTTCGCCGAGACGCCCGGAGTGTTTGTCGCCGGGGACTGCCGGACCAAGTCGGTGCGGCAGATCACGACCGCGACCGCGGACGGTGCGGCGGCGGCGCTCGCGGCGTGCAGATATCTTTGAGATCTACCTTAGGGCTTAGGGGGACTTTTGGGAAAGTCCCCCTAAGAACCCCTCAAAACCTTTTATTATCGCGGCGTTCACAAAAGAACGCCCGTTTTTTCATTTTGCGTTCACAGTAAGCTCAAGATGATTTAAGATTGTTCCGATAAAATTATCGGCATAAAACAGAAGACGGAGCTTTTTAATGATGAAAAGACTTTTTGTATTGCTTCTTTCGGCTATGATCGTGCTGTCGTCATGCAGCGGCGCGGGCAGTTTGGGCGGCGCGACAACTGAAGATGAAGATAAAAACAGTACGTCGGCGCCGGATATCGGCGGCACGGACGGCACGAACGGCACGGACGGCACGAATGGGGCGGCTGCTGCCGACGGACTCGATGAGGACGATTTCTTCTCCTCCCGCGACCTTTCGGGCGAATACGATGCGGACGGGGCGGTGACGGTGGAGCTCTCGGGCGAGACGGTCACGCTCACGGAGGCGGGCGTATATATCCTCTCCGGGAAGATAGGGAACGGCTCGATAATCGTCGAGGCGGACAAGAGCGATAAATTACAGCTCGTGCTCGCGGGGGTCGATGTGGCGTGCGAGGGGAGCGCGGCGCTCTACGTCAAGTCGGCGGACAAGGTGTTTTTGACGCTCGCGGAGGGCACCGAAAACAGCCTTTCCTCGACCGGCACGTTTGTGCCGGACGGCGACGTCAATGTTGACGGCGCGATATTCTCGCGCGAAGATATAACGGTAAACGGCAAGGGCGCGCTGACGGTCACAAGCTCCGACCACGGGATCGTGTCAAAGGACGATCTCGACATCACCGGCGGGAAGCTCACCGTTGAGGCGGAGTCTCACGCGCTGTCCGGCAAGGACAGCGTCGGTGTCGCGGGCGGGGAGCTTTTGCTGACCGCGGGCGGCGACGGCATACATTCCGACAACAGCGAGGACGCGTCGCGCGGGAATATCCTCATCTGCGGCGGCAGCGTCACCGCGCGGTGCGGCGGCGACGGCATCGACGGCAGCGGAATCGTGCAGATAACGGACGGGTCGCTCGATATCGTCTCCGGCGGCGGCAGCGAGAACGGCGAACAGCATACGAGCGATATGTGGGGCGGCTTCGGCAGCCGGGAGGCAAGCAGCACCGACACCGTCAGCAAAAAGGGGATCAAGTCGGACACGGCGCTCATTATCGCGGGCGGCGAGGTAAAGGCCGATTCGGCGGACGACGCGCTCCATTCAAACGGCACGGTCACGATATCCGGCGGGACGGTCGATGTCAGATCCGGCGACGACGGCGTACACGCCGAGGCGGAGGCGACGATCTCGGGCGGCACGGTAAATGTGCGCGGGAGCTACGAGGGGATCGAGGGCAAGTCGATCACCGTTTCCGGCGGCGAGGTCGATGTGACTGCGACCGACGACGGCTTTAACGCGACGGACGGGACCGGCGATATCGGCGGTATGGGCGGCCCCGGCGGTTTCGGAGGATTCGGAGGATTCGGAGGATTCGGCCCGGGAAGCTCCGGCGACAACGGTGACAACAGCAACGACAGCGACGGATACGGCGACGTATACCTTCTCATCTCGGGCGGAAAGATACACGTTGACGCGGGAGGCGACGGCCTTGATTCAAACGGCGGGCTGTATGTGACCGGCGGGGAGACATACGTTGACGGCCCGACAAACAGCGGAAACGGCGCCCTCGATTCCGGCAGCGAGGCGGTGATCTCGGGCGGCGTCGTCGTGGCCGTCGGCGCGTCCGGCATGGCGGAGAATTTCGGCGCCTCGTCGACGCAGGGGGCGATCATGTATAACGTGACGGGCGGCGGTGACATCGTGCTCACGGACGAGGACGGCAAAACGCTTGCGGAATTCTCGCCGTCCAAGTCGTATAACTCCGTCGTTGTGAGCGCGCCGGGGATCGAGGTCGGCGGGACGTACACGCTCACGGTGGGCGGGTCGAGCTACAGCATAAAGATGGACTCTATCGTATACGGCGCCGGCGGCATGGGCGGCGGTATGGGCGGAGGCATGGGCGGCGGTCCCGGCGGCGGCTGGGGCGGTGGACCCGGCGGCAGAAGATAAAAAGCCGAAATTTTTATAATTTACAGACCGAAAACGCTGAATTCTACCAACAGATGATAGATTTCTCCAAAAACGAGTGGTATAATCATGATCGTCGGGCGTGCGGCTGCCCGAATGGGAGGAATATAATCATGGAGATAATAGAATTCAAAAATCTTGCAGGGATCATACTCATACCCGCACATGCAAACGGGATCGAGGGGTGGTTCGCCTTTGATACCGGAGCCATGCAGACATCGCTGAACCGTAATTATTTTTCCGCGCTCGAGGGCGAGGATCGACAAGTCGCACTGTTTAATGAAAATATGGCGGTCAACGGCGCACTGGAGACGAGACTTTGCGAGCTTGCTTTCGGAAATATCAACTTATCCGATCTGCCCGTTATCTGCATGGATATGGCATATGTGGAAAACAGCCTCAGAACATTTGAACCCGATATCCGCTTTCTCGGCTCTATCGGTATGGAGCTGTTTGGAAACGTGCCGATTTTGCTTGACTACGAGCGGTCCGTCATAACCGTTGAGCCAGATATTGAGACAGGCGGCGCGGAAAAACTCCCGCTCTATGCCGAGGCACTTCCCGTAGTTACGCTTGAGCTTGCCGACGGGCCTCACAGGTTTGTCCTTGACACCGGCGCAAATACATGTCTTTTGTCAAGCGAGCTTTCCGATAAAATCGCCGCGGCTCCGCTGAATGATTCTCCCGGAGTTTATGTTATCCCGAAAATAAAGGCCGGGACCCACGAATACCGGAATATCAACGCTGTATTTACAGACATCACAAATATTCGCGAAAAATTCGATGCGGACGGTGTGATCGGATATCAGATCCTTTCTCCGCAACTGTCCCTTCTTGATTTTCCAAACGGCGCGTTATGCTTATTCTGATTTATATCTTAAACAGATCGCCCCGCTTCGCGTTTTCCCTGTCTGTCTTGCCCCAATAAAATCTGTCTTAAAAGTTTTTGAAGAGAGAGGTCCGGGGAGAGGGACTTTTGTAAAAGTCCCTCTCCCCGGGAATTTTTTATTTCACGGCGTTACGGGCTCTGTCGTATAGATCCACTCGACCGTGTCGCCGGGCGATAGGGTGAGGTCGGCGCATGAGATGTTCGGGTATTCGCCGTTGACGCGGAAGACCCAGCCGGAGAGTGCGCCGAAGTCGCGCTCCGAGATTCCGTTTATGCTGCGGATATACGTCCCGGCGGCGTCGATATCGATCACGATCTTCGCCCGCCGCGCAGCTTCCTCCGTCACGGACAGGACCGTTGAGCCTTCGCCGATCCCGACGGCGCACGGCGGGACGATGATGCCCGCGCCCACCGCCGAGGCGTCGACGGAGAACGTGACCACGCCGGTCGTGTCGGCGGACGTGCCGGGGGCAAAGTGCTCGCTCGGGGACTCAATTTTTATGAAGAATACGGCGGCGAGCAGCGCTGCGGCAACGAGCAGCACTATGATATAGTCGCGGACGTTTCGGCTTTTGCACGCAAAGAAAAGGACTGCAAAGGCGGCGAATGCGGCGGCAGCGATAACGGCGGCCGCGATCGGCTTATAGTCTATGTGAGCTGCGGCGGGAGCGGGGGCGGTGTCTGTATCGGCGTCGGCTTTTTCGGTTTCGACATCGCCCGTGTTCCCGGCGGTTTCGACCGGGGCGGGCGTGGGTGCCGATGCGTCGGTGTCAAAGACAAACAGGGGAGACTTGCCGCCGATATATCGCCTGTACGCGGTGAGCGCGAGCAGCGCCTGCACCGTGGCGGTGCGGTTGCCCTCGCCGTTCGCGGTGTGGCGGTATCCGCCGTCCTCCGTGCGAAACGCGGCGAGCGCGCTGTATACGGTGTGCCCGTTTTTCGTGAAATCGGGGTCGCCGTCCGGATCGATGCCGAGCGAGGCGAGCGCTATTATGACCTGCGCCGAACTTTCGCAATTTTCGGTGCCGAAGCTCGAAAATCCGCCGTCATCGTTCTGCCGCGAGGACAGGAGCGCGAGCGCGCCGTCTATGAGCTCGTCGGCGGCGGGTGTGCCCTTATTCGGCGCGAGCGCCGACAGCGCCATCGCGGTCACGTCCACGTCCGAGGCGGAGCCGAAAACGCTCCAGCCCCCGTCGCCGTTGCGGCGGGCATCGAGCTCGGCGATGATATCGGCCGATGCGCGCGCGCCGATGACGCCGTTGTTGGCGAGGTGGAGCCCGAAGATGTACGACATTATCCCGTTTTCGTCGAAGACGGTTTTGTCCGGCGTGTCCGCGACATAGCTCTCGCCGCCATGCCCGAGCGAATAGAGCGTCAGCGCGACGCGCTGGCGCTCCACGGTGTCGCCGACGGAGGAGCCGCCGAGAAGCGCGTTCGCGGCGTATGATTCAAAATCGGCGGACGCGCCCGCCGCGCGGAGCGCGAGCACGGTCCATTCGTCGCCGACGCCGAGCTCGCCCGAAACGGTCCGCGCAAGCGCGGAGGCGGTGCGGGAGATATCTTCGTCGAGCGCGTCGGCGGCAAATGCTATCGATTGTACCAAAAAAACAGCCGCGAGCAAAAGCGCCGCGGCGGCGGCAAAAAACTTGCGGCTGTGGGTGTTCATGATCGTTTTCCTCCGGCTTTTGTGCACTTGATTTTACCATACGGCGCGCGCGATGTCAAGCCGGGAGTGCAAAGCGTGAATGCGTGAGTGCAAGTTGTTCCCCGGGGATTGAAAAGGCGCGCGGAGGCGGATATAATAAAAACGGACAAAAGAGAGGGGGGGACGCGCTGATGCGGGTACGGCTGCTTGTCGGCGACGGGAGCTACGCTGAAATAAAAGCGGAGCTCGAATCGCTCGGAATAGAAATAGACGACGACGCGGAGCTTATCCTGACGGAGAAGGACAAATACGCCGGGTTTATCCCGGCAAAAGTCCCGGGGACTGGCGAGAAGCTCCACATCGCCGTCGACGAGATAATATACATCGAGTCCTTCGGGCACACGGTCGAGATACACACGGACGGCGGCGTCTTTGAGACGACCGACAGGCTGTATCAGCTTGTCTCGGCGCTCGACCCGGACAAATTCCTGCGCGTTTCGAATTCGGTCATAATCGCGCGCCGACGCGTTCGCCGCATCAACCCGGCGCTGTCGATGAAATTCACGCTCATTATGTCGGACGGCAGCCGCGTCGACGTGACGCGCAGCTATTATAACATCTTTAAGGACGCTTTCAATATTTAGCGGGAAGAAGGAGGAAACAAAAAATGGTGGGTGCATCTTCAACTGTCGGCTCGGTGGTCGCGATGATCGCGGCGGGGGTCCTGCTGCTCGCGGGGATAGGGCTCGCGGTCTATTTTTTCACATATAAGCGCCATATCAATAAATCTCTGTCGAACGGCGGGCAGGGAACGGGCGGCGGGCTTCGAATGCCGTCCCTCGGGACGGTGGCGGTCGTTATATGCGTGCTTGCGGTCACGGTCTATTCGGTGCTCACGGTCGCCTCGCTCGGCGACAGGATAGACGAACTGAACGGACGGCTGAACAACCTTTACAACCAGCTCTCGTCATTGTACGTTCATATCGACGAGGTCGACAAAAAAGCGAACAGCATTGTGACGTCGGCGATGTATGAGCTCGGGGAGTGCGACATGAAAACGCACCGCGCGGAGGTGAAATTTATCGTTGTCCCGAAGTCGACGACGGGCGAGGCGACGCTTTCGGTAAACGTCGGCGGCGAGACGGTCGCGCTTACGAACACGGGCGGCGGCAGGTACGAGGGGACGTTCTCGGCCGATATTTTTACCGATTACGGCGAGGTCATTCTCTCCGTCGACGACGGCGCCGGTATGCGGACAGAGCCGCTCGACATTGAAATTTACCGCCTTTTCTACGCCTACATGCCGACGCTCGGCATTGAACTCGAAGGCAAATCGCCGGGACCCAGGGCGGTCCTTCATATCACGACGTCGGACGCAAAGATGGGGGGCAGGCTCGTCTCGGCAAAGCTCGTAAAGAAGTCTGACGGGGAAAACGCGGGCGAGGAGGACATCACATCGCTGATACGGGAGCCCGGAAAGATCTCAGACGTGGAGGTCGACGTCCCAAAGGACGCGGGAAAATACAGCGTATACAGCGTATATGTGTACGCGGAGGACAGCGCGGGGTATACGTATGAGTACCTTGCGTTCAAATACAGCTACAGCGATGGGATATACAGTCTCGTCGCCGACGGCGTGGGGCCCCTGAGCATAAGGGACGCGGACGGAAACGTGATATACGGCCGCGAATAAAGGCGCGGGAGTCGGATATATTTAAAAAAAGAGGCGGCAGACAGCACAAAACCGCCTCTTTTTCGTTGATATAGCCGAAAAAGTATGATAGAATAATAAATAACGACAAAATCGGAAGAGGAAGATCAAAAGATGCTTTCGGCGGTTTTTTGCGCGGGGATATCGGGGATAGACGGCTACATCGTCACGGCGGAATGCAGCGCCACGGGCGCGATACCGTGCTTTGAGCTCGTCGGCCTGCCGGACACGGCGGTCAGGGAGTCAAAGGAGCGGATACGCGCGGCGATAGAGAACTCGGGGCTGCGGTTCCCCGAGCTGGCGCTGACGCTGAACCTCGCGCCTGCAGACAGGAAAAAAGAGGGTTCCGCATATGACCTCGCGATGCTCATCGCGATACTGCACGCGGGCGGCGTCATAAAGCGCGAAACGGTCTTTTCGGACAAGTGCTTCACGGGGGAGCTCTCGCTCTCCGGGCAGATACGCGCCGTGCGCGGCGTGCTCTCCATGTGCGCCGCCGCGCGGGACGCGGGGCTGACGGAGTTTTACACGTCCACGGACAACGCGGCGGAAGCCGCCGTCGTCGAGGGTATGACGGTGTACGCGGTCGAGGACGTCGGCGCGCTCGTCCGCCATCTGAACGGGGAGGCGGCGCTCGAACCGTTCATACCGGAGCCGGAGAGCGGTGCGCCGGTCGACACGGGGCTCGACTTTGCAGACGTGAAGGGGCAGGAGCGCGTCAAGCGCGCGCTCGAGATCGCCGCCGCGGGCGGGCACAATATTCTCCTGATCGGGCCTCCCGGCACGGGCAAATCCATGCTCGCAAAGCGACTGCCGTCCATACTGCCGCCGCTGTCGTTTGAAGAATCGCTCGAAACGACGAAGATACACTCGATCTCGGGGACGCTGCCCGCCGGGTCCGGGCTTGTGACGGTGCGCCCGTTCCGCTCGCCGCACCACACGATGTCGGCTCCGAGCCTTGTCGGCGGCGGCAAGAACCCGATGCCGGGCGAGATATCGCTCGCGCACAACGGCGTTTTGTTCCTTGACGAGCTGCCCGAGTTCGCAAAATCGGTGACGGATTCGCTCCGGCAGCCGCTCGAGGACAGGCGCGTCACGATCACGCGCGCGAACGGCAGGGTCACATACCCGTCCTCGTTCCAGCTCGTGTGCGCCATGAACCCGTGCAGGTGCGGATATTACGGGCACCCGACGCACCCCTGCTCATGTTCGGAGGGGGACATACATAAATATTTGTCAAAGATCAGCGGGCCGCTGCTCGACAGGATAGACATACAGGTCGAGGTCCCGTCCCTGTCTTATGACGAGCTCTCGGGGACGGAGACGGCGGAGCCGTCCGCGGCGATAAGGGAGCGCGTCGTGAAGGCGCGCGAGCGCGCGGAGGCGAGGATCGCGGAATACAGGGACCACCCGGACGGTGATATGCCCGCCGGAGGCATTCGCTGCAACGCGGACCTGACGCCGAGGCTGATACGGCGGTTCTGCCGCCCGGACGAGGCTGCGGCAAAGATACTTGAGGGCGCTTTCCGCCGCATGGGGCTGTCGGCGCGCGCATACGACAGAATTTTGCGCGTCGCGCGTACCATCGCCGACCTCGACGGGGCGGAGAATATCGGCGCCGCGCACGTCGCGGAGGCGGTCCAGCTCCGCTCGCTCGACAGGAAATACTGGTAGCGAATGTGGAAAAGCGCGGGAGTGCGGCGGTGAAAACAAGGATTATATCAACATTTTCAACAGACGAGCCTGTGGATAACTCTGTTGAAAAGCGTTTTTTGAGGTGATTTCTGTGAAAAAACTGCACATAATCAACCCGGCAGCGGGAAAAGGCGCGGGAAATATCGAGCAGGTGGCGGACGGGGAGGTCTACGTCACAAGCGCTCCGGGAGACGCCGCCGAATACGTGAAAAAGCTCCTTTCGGAAGAGGACGGCGAATATCGCATCTACGCCTACGGCGGGGACGGGACGCTGAAGGAGGTCGTGACCGGGATAATGCGCGCGGGCGCGGGCAGCCGCGTCGTCCTTTCGCCCGTCCCGACCGGGAGCGGAAACGATTTTGCGAGAATAACCGAGGAAACGGGTGGCATATCGCCGTGCGACGTCATAAAATATAACGACAGCTACGCGATAAACGAGATAAACACCGGCTTTGACACCGGCGTAGTCGTGAGGACGAACAGCATAAAGAGGTGGCCCCTTGTCGGCGGGACGCTCGCGTACATACTCGGCGTTGTCGGCGAGCTCGCCGCAAAGCGTGCGACGGACCTGCGCCTGACGGCCGTGACCGCGGACGGGAGGGTCGAGACGTTTGAGGGCAGATATCTGCTCTGCCTGTTTTCAAACGGCGTCTACTACGGCGGCGGCTTTAAGGCGGCGCCGACGGCGAGGATCGACGACGGCGAGCTCGACCTTATCCTTGCGGACGACATGAGCCGCCGCCGCTTTATCGGTCTTGTCGGCAAGTACCGCGCCGGAGAGCATCTTACGGCGGGCGGCGCCGTCATTCCGGAGGCGGAGGACATACTCATATACAGGCGCTGCCGCGCGCTGCGGCTCGAGGGAGTGACGCGCTTTTCCGCAGACGGCGAGGTCATGGAGAACAGCGGCGTCATAGAGGCGTCCGTCATTCCGTCCGCGCTGCGCGTCGCGCCGGTCGGCACAATAATATAACAGGGGGAAATATTATGTATAAGATCTTCGATCTGCACTGTGACACCGTACATAAAATAGGGGAAAACGGAAGTCTCTACCGCATTCCGGGCGCGCACGTCGACATAGAGCGCCTCCGCGAGGCGGGCTACGGGCTCATGACGTTCGCCGCGTTCGTGGACGCGGGGTATACGGACGATCCCTACGGCGAATGCCTCCGCCTGATAGCGAAGATAAAAGACGCGATAGCGCAGAACGGCGACCTTGTCGGCGCGGCGCTCTGCCCCGCGGACATAGCGAGGAACCGCGCGGAGGGGAAGGTATCGGCGCTGCTCTCCGTCGAGGAGGGCGGCGTCATCGAGGAGGACCTCGGCCGCGTCGCGGAGCTGTACGGTCTCGGCGTCCGCATGATGACGTTCACGTGGAATTATGACAACGATATCGCGGGCTCCGCCGGGGGGACGCGCGGGGACGGGCTCACGGAGTTCGGGCGAGATTTTCTCTCGGAGCTTGAAAAATACAGCATAATCGCTGACGTCTCGCACCTCTCGGACGCGGGGTTTTACGACGTTGCCGCCGCCGCAAAGCGGCCGTTTATCGCGAGCCACAGCAACGCGCGCGCCGTCTGTCCGCACCGCCGCAACCTGACGGACGACATGATCCGCATCATCGGGAACAAGGGCGGCATCATCGGGCTCAATTTCTGCACGTATTTTGTCGGCGGGGACGGCGGGCTCGGAATGCTGTGCCGCCACGCGCGCGAGATCGCGGACTGCGGGGGGATCGAGTCCGTCGCCGTCGGCGGCGACTTTGACGGGATCGAAACGAATCCGGCGCTGCCGGACTGCACATATGTGCCCCGCCTCGCGGAGGCGCTGCGCGACTTCGGATTCACGGAGCGCGAGGTCGACATGATAATGGGCGGCAACGCAGAGCGGTTTTTGAACGACAATATGTAATATAGAGCGGGGGGACTTTTGGGAAAAAGTCCCCCCGCGGCCCCTTCAAAACCTTTTAAGACCTTTTATGACGTGGGTGATCAGACGAAACGGCGGGGGGAGGTTGGTTCTTTTTCGGGCTCGGGTGGGAATTTGCCGAGCAGCATTCCCTCGCCGATGACGGAGCCGGACGGAATGAAGACGTCCTCGCCGATGACGGCCCCCGGACCGATCCGCACGCCGTCTCCGACCGTGACGCCGCGGCAGAGGACCGAATCGCGCGCGACGACGTCAACGCCGACGGTCACGCCGCGGCCGAGCACGCAGCCGTTGAGCGTTGAGCCGATACCGGCGCGGCAATCCCGGGACACGATGGCGCCAGTCGGCGAGACGGACGCCGAGACGCCGCGTATCATGTTTTTTGCGGCGTCAAAGCACGCGCGGCGGTATGAGGCGGGCGTTCCGATGTCGCACCAGTAACCGGGGGTGACAAAACCGTCGATGCGGCAGCCCTCGGCGATCATCGCCGGGAAGAGGTCGCGCCCGAAGTCGTATTCCCCGTCCGGAATGCGGTCGATGACGGAGGGGGAGAGGATATAGATGCCCGTGTTGACGAGCGCACGCTCGCGGCGATCCGGCTTTTCGACGAATTCGACGATGCGGCTCCCGCCCTGCTCGAGCCTTACGCAGCCGTAGTTCCAGGGCTCGTCCGAATAGGCGAGGATCATGGTCGCGGACGAGCTGCCCGCCCTGTGCGCCGACAGCGCCGGGCGCAGGTCGAAGTCACAGACGGCGTCTCCGGAGAGCACGACGATCTCGTCCGGGTCGCCGGACTCGAGCACAACGGCGCGGACGCTCCCCGCCGTCCCGAGCGGCTCGTCCTCTATCCTGTAATCGAGGGCGACGCCGTCGTACTCGTCGCCGAACATATCCGCGACCGTCTCGTATCTGTACCTCACCGTCACGGTCGCTTCGCGTATGCCCGCGTTTTTCAGCATGGTGACGGCATAGCCGAGCGCCGGTTTGCCGCCGACCTCGAGCGTCGGTTTCGGCATCGTGTCCGTTATCGGGCGCAGCCGCTCGCCTCTGCCGCCCGCCATTATGACGGCGGCGGTCTTTTTTTCTGTCATGTCTTTTTTCCTGCCGTAAATATTTCTTTGTACGGTTATTTTACGGCGAAAAGGTTATTTTTATTCAGTCTCCCACCGCGGGGGTGAATATGTTTCCGCAAAAGGGCAATAATAGTAGAAAAGCGTGACGGACAAAGAGGACGACATATGATAAAGGGCTGCGAGAGAAGAATGATAAAAATAGAGAACACGGACAGCGACCTGTTCGAATCCGCGTACTTTATAATAAGGCAGAACGTACAGCTGCCGAAAAAGAAACGCCGCGACGATATGCTCCGCGAGGCGGCGCGCATCGTCAGCGACAAAACCGAGCCGACGCGGAAAAGGGACGGCTCCTCCCGCCGGGTGTGGCTCGAGCGGGTCGGAATTTTTGCGGCGGGCGCGCTGCTCTCCGCCGCCCTCGCGCTTTTATTGTGGCTTTTGTGACAATTCCGGGCGCCGCATGTCTTTAAAAGTAGCAAAGAACCACAATTCGGGCAGGCAAAGGTTAAATTTTCTTGACAAAGGCGCGGCGCTTGTGCTAATATTATACTCGGGTCGGATCGTTCACTGACCGCGGACCCCTTTTTTGATACGGCTTTAGGGCGCCGGCGCCTGGCGCCTTACATATATTTTTTACACATAGACACTCGGGGGAAGGTAAGCGTTCCTCCTTTTCCGCGTTATTCGCGCGGGAAGCAACAATTGAGAGAAAGGACATTTATGGCAAAGAAGAAAAAGACAAAACTCGGCAAGATCAAAGTCGCCGCTCTCGGAGGACTTGACGAGATCGGCAAGAATCTATACGTTATCGAATACGAATCGGACATAATCGTCGTTGACTGCGGGCTCGGCTTCCCTGATGAGGAAATGCCCGGCGTCGACCTCGTCATTCCCGACATAACATATCTTGAAAAGAATGCGGACCGCCTGCGCGGGATATTCATCACGCACGGTCACGAGGATCATATCGGCGCGCTGCCTTACGTACTGCGGACGCTGCACGTCCCGGTGTACGCGACGAGGCTCACCGTCGGCATCATTGAGAGCAAGCTCGCGGAGCACAAGCTCGACCGGAAACCGGAGCTCAACTGCGTCGCCGCGGGCGACGTCATAAAGGCGGGCGAGCTCTCGGTCGAGTTTATCCGCGTCAACCACAGCATTGCGGACGCGTGCGCGCTCGCGATAAAGACGCCGCTCGGATATATCGTCCATTCGGGCGACTTCAAATTCGACCTCTCGCCGATAGACGGCGAGGTCATGGACGTCAAACGCCTCGCCGAGATAGGAGCGGAGGGCGTGCTCCTTCTGATGTGCGACTCGACGAATGCGGAGCGCCCCGGATATACGCCGTCCGAGCGGACGGTCGGGACGTCGTTCGACCACATATTCGCCTCACACTCGATGAACCGTATCATCGTCGCGACGTTCTCCTCGAATGTTCACCGCGTCCAGCAGATAATAGACTACAGCGTCCGCTACGGGCGCAAGGTCGCGATCACGGGCCGCAGCATGCTGACCGTCGTCGGCGCGGCGACGCGGCTCGGATACATGGATTTCCCGGACGGGGCGATCATCGACATAAACGAGATAAAGAACTATCCCGACAACAGGCTGACGATAATCACGACGGGCTCGCAGGGCGAGCCGATGTCGGCGCTTTACCGCATGGCGTTCGGAGACCACTCGAACGTCTCGGTCGGGAAGAACGACATTGTCGTCATCTCCGCGAACGCGATCCCCGGCAACGAAAAGCTCGTCGGCAAGATCGTGAACGAGCTGTACCGCTGCGGCGCGGAGGTGTATAACGACACGTCCTCGCCGATACACGTTTCGGGCCACGCGTGCCAGGAGGACCTCAAGT
The DNA here is from genome assembly GCA_947632285.1 of uncultured Clostridia bacterium. GTDB lineage: Bacteria > Bacillota > Clostridia > Oscillospirales > CAG-272 > DTU064. Next base: position 37,315 of record CANROT010000001.1, read on the forward strand.
TCATGCACGCGCTGACAAAGCCGAAATATTTCATGCCGATCCACGGCGAGCGCCGCCACTTAATGGAGCACCGCAAGCTCGCGATGTTCATGGGCGAGCGCCCGGAGAATATATTCGTCCCCGAGCTTGGGAAAGTTCTCGAAATAGATGAGAGCGGCGCGCGCTTTAACGGGACTGTCCCGTCCGGCCGCCTGCTCGTCGACGGAACGGGCGTCGGAGACGTCGGCAGCGTCGTCCTCCGCGACAGGATACTGCTCTCGCAGGACGGGCTCATCGTCGTTTCCGCGGCGATAGACACGCTCGCGCGCGACGTTGTGACGCCGCCCGATATATTCACGCGCGGGTTCATATACGTGAAGGAATCGGAGGAGCTGATGGAAGAGATGCGCGGTATCGCGAAGGAAGCGCTCGAGCGCGCGATCCTCGACTACAAGGCGGACATCTCCGACATAAAGAACGACGTGCGCGACGCACTTGCGAAATTCATTTCGCGCCGCGTCAAGCGCCGCCCGATAATTTTGCCGATAATAATTGAAGTCTGAGCGCGCGCTCGGACGGGAGGGAGAAAATATGGTCAAGCATGTTATTCTTTGGAGGCTTCGCACGGATCACGACGAGGCGGACATGAGGCGCAAGATAGATTTCTGCGCGGAGGCGTTTTCGCGCCTGCCGTCCGTGATCCCCGGGCTCATCTCGATAAAGCTGTATAAGGACCCCCTCGCGTCCTCGACGTGCGACCTCATGCTCGATGCCGTCTTCGAGGACGAGGCGGCGTACATAGCTTATAAGACGGCGCCGGAGCATATGGCCGTCGCCTCCGTCATACGCCCGCTCGTCTCCGAGCGCATCTGCATGGACTGCGAGGCATAAGTGGCGCGCTTTCGCGCGGGCGCATATAATGAGATCGGGAAATAACGATACCCGGAGGGTCTTTAGATGAAGATAGTCATCGTGCGTCCGCCAAAGCTGTTCATACCGTTTTTGAAACGTATTTTCGGCGTCAAAAACAAATAACGGCAAAAAAATCGGGGCTGCCGCCCAAGCGTTAGAAACGCAAGGAGCGGCAGCCCTGCAGACTTTTTTGAGAGAACGAGTAAAAAAACGCAGGCGGCAGGTTATTCGCACGGAGTGATCGGAATCCACAACTCGCGATACCGCTCGTCGCTTTTGTTCCCTCCGTACCAATGAGTTACAACAATTTCCGGAGAATCCGCCAATTGATATCCCGACGTGGGGAGCCACTCGCTTGCGATCCTGCGTCTCAAATCAAGAAAAACAAGCGTTGGGTATGCGCATCTCTCGGTTTCAAATATTGCATAGGTGCATTTGGGAATAGTGATATTCTCATAATGGCTCGCAAATTCTGTGCCGAGAATATACTCCTTATTGAGGTTGTTTCTGTAATATTCCGACAGCTTATTCGCGATATAAAAATCGTATCCTGTGTCGTCAATATTCGCAATGACATTATAATGCTGCGCATCAATATCACCTGCCAATGCGCTCAGAATGTATTGCCACGGTCTTGTTGTAACATACATTTCTTTTTCTTGTTTTTCACGTTCTCCGGGCACACCTTCAAACCGACGTTTATATCCCGTCAAAATGAATTCGTCTTTTTCTTCGATCCTGTAATCCATAAGCGTACCGCCTTCCAAAGATAATTTCAGTACAAGACGGGAATAGGATCTCAGCATACTGCCGTTTTTGCGAGCCTGAGACGGCAATATACCGTGGAATTTCTGGAATGCTTTTGCAAAGCTGTCCGGACTTTCATAGCCGTACTTGAGCGCGATGTCGATCACCTTTGCATCGCTGTTGGCGAGCTCTGCACCGGCAAGCGATAATCTGCGATTCCGGATATACTCGCCGACGGTAAAACCACAAAGAATACTGAACACGCGCTGAAAGTGATAGCTCGATGAATAGCTTTGCGCGGCGACTTTTTCGTAATCGATCGTTTCTGTCAGGTTGTCTTCGATATAGTCGATCGCCTTTTGCAAACCGTTGATCCAGTCCATACTCTCCCCCTTGTCTGTCTGTATTTTATCAAAAGGCGATCCTTATTTCCCGATATTTCGTGCGGAGCTTTATCGGGGGTATTTAACGCGACGTACAGGACGGCAAGGCTTTCTTGTTCTACGGTTCAGGAGCGGCTCCGGCGGGGATCGTGTCGGCGGTGTCAGGGATTTTTTGCGGCGGCGCCGTTATTTTATTTGTTCCACGGGCGCTTGTCCTTCAGCGTTTCGTAGAGGGCTCGGTAGCTGTCGTGGCGCTCGCGCGCTATCAGCCCCGAATTGACGGCGGCGATGACGGCGCAGCCGTCCTCGCAGACGTGCGTACACTTCGTATACCGGCACTTCCCGTGGTACGGCTCAAATTCGCGGAACGTGAACGGCAGCGCCTCGACCGAGAAAAAGTCAAAGCGCTCAAAGTCGAGCAGGGAAAATCCGGGCGTGTCGGCGATGTATGCGCCGGTGCCCGTTGGGAACAGCTCGACGTGGCGCGTCGTCTGCCGCCCGCGCGATATCTTGCGAGACAGCTCCCCGGTCCCGAGCGAGAGCGCGGGATAGAGCCGGTTCAAGAGCGTTGACTTTCCCGCTCCGGACGCGCCCGCGAACGCGGTCAGCGCGCCGCCGCCGAGCGAGGCGATATAGTCCGAGAGCGCGCCGAGCCCCTCCCCGGTGACGGCGCTGACGGGAAAGACCGGGTACCCGGCCTTTTTGTATATGTCGGCGACCCTGTCCGCGGCGGGCGGGTCGAGCTCATATTTTGTGATTATGACGGCGGCGTTTATGTCCGCGTGCTCGGAGATGGAGAGCATTTTGTCAACGGAGGTGAGGTCCGGCGCGGGGCGGCACGTCGGTATGACGGCGAACATGACGTCAAGATTCGCGAACGGGGGCCGGATCAGGAGATTTTTGCGCGGCTCGATGGAATCTATGACGCCGTCGACCTCGGTGTCTCCCGTCCTTTTTATCCGCTCCCCCGAGAACGCCTCGTCCCCGATAACGGCGGTCACGGTGTCGCCGACCGTCGGCGAGATGCCGTCATGGCGGAAGTGACCGCGCGCGCGGCACGCAAAGGCGGTGTTATCGTCGGTGAGTACGGTATAAAGCCCGCCGACGCCCTTTGTTATGAGTCCCCGGACGGTCACGGCTCTGTATCTTCCCCGCCCTCGGGCGGCGCCGTCTCCGTGTCTTCGGGCGCCGGCTCCGTCTCTTTCGGCTCGGGCCCCTTACTGACGACGAAATCTATTACCGTCCCCTCCGCGACGGACGTGTACGCGACGCGGCTCTGCTTGATGACGGTGCCCTCCGCCTCGTCCGAGTATTCGTACTCGACCTTGCCGACGACGAGGTTGTTGTTCTCCATATCGACGCGCGCCGCGCGCTCCGTTTTGCCGACGAAGTCGGGAACGATCTTCGTCTCTATCTTCTGCCCGCGGCTGACATAGAGCTTGACGGTGTCGCCCGGCTTCACGGTCGAGCCCGCGATTGGCTCCGTGCGGTAGATATATCCGGCGGTCACGGCGGAGTTATAGTCCTCGATGACCTCGGCGATGAGGCCGTATTCGCGCGCGAGCGAATTTTCGACCTGCCTGTAGTCCTGCATCAGGACGTCCGGCAGCGTGAACGTTTCCGAGCCGCGGCTGATCGTCAAATATAGGTCGCAGTACAGCCTTCCCGGCTCGACGCGGCAGCGCTCGTTCGCGAGGGGCTCCTGCTCGACTATCGTGCCGAACGGGAGCTCGGAGTCATATATATACTCGGTGTGGATAACGTAATTCTTTGATTTCAGGTCCGCCTCGAGCGCCGTTGTAAATTCCGAGCCGACGAAATTTTCGACGGTCATAATGTATGACTGCTCGTTTTCGGAATTGAACAGCACCTCCGTCCAGAGATAATAGGCACTGATGATGCAGGCGATGAGGAATGCGAACGCGACGCCGAGGATTATTGGGAGCATCGAGGCCTCGAGGTAGTTCCTGCCGCCCTCCGGCTCCTTTTCTTTTTCCTTTTTCGGCTCCTCCTTCGCGTTCTTCTTTTCTATCGGCGTCGCCAGCGGGCGGAAGACGACGGAGGGGTCGCGCTTAAGCGCCTCTATCCAGCGCAGCATCTGCTCCGCCGTCTGAAAGCGCTGAAGGGGCGATTTTTCCATCGCGGTCAGAATGATCTGCTCGAGCCCGCGCGGGATCTGCGGATTTACGGAGGTGGGCGGGACGGGCTTGTCCTGCACCTGCATGAGCGCGACCGAAACGGGCGATTCCGCCGTGAACGGCAGCCTTCCCGTTGCCATTTCATACAGCAGAACGCCGGTCGAGTATATATCGGAGCGCGCGTCTATCGGAAGACCGCTCGCCTGTTCGGGGCTGATGTAGTAGACGGTGCCGATCGCGCGGTCCGTCATCGTGACGGTGTCAGCGTTCGGCAGCTTCGCGATGCCGAAGTCCGCGACCTTGATGAGCCCGTTCTTGAGCAAAAGAATGTTCTGCGGCTTTATGTCCCGGTGGACGATGCCGCGGCTGTGCGCGTGCGTCAGCGCGCGCAAAAGCTGCTCGCAGTAGCTGAGCGTTTCCGGCAGGGGGAGCGCGCCGCGCTTTGACATATAGCTTTTGAGCGTTATGCCCTCGATGTACTCCATGACGATATATTTCGATTCCCCGCTGACGGAGACGTCATATATCGAGACGATATTCGGGTGCGAGAGCATCGCGACCGCCTTTGACTCGTTGATAAAGCGCTTGACGGCGGCCTCGTCCTTCGCGACGTCCTCCTTCAGCATCTTTATCGCGACGGTGCGGTGTGTGACCGAGTCCGTCGCGCGGAAGACGACCGCCATTCCTCCGATGCCGACGACCTTCTCTATATAATATCTTCCGTCGAACGTCTGTCCGACGTACCTTTCAAACGATTCCATCTGTCATGCCCCCGCTTTTACTCGGCTTGCTCTGTCTTCGCGAGCACGACGGTGATGTTGTCGCGGCCGCCGTGTTCGTTCGCGGCGTCGACGAGGGCGGACACCTTTTCCTCTACGCTGCCGGGGCCGCACACGATGCGGGCGATATCCGCGCGGTCCACCATCGTTGAGAGCCCGTCCGAGCAGAGCAGGATATATGAGTCCGCCTCGAGCGTCACGGTGTAGGTGTCGGGCTCGACCGTCTCGTCCGTGCCTATCGCGCGCGTGATTATGTTGCGCTTTGAGGAGGATTCCGCCTGTGAGCTCGTCATCACGCCGATGTCGACAAGGTACTGCACATACGAGTGGTCGCGCGTTATCTGCTTGGCGCCCGCGCCGTTCACGATATAGAGGCGGCTGTCGCCGACGTTTGCCGCGTAGAGCGTGTTGCCGTAGACGACGGCGCCGACAAACGTCGTCCCCATGCCGGAGAGCTCCGGCTTTTCCTGCGCGCGGTCGTAGACGGCGAGGTTCGCCTCGCGCGCCGCGAATGCGAGTATTTTCGGGATATATTTATCGGTGTCGAGCTCCTTGTCGTGCAGGACGAGGTCGAGGTCGCGCTCGATATTTGCCGTCGCGATCTCCGCGGCGAGCCTGCTCGCCTCCTCCCCGCCGTTCGCGCCGCCCATCCCGTCACAGACAAGGAAAAAGCAGAGGTCGTCGGCGATCTTGAGCGTTGAGAACGTGTCCTGGTTTGAGTGGCGGGACCTGCCTATATCTGTTTTCGCGTGGTACAGCATCGGTATACCTCCTTGTTGCTGTCTTAGCTTTTGCCCTCGGCGCTGCTGATACGCAGCTGGCCGCAGGCGGCATTTATGTCGGGGCCGAGGCGGCGGCGCACCGTTGCGGTGATGCCGAGCGAGGTGAGCGTTTCGGAAAAGCGGCGGACCGCGTCTTTTGACGAGCGCGAAAGCCCCGTGCCCTCGACGTCGTTGAGCGGTATCAGGTTGACGTGCATCGGCAGCGTCCGCCCGCCGTCGCTCATATACCGGCGGAGCGTGGAGGCGAGTAGGCGCGCGTCCTCGGGCGAGTCGTTTTTGCCCGAGATGAGTGTGTATTCAAACGAAATGTGCCTCCCCGTCGCCAGGAACCAGTCCCGGCAGGCGCCGAGCAGCTCGGAGACGGGATACGTGTTGTTGACCGGCATGATCGCCGAGCGCGCTTTGTCGTCCGGAGCGTGCAGCGAGATCGAAAGCGTGACGGGCAGCCCGGTCGCGGCAAGGTCGCGTATGCGCGGCACGATGCCGCACGTCGAGACGGAGACATGGCGCAGCCCGATCCCGAGCCCGCCGGGAGCTGAGAGCAGGCGGAGAAATCTCACCGTCTCGTCATAGTTGTCGAGCGGCTCGCCTATCCCCATCATCACGACGTTTGAGATGCGGGTCCCGGTGTCGCGCTCGGCGGCGATCACCTCGCCGAGCATCTCCGAGGCGGCAAGGTCGCGGACCCTGCCGGATTTTGTGGAGGCGCAGAAGCGGCACCCCATTCGGCAGCCGACCTGCGACGAGACGCAGAGCGTGTTGCCGTGCTCGTATTTCATGTAGACCGCCTCGACACAGTTCCCGTCTGTGAGGCGGAGCAGATATTTTATCGTTCCGTCCGTCTCGGAAACGAGGCGCCGCTCGACGGCGGGCGTTTTTATCACGCAGCTTTCGGCAAGCGCCGCGCGGAGCGCGAGCGGGAGATTCGTCATCATGTCAAATCCCGCGCCGCGGTGCAGCCAGGAAAAGATCTGCCCCGCGCGAAATTTCGGCTGCGAGTACGGCGGCGACGTTATGAGCGCCTCAAGCTCGTCGGGCAAAAGGCGGAGAATGTCTGTTTTTTCGTTCATTTTATGCGTTTCTCTTCAGCTTTGCTATGAAAAATCCGTCCGTTCCGTGCACCGGGGGCAAAAGCGTCAGCATGCCGTCCGGCGCGTCGATCCCGTATACGCTGAACGGCTCGGCGGAAAAGTCCGGGTGCGAATCGAGAAATCCGGCGGCAACATCTTCGTTCTCCGCCTTCAAAAGCGTGCACGTCGAGTAGACGAGCGTGCCGCCCGGCTTAACGTATGCGGAGGCGGCGGCGAGTATCTCGGACTGGACGCGCGGCAGCCCCGCCGCGAGCTCCATGTCGCGGTAGCGAATGTCGGGTTTTTTGGATATCACGCCGAGCCCGGAGCACGGCGCGTCACATATGACGACGTCTGCGGTGAGGAGCAGCGCGGGGTCGGGGGTGCGCGCGTCGCGCGCCTCGACGGAAATGATGTCGATCCCGAGCCGTTCGGCGCCGGAGCGGATCAGCGAGAGCTTGTTTTCGTGAATGTCAAAGGCGTGTATCTTCCCGCGGCCGCCCATGTCTATCGCGGCGGAAAACGATTTTCCGCCCGGCGCGGAGCAGGTGTCGACGACGGTGTCGCCCGGGCGGACGCCGGAGGCGGCGACCGCGATGCGGGAGGCGGCGTCCTCGACGAACCAAAGCCCGTCCCCGTAGCCGTAAAGCCCGGTGACGGCGGAGGCGCGCCGTATGTCTATCATGTCGGGGCATATCGCGTTCGCCTCCGCCTCGATGCCGGAATCACAAAATCGGCGCAGCAGCTCCCCCGCGTCCGTTTTGAGCGTGTTTACGCGCAGCGTCACGGGCGGGGTGCGGTTGGCGGCCTCGCAAAGCATGCGCGCGAGCGCGCCGTAATCGCGGAGCCAGCCGCTGACTATCGGCAGCGGGACCGAATATGCGAGCGAGAGATATTCTGCCGTGCCGTCGTCCGGCGGAAGATGGGGGCGCGCGCCCTCGCGCAGAGAGCGGCGCAAAACGGCGTTCACGAGCCCGCGCGAGCGCGCGGGTGCGGCGGCCACCGTCTCGTTCACCGCCGCGTGCGGCGGTATTTTGTCGGTGTAAAGTATCTGGTATAGGCCGAGCCGCAGCGCGGCAAGCGTTTCGGCGTCCAGCCTGTCGGTCGGGCGGCCCGAGAGCACCTCGATCTCTCTGTCGAGCGTCAGCGCACGCTCACACGTGCCGTAGACAAGCGCGGTCAGAAGCGCGCGGTCCGCGGGCGAAAGCTCATGGCGCGAGAGACTTGAATCGAGCTCGAGGTTCAGATATTTTCCGTCGCGCGCGGCGCGCACAAGTGCGTCAAGCGCGAGCCTGCGGACGTTCATGCGCGGAACACGTCGCCCGCGGCGACGCGGCGCCCGTTGATGAGGTCGGCGGACGTCATTCGCCGCTTCCCCTCGGGCTGGCACTCCGTTATATACACGGTCCCGCTCCCCGCCGCGACGGCGATTTTGCCGCCCGCGATCGATGTGACCGTGCCGGGCGCGGCGCCAGGCGCGGTGTCGGCGGAGTATTCGGCGGCGGCGAGCTTCAGCCGCTTGCCGTCCGGCATGAGCGTATACGCGAGCGGGGCCGGGGAGAGCGCGCGAATCAGGCACCAGATCTCGTGTGCCGGGCGCGCCCAATCGACGAGCGTGTCGCCGTCCTCGATCTTTGCGGCGTATGTCGCGCCTTCCGGCTGGGGCGTGCGCGTCAGCGTTTTTGCCTTTATCCCGGCGATAACGTCGGTGAGCGCCTCCGCTCCGGCGGCGGCGAGCTTGTCGTGAACGGCCTCGAGGTTATCGGCGTCCTCTATCGGGACTTTCTTTGTGAGTATTATGTCGCCGGTGTCGAGCCCCTCGTCCATGAACATCGCGGTCACTCCCGTCTCGCGCTCGCCCGCCATTATGGCGCGCTGCATCGGGGCCGCCCCGCGGTACTTGGGCAAAAGCGAGGCGTGCGCATTGACGCAGCCGAACCTCGGATAGTCAAGAACGTTTTTCGGGAGTATTTTACCGTATGCGACGACGATTATAAGCTCGGGATCGAGCGAGGCGAGCACCGATGCGAACTCGTCCCCGCGTATGCGCTCCGGCTGGAGCACGCGGACGCCGAGCTCAAGAGCGCGCGCCTTGACGGGCGGCGGCGTCAGCGTGTAGCCGCGGCCGCGCGGTCTGTCCGGCTGAGTCACAACGGCGACGAGCTCCTCGCCCGAGGCGGCGACCGCGTTGAGCGCGGGGACCGCGAAGTCCGGTGTGCCCATGAAAAGTATTCTCATCAGCGTATTTATCCTTTATAAGCTCATTCGTCCTCGTCCGGGTCTACCATTCGGACGAGCGTGCCGGGGTCTGTGTAGAGCTTGCCGTCGAGGTGGTCTATCTCGTGGCAGAACGCGCGCGCGAGGAGCCCCTCGCCCGTGTATTCGCAGGTCTCGCCCGCCCTGTTGAGGGCGCGGACCGTCACCTTTGCGGGGCGGCGCGTGATACCCCATTCGCCCGGGATCGAAAGGCAGCCCTCCTGCTCGAGCTGTTCGCCCTCGGAGGCGATTATTTCGGGGTTGATGAGCTCGAGCAGCCCCGTTTCCTCCGTCTCCACGAGAACGATGCGGCGGCGGACGCCGACCTGCGGCGCGGCGAGCCCGCAGCCGTCCGCGTCGTGGAGCGTTTCCGCCATATCGTCGAGCAGCGTTATGATGCGGTCCGTGATCTTGTCGACGGGTCTGCTGTGCGACCGGAGCGTGGGGTCGCCCTTTTTTCTGATCCTCAGTTTTGCCATGTGAGTCCTTTCGTTATATGCTGTTTGGATTGAGATCTATTGAAACCGTGACGCGGCGCGAGACGCCCCGCGTAAACGCGCCCATCACGTCCGCGAACAGCTCCCGCGTGCGCCGCCCGAGCTTGCATTTGCAGACGACGCGCATACGATATTTGTCGTTGACGCGGTAAACGGGCGCCTCAAACGGGCCGAACATCAAGAGCGGCACGTCCGGGAACCGCTCGCGCGACACGGTCCTTATATAGTCCGCGAGCCGCAGAACGGTGGACGACAGCTCCGCCTCGTCCGCGCTCGAAAGCGTTATCTGCGCGATATCGCAGAACGGCGGGAACGTGAACGCGCGCCTGTTCGCGATCTCGTTTTCGAAAAACGATTCGTAATCCTGCCGACAGGCGAAGCCGAGATTTATGTTTTCGGGCGTGTACGTCTGTATGACGGCGCGGCCCGGCAGCTTTGAGCGGCCCGCCCGCCCTATCACCTGCGTGATGAGCGAAAATGTGCGCTCCGCGGCGCGGTAGTCGTCAAGATAGAGAGACGACTCGGCGAGCAGCACGCCGACGAGGGTGACGGCCGGAAAGTCGTGTCCCTTCGTTACCATCTGCGTGCCGAGGAGTATGTCCGCGTCGCCTCTGCCGAACGCGCCGAGGATCTCGTCATAGGACGATCTCGCGCGCGTCGTGTCCGCGTCCATGCGGAGAATGCGGGCGGCGGGGAACCGCTCGGCGAGCTCCTGCTCGACGCGCTGCGTCCCCCAGCCCATGTAGAAGAGGTTTTCGCCGCCGCATTCGGGGCACCTCTCCGGCGCGGGCGCGCGGTAGCCGCAGTAGTGGCACTCGAGCCTGCCCGCCGAGATGTGTCGTCGCGGTTGTCGGTCGCGTTCAGACGGCGCGTCGCGTGATACGTCAGGGCGACGCTGCACCTTGGGCAGAGCACCGCCTTTCCGCACGACTTGCAGGAGAGAAAATTATTGTAGCCGCGGCGGTTCAGAAAGAGTATCGTCTGTTCGCCGCGGTCGAGGTTTTCCTTGATCTCCGAGAGCAAAACGGAGCCGAGCGGGGAGCCGTTCCCGTCCGCGCGGTCAAGGCGCATATCAGCGACGGTGACGCGCGGCAGCGTTGCGCCGCCGTAGCGCTCCTTCATCGTGATGAGCGTGTAGGCGCCCGTTTTTGCCTTATAATATGAGCCGAGAGACGGCGTCGCGCTCGACAAAAGCAGGAGCGCCCGGGACTTTGCGCAGCGAAAGCGCGCAACGTCGTGCGCCGTGTATTTCGGCGTCCCGTCCGATTTGTACGTGTGCTCCTGTTCCTCGTCGATGACGAGCATTCCGAGGTTCGGCACCGGCGCGAACACCGCGGAGCGCGTGCCGATGACGATATCGGCGTCGCCTGAGCGAATGCGCTGCCAGGCGTCAACGCGCTCTCCCTCGGAGAGGGAGGAGTGAATGACGGCGACGCGGTCGCCGTAGCTGCCGCAGAAAATGTTCACGGTCTGCGGCGTCAGCGAGATCTCCGGGACGAGTATGATGACCGACCTGTGCTCCGCCGTTACCGCGTCTATCATCGCGCGGATGACGGACGTTTTCCCGCTGCCGGTGACGCCGTGCAAAAGCGCCGCCCTTGCCTCGCCCGTGTGATAGAGCGACAAAAGCTCATCATACGCCGCCCTCTGCGTTTCGGACAGGGACAGCGGCGCCTGCGGCTTTCGGAGCCCCGAGAACGGATTGCGGAGAACGCGGCGCTCAGCTATGCTCACGACCCCGAGCTCCGAGAGCTTTCGGAGCTGCGCCGAGATGTCTCCGAGAGACGATCTCAGCTCCTCGATCCCGACCGTCCCGTGACCTGAGAGGTAGGTGACGATCTCCTTTGCGCGCTTTGAGCGGTTCTTTTTATCCTCGACATAGGCGCGCGCCTCCCCCTCGGTGACGGCGAGCGATACGTCGCGCGTTTTTCTCGCGTTTGTCGGCTCGCGCACGTCGAGAGAGCGGGTGACGAGCCCGCATTTTACGAGCGCTGAGGCGAGGGTGAGCGCGTCGTCGCCTCCGAACTCGGACCGGAGCCGGTCGGAGTTGACGGGGCCCTTCGTCTTAATGAACCCGTACACGAGCAGCGCCTTTGCCGACAGCGTCTCAAGTATGCCGTCGTCCCCGCCCGAGGCGGCCTCAAATATTTCAAGCACGCGGGAGAGCGCGCCGCGCGGCACGACGGTGTGGACCGCCTCGCCGAACGTGCATAGCGTGTGCTCGGTGAGGAATCGGCAGATATCGAGCAGGTCGGGCGTGAGCGTCAGCCCCCGATTCGTCACGGACGATATCGGTTTGCACACCTCAAGCCCGGTCTCATTCGAAACCGACGTGACAACGGCGGTCTTTTTCCTGTTCCCGCCGCCGAACGGAACGGCTACGAACACGCCGGGCATTATGTCCGCCGCCAGCTCGCGCGGAATATAATAGGTGTATTCGCGGTCCGCGTGATAGGGCGCGTCAAGTATGCGGCACCCGGCGTATTCGCTGTTCATGCTCCGTATGGCTCAATATTTGCCGTCGTCCGGAGGGACGACGCGGAATTCGCCCGCGGCAAGGCGCGTGACGGCGGACTTGACCGCCTTCTCGTCGCGGAACTCGCGCTTTATCATCGAGGCGAGCATTTTATCCGTTTCCTTGTTCGCGATGCGCGTCTCCGCGACCTCGCGCTGCTTGACATACTCGTTCGTAACGAGGCGCGCGCACTTGGCGGTCGCGATGACGAGCGTGTAGCGGTTGAACTGACCCTTCGTCAGTTCATCGATAGAGGGAGAGATCATTGACATTTTATTTTGTCCTTTCTTATGATCGTTTTTATTTTTATCCGAATAAATGGGAGTTGTCTTTATTTCGCGCGGTTCATTCGCCCGCGTCCCTCTCCTCGGCGCGCCTTCCGACGGCGTCCGGCGAGAGGGCGGAGAGGATTATGTGGTCGCTGTCCGTGACAATGACGGACTGGGTGCGCTTGCCGCACGTGGCGTCGATGACGCGCCCCGCCTCCTTCGCCTCGCCTATAAGGCGCTTGGCGGGGGCAGTGTCGCTGCCGATCACGGCGACGACGTGCTCTGCCGCGACGAGATTTGAGTAGCCGATGTTAAGAAACGTCATTTGCGTCACTCCAGATTCTGTATCTGCTCGCGTATCTTCTCGACTGTACACTTGATGTCGACGACGAGGTGCGCGATCCTTGTGTCCTGAGACTTTGAGCCGATGGTGTTCGTCTCCCGGTTGATCTCCTGAACGAGGAAATCGAGCTTTCTTCCGACGGCCTCTTCATTCCTGATTATATCGCGGAACGCGTCAAGGTGCGAGGCGAGGCGGACGAGCTCCTCATCTATCGAGACGCGGTCGGCGAATATCGCCGCCTCGGTGAGGATGCGCTGTTCGTTCAGCTCAACGCCGCCGCCCTCGAGCAGCGCCGAGATGCGCTCGGCGAGCTTTTGCGGGTACCCCTCGATATTCGCCTCGGAGATCGCCTTTATCTCCGCGGCGGCGGCCTCTATCTCGCAGAGCTTTGCCTCCGCGTCCGCGGCGAGCCGCTCACCTTCCGCGGTGCGCATCGCGAGAAAATCGTCGAGCGCCTCTGCAAGCGTCTCCTCTATCGCCGACCACTCGGCGTCGATATCCTCCGCCTCGGAGGTGACGTTGAAGATGTCGTGGAACGCGGCGACGCGCGAAACGGTTATATCGTCGCGCAGGCCGAACTCGTCCCGCAGGCGGCAGAGCGCGTCTATATACGAGGCGGCGAGCGCCGGGTCGAGCGCGACCGTGACGCCGCGCTGCTCGATCACCTCGACGCCGAGGTAGATATCGACCTTGCCGCGCGTGACGCCGTGCTCGGAGATATACGATTTGATCTTCGGCTCCGCAAAGCCGTACTGGCGCGGATATCGGACGGAACAGTCGAGATACTTCCCGTTGACTGATTTCATCTCGACCGTGTACCGTTTGCCGCCCGACTCGCGGACGGCGCGCCCGAAGGCGGTCATTGAACGTATCATGATCATTCACCGGTCTTTCATCATAATATGCCGCGCCGACGGAGCATCGGGCGGAACTTGACATTGTATAGGAGCGTCAGCCTGTCTGCAAGCAGGTCGGAGAAGACGAAAACGGCGTTTGCAAGCAGGAGCACCGAGGCGATCAGCCAGGGCGCGTCGACCTCCGGGGAAAAGAACGCGAGCGCCGCGAAGTAGAGCGCCGCGACGACGATGTTGTATGCCGCGAGCTTGCACACCCAGCGGACAACGGAATTCGTTATCCGGTCGAAGTATGACTTGAAGAGCGGGTACAGCCCCGCGACGAACGTGTATATGGCGGCGACCGATTTATCCACGTTCGTCGCGGGGCTGTACCCGCTCTTCAAG
>CANROT010000002.1 GCA_947632285.1 uncultured Clostridia bacterium
TCGCCGGAGACGTAGTCGTGCATCAGGATAATGTCGCCGCCCTTCACGTTGTCAAGCACCTCGTCAACGATGCCGCGGCAGCTCCTGTGGTTCCAGTCAAGGGTGTCTATCGTCCAGAGGACGAGGACCTTGTCCTCGTATTTTGACGCCGCGACGACGGCGCTGTCGTATATGCCGCCGGGCGGGCGGAGAAAGCGCGTCTTGTACGGGCAGACCTCGTTTATCGAGTCGTCCGCCGCGCGTATCTCTTTTTCGATCCGCTCCTCCGAATAGCCGCGAAGGAATTTGTGCGAGTCGGTGTGGTTGCCGACCTCGTGTCCTGCGGCGATGACGCGCGCGGTCACCTCCGGGTAGAGGCGCACGTTGCAGCCTATTTCGAAAAATGTCGCCTTCACGCCGTACTCGTCGAGTACGGCTAAAATTTCGTCCGTCTCCCTCGGGTGCGGCCCGTCGTCAAACGTGAGCGCAACGGTGCGGTCCCCGTAACCTGCGAAGACGTCGCCGCCATGATAGACGGACGCGGAAGATTCGAATACAAATGTCGAAAAATCGTCTGAAGCCGAGAAAACGCGCGACGCGGAAGAAAAAAGCGAACAAACGGAGGCGACGGCGGCAGCTGCCGCCGCAAGTCTTATTTTGCGCATAATTCATCGAGCGTGCCAAAGCGGTACCCATCTTTTACACAGATGTCTATGACCTCTCCGAGAATATCGGCGTTTGTCTTAGACGTCGGGTGAAGGAGGATAACGGCTCCGTTGTGAAGATTGTCGGTTATTTTCTTGATCGCGTATTCACGGGAGGGCTGCTTGTTGTTGTCCCAGTCGGCATATGCAAAGCTCCAGAAAACGGTGTGATATCCCATCGACTGCGCGAATTTGAGATTGCGTTCGCAGAATCTTCCTTCCGGCGGGCGGTAGTATTTCGGCATTTCGTCCCCCGTCAGCGCTTTGTAAGCGTCGGAGAGGCGGCAGAGCTCGGCGGAGAATTCCGCCTCGTCACAGACGGTCGACATATCGTTGTGCGTATACGTGTGGTTGCAGACGAGGTGCCCCTCATCGCGCATGCGGAGCACGAGGTCGGGGAAGCGCTCTATCATATTGCCGAGTATGAAGAACGCGCCGTGCACGTTTTTCTCCTTCAGCGTGTCGAGAATGCGCTCGACGTTGCCGTTTTCGTACCCGGCGTCAAATGTCAGGTAGAGCACACGGTCCTCGGCATCATCGCCGTGGTTTTTGTCGACATAGACGCCGCCGAGCTTTTCGATAAACGCCATGTTCGAGTCTGCGGGCGGCTGAGTGTGGTCCTTTTTGCGTATCACATACCAGTTATAGGGGCGCGTGTCGTCGTATGCGGCGTTCGCGCGCGGGGCGAGAGCGAACAGCGACAGCAGCATCGCCGAGGCGAGCATTGCCGCCGCCGTTCTTTTATAATTTCCGTTCATTTTTATCGCGGCCTTTCTTTTCTTTTGACTTTATTTTTCCCGCGCCCCGCCGCCGCAAACGTGTGAAATATTAGAAAAACATTTTAAACCGAATAAATGGGGTATTACGAAAAACGTTATGCACGCGGAGCGCATATTTATGTATCGCGGCATAACGTTTTTTGCAGCCGCTGATATCTGATCTTCAGCAAATAAATATTGTGCCCGCTTGTTTTTTCGTTTTTAAATCGTAATATTTAAATTAAAAGGGAGATCACGAGACTTTCGCTCGAATGATCTCCCTTTTTCTTTTGCGCCTTTTTTCAGAGTCCCTTATTTATATATATCTTTCAATTTTTGAGAAAATTATATGTAATAAGCATATTCTGGTATTCCTGTTCTTTTGCGATCCGCTCGGAATTGTATGCGGTAATGGCGCTGTTTACCGCCGCACTTTCAGCGGAGGAGGCAGCGCGTATCGTGGCGTTGACGAGTTTGTCGCACTTGGAGTTGATATTTAAAAGATCGGAATGAAGCTCGTGCGTTTTGTCGATCAATGTATCAAGTTTACTCGATATCTCATTCATTGTATACTGCATCTGATCCATGCGCAGCTCTTTGCGGATAAGGTAGTAGAGCCCGTCTGCCCCTTCGAGCTTTGTCGCTATCCCGAGCCGCAGAAATTCATTCATATAACTTATTGGGACAATATTGCGGTAGTGACTGTCTATTCCGATGGCATTGTAGAAGCGATTTAGCTTTTCCACAGCTTCCCGACTGCGCTTGATAAGTGCAGCTTTTTTTGAAATAATTTTGTCTTTTTGCAGGTTCTCGTTTGCCACGCGTTTTTTGTCATTATTTATCTTCTCTAAGTATTCGGCATACTTAGCATTATATATTTTTTTATTATCATAAACATCATAGACTAAAAACAAAAAATAAGAAGCGTTTACAACTATAATGCCTGCCGCTATAAACCCAAGAAAAGCAATTGTCATTCCGTAATTATTCAGGTTCTTTAATACGTTAAAACAATCAAGAAAAAGAAATATAACAAAACCTGCAAATCCTCCCCCGAGAGAACAACCTCTAATTTCGTCGAATTCGATCATATCAAATAGGCGTCTATTTTTTTGTGGAGCAGGTATATTTCGTTGTCGACCGAGAAAATTAATCTTATAATCCAACTCGGATATAGCACGATTCATCATATAGTTGTTCAGTTCCATGTCGTACAAAATCCCAATGCCTTCTTTCAGTGCAGTCGAAGTGACAGCGGTTTGTTCGTTCATTTGCTTCTCCGTAAAAAAATATAATAGTGAATTCGCATCTTTATTACAATAATATCATAAAAATGTGCTAATGTCAAGAAAAATTCTTATCTTTAATACGTTAGCACATATTTTAGAAAGATGATGGAATGAAGATATATAATTATCACGGCAGAAAAAATATTTGCGGTGAACGAATACGTGAGGCGAGACAACGACTCGGGCTGTCTCAGGAATACCTTGCCGCGAGAATGCAGATATGCGGCGTGAATCTTGTCCGAGAATGTATAAGCAAGATTGAGACGGGGGAGCGCTTTGTAGCGGATTTTGAGGTTCTTATGTTTGCATCTGTGCTTCACGTTGAATTAATGTGGCTGCTTGGAGACGGCAGTACAGAGGAAAACGGTATAACGGGGTATGGCATTGATGAAAATATATGACTATAACGGTAAAAAGAATATTTGTGGTGATCGTGTCCGTCAAGCGAGGCGTGCATCTGATCTTACTCAGACAGAACTCGCCGAATGTCTTCGCGCGATGGGCGTAGATATTGAGCGAGACAGTGTCAGCAGGCTCGAGGCAGGCGAACGTTTCGTTGCAGACTACGAGCTTCCGGCGTTGGCTAAAGTCCTGCACGTATCCGTGCTTTGGCTGCTTGGCTCGGACGAAGCTTTTTCTACGTAATTTTCGTATTCGCCGTGACACGGGGCGCGATTTGTGATAAAATATACCGTGATATCGCGAAATAAAGATAAAGTGAGGTCACAGATCATGAAGCGCTCGGAGATAAACCGCATAATGCGGGAAAACCTTGAATTTATAAACAAAATGGGCTTTCACCTGCCGCCGTTCGCGTTCCTTACGCGCGGCGACTGGGAGAAGTGCGGCCACGAATACGACGAAATACGCGATCATATGCTCGGCTGGGACATAACGGACTACGGACACGGCGACTTTAAAAAGATCGGGCTCTTCCTCTTTACGCTGCGGAACGGCTCGCTCTCCGACCCGAACTGCAAAAAAACATATGCCGAAAAGATCCTCATCTCCGACGAGGATCAGTATTCGCCGATGCATTTCCACCACTCCAAGATGGAGGACATAATCAACCGCGGCGGCGGGGTGCTCGTCGTCGAGGTATACAACGCGACGGAGGACGACGGGCTTGCCGACACGGACGTCACGGTGACGCTTGACGGCCGCGTCATGACCGTTCCCGCCGGGACTAAACTTCGCCTCATGCCGGGCGAAAGCATCACGCTGCCGCCGAGGCAGTACCACGCGTTCTGGGCGGAGCGCGGCTCCGGGAAGGTTTTGATCGGCGAGGTCTCGATGGTCAACGACGACAACACGGACAACAGGTTTTACGAGGAGCAGGGCAGGTTCCCGACGGTCGAGGAGGACGAGGAGCCGCTATACCCGCTCTGCTTCGAATATCCGCGCGCGAGGTGAGGTCATGAAAAAAATAAAGCTCGCCGTGTTCGGCGAGATACTGTGGGACATATTCGGCGAGGAAAAAACGATCGGCGGCGCTCCGTTCAATTTCGCCGCGCACGCCTCGCGGCTCGGCGCGGACGTCGGGCTTATATCCGCCGTCGGCAGGGATCCTCTCGGGGACGCGGCGCTCGCGGCGGCGGAGTCATACGGAGTTGATGTCGCAAACGTCGCGCGCGTCGGCGCGCCGACGGGATTCTGCCGCGTGACGCTCTCGGACGGGCACCCATCATATGAGCTTGTGCGCGGCGTTGCATACGATATGATACCGATGCCAGCCGGGGATATTCTTGCGGACGCGTTTTATTTCGGCTCGCTCGCCGCGCGCGATGAGGCGTCGGCGGCGACGCTTGAAGGGCTGCTACGGCTGCCGTTTCCCGAGATATTTTTCGACATAAACATTCGCCAGAGCTATTATACGGACGCGTTCCTCGACTCGGCGGTGCGGCGCGCGACGATACTGAAGTGCTCGCGCGAGGAGATGGGCGTCTTCGGGCTCGAGGGCGGGTGCGAGGACGTGTGCCGCGCGCTTTCGGAGCGGTACACGAATCTGCGCCTCGTCATAATGACGCTCGACCGGGACGGCGCGCTCGTCTTCGAGACGACGGCGGGGCGCGTGTACCGCTCGCCCGTCCCGACTTCTCGCGCGGTCTCGACCGTCGGCGCGGGGGACTCGTTCTCGGCGTGCTTCCTTGTGAACTACCTCTCGGGCGCGGGCGTCGAGCGCTCGCTTGCGCGCGCCGTGGCGCTGTCGGACTATGTCGTCACCCGGCTCGGCGCGGTCCCGGAATATCCGGCGTCGCTTTTGCCGCTGATAAAATAAATGACGCAAAGAGGGGCGGCGAGCCGCCCCTCTCGGTTTGTGTCAGACCGTGCCGGAGATGGCGACGGTCGTGATACCCGGGGTCACCGTCCACGCGCCGGTGAACGGATTCTGCGTATAAGTCGCCGCCGGGACCGTTATCCTGCCGCCGACGGTGCGGAAAACGCCGGTCGCCTCCGAATACGTGTACGACGAGGCGGGGAACGGCGCGCCGTTGTACGTCACCGTCATGCCGCGAAGGATCGGGTTGAACGTGTCGGTGATGACGATGTTGTCCGCGGCTGTTGCCGGGGACGGGCCGAGGTTGCGGATAGCGAGCGTGTACGTCAGCGTCCCGCTGCCGGTGATGACGGTCGGCGTGAGCGTCTTTTCGATGGAGAGGCGCGCGCCCTCGAGCGCGCTGACCGTTTCGGACACGGTGATCGGCGTCGTTATCCCCGCGCCGTCGATGACGGCGGTGTTCGTGACCGTCCCGCCGATGACGGGCGGCGCGAACTCGTTCACCGCCGCCTTGTATATGAGGACGACGCTGCCGCCCGCCGGGACGGTCAGCCCCGTGATGCGCAATGGCGCCGCGGACGCTACGTTCGGCGCGGCCTGAAGCTCGCCGTTTTGATAGTACGTCGCCGAGCCGGCAACATACGTGAGCGGATAGACGGTCGAGCCGCCCGCGATATACGAGCCGAGGTCGTCCGTCACGGTGACGCCGCTCTGCGCTGTCCCGCCGGTATTCACGACGGAGACGACATACGTTATCTCGTCGCCCTCGACGTAATTTTCCGTGACGGCGTGCTTTTCGGCGGTGAGCTCCTCTCTGAATTCGCCGACGGTGATGTTTGAGTTTATGACCGTTCCGTTATACGACAGTTGTGCCTGATTTGTGAACTGTGCCATAGCTTTTTCCTTTCGCCGCCCCGGAGGTGCCCCTCCGAGGGCGTTTTTTTGTTCCGTCTTGCGGGGTCGCCCCCGCATTTACATTATATGACGGCGGCGACCGCGCGGTCACACGCGAAAAAAAGTTTGATAAGGGTAGAAATTCCCGGAATAATGTGATATACTTAATGAGGGACGGCAAAAAACGCGTTTTCGGGGGGAGTCGGTACTATGCTTCATGATGAGCTCGGCGGAGCGGCGCTCGCCTATCTCGGGGACGCGGTCATAGAGGTCTGGGTCAGAAAGACGCTGCTTGAGCACGGCGTCACGACGCCTGCCGCGTGCAATGCGGAGGCGCTCTCGTTCGTGACGGCGCGCTCGCAGAGCGAGGCGTTTTCGCGCGTCGAGGACGCGCTCACGGAGCGCGAACGCGACCTTTTCCGCCGTGGGCGAAACGCGCACGTGACCGCGCCGAAGAGCGCGAGCGTCGCCGAATATCACCGGGCGACGGGGTTTGAATCCCTTATCGGCGCGCTGTACCTTGACGGGGAGGCGGACCGGATATCGGAGCTGCTCGCCGCCGCATACGGCGACGCCGTCGCCGCGCTGTCACGCCGCCGAGGCGTGGAGGAATAACGGGTCTGACATCTGCCGGGAGCAGATGAGGCTATAAAACAAAGGAAAAAAACAGGGAGAGTGGGAACATGAAAAAATTCATTTCCGAATTCAAGGCGTTCATCAATCGGGGCAACGTCATCGACATGGCGATAGGTGTCATCATCGCGACGGCATTCGGCGCGATAACGAACGCGCTTGTAAACAACATCTTTATGCCGCTCATCGGCCTTGCCACGGGCGGCACGGACTTCACCGACAAGCTCAACTGGGTCGTCGTCGCGCCGACTTACGATGAGGCGGGCGCCGTCACAGACGCGGGCGTGACGATAGGCTTCGGCACGCTCTTGTCCGCGGTCATCAACTTCCTCATAATTGCATTCATCTGCTTTATGATCGTCAAGGCGTTCAACAGCGCGGCGAAAAAGGCCGAGGCGCTGAAGAAGAAGGAAGAAGAGGCCGCACCAGAGCCCGAGACGCCCGCAGCGCCCCCGGCGCCGACCGAGGCGGAGCTGCTCGCCGAGATCCGCGACCTGCTCAAAAACAGAGCGGAATAAGGTACATATCCCCGGCACCCATGATGGGATAAGCCCCGGGCGACCCGCAGCAAAAAATACCGAAATCGCTTGCAATATTCGGCTTTGTGTGGTACAATATATACAAATCAAGGTCGGAACACGGGAGGCGGTATCATGACGCTGCTCGAATCGGGCGAAATGTATCTTGAGACGATATATATCCTGTCGGAGCAGAAGAAAAACGTGCGCTCCATAGACGTCGGCGAATACATGGGGTATTCGAAGCCGAGCGTCAGCCGCGCCGTCGGGATTTTGCGCCGCGGGGGATATATCGAGGTCGACGCGTCCGGATATATCACGCTGACGGACGAGGGGCGGCGTCAGGCGGAGAAGACGTATGAGCGCCACCGCGTCCTGACGGACACGTTCTGCCGCCTCGGTGTTGACGAGCGCGTCGCCGCGGAGGACGCCTGCAAGATAGAGCACGTCATCAGCGACGAGACGTTTGACGCGATCAAGCGATATCTCGCGGAGCACACAAAATGATGTTTTGTCGTATTGTATAACGCCGCCCCCGGCCGGGGGCGGTTTTTTTCCGAATCGCGTATTGTAATCGGGTATAAAAGTATGGTAAAATAATTTCGACCGACAGCGGCAGCTTTTTTACGAAAGGACGGCGGGAAAGACGTGAAATATATCGTTATGGTCTGCGGCAGAGCGGCGGTCGATGAGGCGGACACGCCGAATATGGACGCGCTCGCCTCTATGGGTGAGCTCGGCACCGTGCGCGCGGTGATCGGGGATTTCAGCGCCGATTCATTAAAGCTCGGAGACGGAATTCGCGCCGGAGACATCGACGCTGACGCGGCGTGCAAAGCCGCCGATGCACTGATCTCGGGCGGGTGCGACCTTGTCTTTGTACACGTCGGCGACGCGGCAGATGAGGTGCTCGGCGGCATAAAGGCGCAGATGGACGCGTCCGGGGAGCCGTATCGGCTGCTGCTCATATCAGGGACGGCGGCAGATAAAGTTTTGCCTTACGTGATATACGACAGCACGCGCCAGCTACGCCGGATAGCGCGGTACAGCCTCGGTGAGGCGGAGGCGGCGGACATATTCGCGGGCGACGGGGAGACCCTGTTCAAAAGATTTATCGGGGAGTGACAGATGGAAAATATAATGTATAAAAGCACGCGCGGACGCGGCGGGGAGCTGATGGCGTCACAGGCGATACTTCGCGGACTTTCGCCGGACGGCGGGCTCTACGTGCCGGACAGGCTGCCGAGGTTCGATTTTACGATGGCGGAGGCGGCGAAATTTGACTACTGCGAGCTCTCGTACCGCGTGATGCGGCAGCTGTTGACGGATTTTACCGAGGAGGAGCTGCGCGCCGCCTGCCTCGGTGCATACGATTCGAAGTTCGATACGGAAAACATAGTTGAAATGAGGCGCGCGGCGGGCGCGTACTACCTCGAGCTGTTCCACGGGAAGACGATCGCGTTCAAGGACATGGCGCTCTCGATCCTGCCGAGACTTATGACGGCGGCGGCGCGCAAAAACGGCGTCGAAGAAGAGATCGTGATCCTGACGGCGACGTCGGGCGACACGGGGAAGGCGGCGCTCGCGGGGTTCGCTGATGTGCCGGGGACGCGCATCATCGTGTTCTATCCGAAGGGGAGCGTTTCCCGCGTGCAGGAATTGCAGATGGTGACGGAGCGCGGCAAAAACACGTCCGTCGTCGGCGTGCGCGGTAATTTTGACGACGCACAGAGCGGCGTCAAGGCGATATTCTCGGACGCGGAGCTCGGGGAAACCATGCGCCGCGCCGGGTTCCGGTTCTCGTCCGCAAACTCTATCAATATCGGGCGGCTCGTCCCGCAGATCGTATATTACGTTTGGGCGTATTCGCGCCTGCTCGGCGGCGGGGTGCTCGGGGACGGCGAGCCGATGAACGTCGCGGTCCCGACCGGGAACTTCGGCAACATACTTGCCGCGCACTACGCGGGGCGCATGGGCGTGCCGATAGGAAAGCTGATCTGCGCCTCGAACGACAACCGCGTCCTGACAGACTTTTTCGAGAGCGGCGTCTACAATAAAAACAGGCCGTTTTATACGACGTCGTCGCCCTCGATGGATATCCTCGTTTCAAGCAACCTCGAGCGGCTCATATATGAGCTGACGGGGGAGGACGAGGCGAAGAACGGCGCGTATATGCGCGGGCTCTCGGAGCTCGGCACGTATACGATAGACGGCGGCGAACGCGCGGGACTTTCCGGCTTTTACGGCGGCTCCGCCGACGAGAGCGAGGTCGCGGAGGAGATCGCGCGCGTATGGAAGTCCGACGGGTACGTGATAGACACGCACACCGCCGTCGCCTCGCGTGTTTACGCGAAGTACAGGGAGGCGACCGGGGACACAACGCCGACCGTCATCGCGTCGACGGCGAGCCCGTACAAGTTCGCGCGCAGCGTCCTTTCCGCGATAGATGAAAAATACGCGCCGATGGACGATTTCGAGCTGATAGACGAGCTTGAGCGCATCTCGGGCGTCAAAATACCGCCCGCCGTCTCGGAGCTGAGGTCGGCGCCCGTCGTTCACACGCGCGTGATGGAGAAGACCGGCATGAGGGCGGCGGTCGAAGAAATTCTCGGGCTCGGGTGATCGGGGCCGAGGGATCCAAAAATTCCGGGTGGGGCTTTTTGCAAAAAAGCCCCGCCCGGCCGCGTTTTGCGCTTTTTGCGAGCAGTCGCTTTTTTTTGGAGAGCGGCGCTTAAAAATTTCCGCGTTTTGTGGGATTCGATATTGCTTTTCACCCTGAAATTTGGTAAAATCAAATCGAAGAATGTCCCGATAACGGGAGGAAAAAATGAAAAAATTGCTTTACGCTGCCGCGGCGCTCATTGCGGCGGCGCTGCTCACGGCGACGCTCTTTGCGGCGGGAGAATTTGCGAATGCGGGAACGTATGAGGAAGGCTCCGCCGTCGGCTCCGTCGCGACGGACAAGACCGAATACGCGCCGGGCGACAAAATGACCGTGCGGCTGTCGGTGAAAAACAACGGGAGCGGTCCGCTCTCGGACGTCACGGCGTACGTCGACCTGCCGGACGTTGTCACGCCGGACGATGGAAAGACGGTGGTCGCGCTGCTCGGCAGCGACGACGCGCTCGAGCCCGGCGGGGAGAAGTACGTTGACCTTACCGCGACTGTCGGCAAGGGAGGCGCCCCTTGGGGCATCATCATCGGGTGCGCGGCGGGCGGCGCTGCCGTCATCGGCGCTGTCGTTGCGGCCATAGTTATAAAAAAGAAGAAGGGAAAGGGCGGCGGCGCCGCGGCGGCTGTGCTCGCGCTCGCGCTCATGCCGGCGCTCGCGTTCGCGCTCACGGTCGCCGTCAATGCGACGTCGCCGGACGCGCCGCACGCGGAGGTGAAAGTTATGATATCCGGAAAAGAAGAGACGGTGCGCATGTACCTCGAGCTTGGCGACAAAAGCGGCGACGGCGCGGTCCTGCCGGAGACGGTCGGGATAACGCACTTTTCGATGGGCGAGGTGACGGTCGAGGACGACTACTGCGAGAACGCGCTCGCGCTCGAGGTGAAGTATCTCGAATCGTTTGATACAGGCAGGCTGCTCGCGGGATTCCGCGAGACGGCGGGGCTCGACATGGAAGGAAAAAAGCGCTATGACGGCTGGGAAAACTCGCTTATCGGCGGGCACTCCGTCGGTCACTATCTCTCCGCCGTAGCTCAGGCGGTCGCGAATGCGAGCGTCCCCGAGGCGGACCGCGAAAAGCTCAACGCGATTTTGACAGAGCTCGTGGACGGGCTGCTCGAATGTCAGCGCAATTCGAGGGGCGAGCCCGGATTCATTTTCGGCGCGACGCTCGTGAACAGGAACAATGTTGAGGCGCAGTTCGACAACGTCGAGGCGGGGCGGGCGAATATTACCACCGAGGCGTGGGTACCGTGGTACACGATGCACAAGATAATCGCGGGGCTCCTCGACGCATATGAGCTCGCCGGGGACGAGCACGCGCTCGAGGTCGCCGAGGGACTCGGGGACTGGACATATGAGCGCGCGTCCGGCTGGGACGCGTCGACGCAACAGCGCGTCCTCTCCATCGAATACGGCGGAATGAACGACTGCCTCTACAGGCTGTACGCCTGCACGGGCGAGGAAAAATACGCGGTCGCGGCGCATAAATTCGACGAGGAGGCGCTCTTCAAGCGCGTCGCGCTCGGGCAGAAGGACGTGCTCAACGACCTGCACGCGAACACGACGATTCCGAAATTTCTCGGCGCGCTCAACCGCTACATGGCGCTTGACGGCAAGGAAATAGAGGGAAAGACGGTCGACGCGTCCGAATATCTCGAATACGCCGAGGCGTTCTGGGATATGGTCGTCGAAAGGCACACGTATATCACCGGCGGCAACAGCGAGTGGGAGCACTTCGGGCGCGACGGCATACTTGACGGCGAGCGCACGAACTGCAACTGCGAGACGTGCAACGTCTACAATATGCTGAAGCTCTCCCGCGCGCTCTTCACGATAACGGGCGAGCGGAAGTACGCGGACTACTATGAGAACGCGTTTTACAACGCGATACTGTCGTCCCAGAATCCGAAAACGGGCATGACGATGTATTTCCAGCCGATGGCGACCGGGTACTTCAAGGTGTACAGCGAACCTTTCACGAAGTTCTGGTGCTGCACCGGCTCCGGTATGGAAAACTTCACAAAGCTCGGGAACAGCATATATTTCCACGATAACGGCACAGTCTATGTAAATATGTACTTTGACTCGACCGTGTCTTCCGGCAAATTCACGCTGAAACAGGATTCCGACATTCCGGTCGGCGACACCTCGACCTTCACCGTGAACGCGGACGGCGGCAAGATCACGCTCGCGCTCCGCATTCCGGACTGGGCGGCGGGGGACCCGACGGTCACGCTTGACGGCGAAAAATACAGCTACACCGAGAAGGACGGGTACGCGTATGTCTCCGACATCTCGGGCGAGCATGAGGTGAAGATAACGCTCCCGATGAAGGTGACGGCGCACCCGCTGCCGGACAACGACCGCGTGATCGGCTTCAAATACGGCCCGATCGTGCTCTCGGCGGGCCTCGGAAAGTCCGATATGACGACAACGACGACGGGCGTTTCCGTTACGATCCCTGCGTCAAAGGTCGTTGACAGCGAGGTGCTCGTCCTGCCGGACGGCGTCTCCCCTGCGGACTTTGTCAAAAACATCGCCGACTATATGAAGCGCGACGGCGACGGGCTCGAGTTCAGGCTCGAGGGCTGCGACTACGTCTTCGGTCCGCACTATGAAAAGTACGACGAGCGCTACGGCATTTACTGGCAGTTCATGACGGCGGAGGAAAAGGACGTCGCCGACAACGGCCCCAAGCGCACCGAGGAGGAAACGCTTGACACGGTGCAGCCCGGCTACGGTCAGTACGAAAACGACGAGCTCCACGCGATGGACGAGAGCGGCAGCGTCGGCGTGACGAACGACGGCACATACCGCTACGCGGAGGCGGGCGGACATTTCGCCTACCGCATGTCTGTCAAAAAGGGCGCCGACAACTACCTCGTCTTCACGCTGCGCGCGGAGGATAACGGCAAATCGCTCGTCATAAAGTCCGGGGACACGGTCCTCTGGAGCTCCGTGCTCGACTATATCGGAAAAGAGAAGACGTATGAGGTCCGCGTCCGCATACCGGACGGAGTCGTTGACAGGGCGGAACACATCACGGCGAACGGCGAGGAGCACGACGTCATCGAGGTGCGCTTCGAGGGAGACGGCGGCGAGTCCGCAAGGGTGTGCGAGTTCATATACGTGAAGGAGGTCAAGCTCCTCTACGAGGTCGACGGCGACGTCGCATACTTCGTTGACTGCGGCGACCACAACGTATACACGCTCTCGGACGGCGACAGCTTCGGCGTTTACAACAGCGTTACCGAACAGCTCTACGGGTACGACCCCGTGACGGGCAAAAAGTGGGGATTCATAGACGACCCGACGGACAGGTACAGCGGCGGCTCCATAAGCGGCGCGATCTATACGGCGAACACGTGGGCATACGAATTCAACCCGAAGGACGGCGCGCCGAAGACGGAGACGAACCGCTACACGAAAAACCAGTATGAAAACGGCATCGCGGAGCGCTATCTCGACTACGCGTTCGAGCTTGAGAACGGCAAATACGAGGTCGAGATCGGATTCGCCGACCCGTGGGGCTGCTCGAATCTGCACGACGTCTGGGCGAATATAGATAAGGCGGACGCCGTCGAGCTTGCGAGCGGCTATAACGTCTCCTCCGGTGCGCTCCGCGCGACGGTGAACGTGACGGACGGCGAGCTTACGCTCAATTTCCGCAACAAGACGCAGTCCGGCCTCGCGATCAACGTCAGCTACATTATCATACGTTTCGCAAAATAAACGGTAAAAATGATCTCCGCCCCCGTCGAAATACGACGGGGGCGGAGATTTTTGCTTTTTTCATCATTTCACGTTTTCCTTCGCGGTGACTTCAAGCACGTTCAGCCTGAAGACGGCGACAGCGTCGAGCGAGGACGCGCTGCAAGCGAAATTTCTCGTCGCCTCGTATCGCGCCATCAATATTTCATCAAGCGCGCGCCGCTTTTTGTCCCCGGAGAGCATCTCGACGGACGCGCGCCCCATGACGGACCTGTACCGCATCGTCACATATTTCCCCTCCGCGTTGACGTCGAGCCCGAGGGGGACGTCCATTTCAAACGAGCAGAGCGGATTTTTTGTCAAAAGCTCGTATTTTCTGCCCGCCGCCGCTCCGTGGATATAGAACGCGAGCTTGCCGCCCTCGGCCGTGTACGCGAAGTTGACGGGGACGATGTAGGGGAAATCCCCGTCGGAGAGCCCGAGCCTCAGAACGTCGCACGCGTCAATGAAGGAGACGATCCTGTCGATATCCGTGACCTCACGGTCTTTTCTTCTCATAATTTTCGTTCCTTATATAACGTCACCCGGTCGTCGGGCAAAAGCGCCCCGGGCAAAGCTTTGCCCGGGGCGCCGACGTTTTTTTGCGGCGGCTTATTTCTTTCCGAACAGCCCGCCGAGCGCGCCTGTGACCTTGTCAAGGCTGACTTTCGCCTTGACGCCGTCAACGATCTTTTCGATCTGATCGTCCGGCAGGTCGACGCCGATGAGCCCCTCGACCGTCTTTACCGGGTCGCTCTTGAATTTTTCGCCGATCTCCTTGTCGTTTTTGACCTTGTCGGTCAGCTCTTCGATCTTCGCTTTGATGTCCATTTTCTCTTTCCTTTCATTATTTTTAATCTATCGACCGCTCGCCGAGGATCACCCGGTATTTGCGGTAGAAGGCTTCGTAATATCCGCCGTCGAGCGCGTCGCGTATCTTCTGCATGAGTTCATTGTAGAAGTAGAGGTTGTGCAGGACGGCGAGGCGCATTCCGAGCGCTTCCTTCGCCTTTATGAGGTGGCGAATGTAGGAGCGCGAGTGCGCGCGGCAGGCGGGGCAGCCGCACCCCTCGTCGATGGGGCGCGGGTCGCGCATGTATTTTTCGTTCAGAAGGTTCATTTTGCCGTGCCACGTGAAGAGGTTCCCGTGGCGCGCGTTACGGCTCGGCATGACGCAGTCGAAAAAGTCGACGCCGCGCCACACGCATTCAAGGATATTGACCGGCGTGCCGACGCCCATCAGATAGCGCGGCTTGTGCTTCGGCATGTGCGGCTCGACGGATTCGATCGTGCGGTACATTTCCTCCGTCTCCTCGCCGACCGCGAGCCCGCCTATCGCGTACCCGTCAAGGTCGTATTCCGCTATCGTGTCCATATGCCAGGCGCGCAGATCGTCATATGTGCTGCCCTGATTTATGCCGAATAGGAGCTGATGGCGGTTTATCGTGTCGGGCAGGGAATTGAGCCGCTCCATCTCCGACTTGCAGCGCAAAAGCCAGCGCGCCGTCCGCTCGACGGAGCGCTTTACATAGTCGTAGGGCGCGGGATTCTCGATACATTCGTCAAACGCCATCGCGATGGTCGAGGCGAGGTTCGACTGTATCCTCATGGATTCCTCCGGCCCCATGAAGATGCGCTTGCCGTCTATGTGCGAGGCAAAGTATACGCCCTCCTCCTTGATGCGGCGGAGCCCGGCGAGCGAGAACACCTGGAACCCGCCGCTGTCTGTAAGGATCGGCCCCTGCCAGTTCATGAATTTGTGCAGCCCGCCCATGTCGCGTATGAGCTCGTCGCCCGGGCGAATGTGGAGGTGGTACGTGTTCGAAAGCTCGACCTGGCAGTTTATGGTTGAAAGCTCGGGGGCGGAGACGCCGCCCTTTATCGCGGCGCACGTGCCGACGTTCATGAACACGGGCGTTTCGATCGTCCCGTGGACCGTTTCGAGCCTGCCGCGGCGGGCGCGGCCTTCTTCTTTTATGAGCGTAAACATAGTTTTTCCTTTGTGTCGTTATTCTGTGCGCCTGAAGTGGCGGTCGAGCTGCGCGTGCGAGAGCTCGAGCGCGACCGGGCGCCCGTGCGGGCAATATTTGATGTCCGGCAGGCGGAAGAGCTCGTCGCAGATCCATTTTATATGCTCGATCCCGTAGACGCGGCCGCCCTTGATCGCCGCCTTGCACGCGGCGGTGTAGAGCGCGCGCTCAAAAACCGCGTCGCGCGCGTCCGCGGCGGACGTATAGAGCTCGCTGCCGAACGACTGGAACATCGGCGCCGTCATGTCCGCGGTAAAGCCGGAGGGGACGCCGGTGACGGTCGCCTTTGCGCCGTCGAGCGAGAAAATGAATCCGGCGGCGCGTATGTCGTCCGCGTATTCGGCGATGTTTGAGGCCTCGCCCTCGGTGAGCGCGACCTCGAGCGGGACGAGCAGTAACTGTGACGCGGAGGCCGCCGGGTCGGCGCGCATATTGCGCCGCATCTGTTCAAACAGAATGCGCTCGTGCGCCGCGTGCTTGTCGATGAGGACGAGCTTGTCCCCGAGCATCACGATGACGTAGCAGTCCCAAGCCTCCCCGAGGATCTTATATTCGGGCGGGGCAGCATTCACAGGCGACGCCGCTGCGATTTGCGGCGCCGCTGTGATCTGCGGCTCCGGGGCGGGGATCGGTTTTTCGGCTCTCTCTGAGGGTGGAATAACCGGCGGCGCAAAGCTCTGGCTGAGATTAAACTTCGTGCGCGGCCCTTTTCCCACACCGCCGAGGACGACGCCCTCGTTACCGGTGTCTATCCTTATCGTCTTCGGCGAGGGCTGCCCGTCCCGCACGGGGACGAACGCGGACGCCGTATTCTCCGCGCGGCGCATATATGCGTCGTGCAGGCCCATGCCGCCGTCGGTGACGGCGAGCTCGCCGCGCGTCATTTGGCGCTCGAGCGCCGGGCGGACGGCGTAATAGACCGTCTCAAAGACGAGCTTTTCGTTTGAAAACTTGACCTCCAGCTTTGCCGGGTGCACGTTGACGTCGACCGAGTCGGGGGAGAGGGAGAGGGAGAGCACGCAGGCGGGAAAGCGGTCGCTCGGTATGTATGTCAGATACGCCTGCTCGAGCGCGGCTCCCGCGGTCTTTGACCGGACGAGGCGCCCGTTGATGAAGAATATCTCGCCGTTGCGGTTGGCGCGCGCCGTGTCCGGCATACCGATATAGCCGGTGACGCGCAGGCCCGCGCCATCGTTTTCGTAGTCGACCTTTATCGTCCGCGAGTGAAATTCGCGGCCGAGCACCGAATATATCGCGCCGGAGAGGTCGCCGTTGCCTTCGGTCCGTATTTTCATCTCGCCGTTCGATATGAGGCGGAACGAGATGTCCGGCCGGGAGAGCGCCATGCGCTCGACGACCGTGATTATCGCCGCCGCCTCGGCGGTGTCCTTCTTTAAAAATTTGCGCCGCGCGGGGACGTTTGAAAACAGCTCCTCGACGATGACGGTCGTCCCGGCGGAGCAGCCCGTCTCCGTGTGCTCGGTTATCTGCCCGCCGACGGCGTCAAGGAGCCCGCCGAGCTCCGAGTCCGCCGGGCGGCTTATGATGCGCAGATGCGAAACGGACGCTATCGCCGCGAGCGCCTCGCCGCGGAACCCGAGCGTCCCGATCCTGTCAAGGTCGGCGGCGTCCCTTATCTTGCTTGTCGCGTGGCGGAGGATCGCGGTCGGCATATCGTCAAATCCGATGCCGCAGCCGTTGTCGGTGACGCGCATATACGTTATCCCGCCGTGCTTGATCTCGACGGTGATGACGGTCGCGCCGGAGTCAATCGAGTTTTCAGTCAGCTCCTTTATGACGGACGCCGGCCTGTCGACGACCTCGCCCGCCGCGATAAGGTTTGCGACCTCGAAGTCGAGCACGTGTATTCTGTTTTCCTTCACAAAAGACCGCACTCCTTTCGGAATCAGATATGGCGTCAGCCGCCGAGCGAGCGCTTCAGCTCGAATATCAGGTTCATCGCCTCGATGGGCGTCATGGTGTTCAGGTCGGTCGAGAGTATGCGCTCGGCGGCGTCATGCTCGTAGAGCGAGAGCATCGAGAGCGAGTCTTCCTCGGTCTTTTTTTCGACAAAGACGCGCCCGGCGCCTTCCTCGACCTCGGCGAGAACTTCTCTCGCGCGCTTTATGACCTCTGCCGGCAGCCCCGCCAGCTTTGCGACCTCGATGCCGTAGCTGTCGTCCGTCCCGCCGCGCACGATCTTTCGCAGAAACGTGATGTCGCCGCCTCGCTTTTTGCACGCGATATTGTAGTTGACCGCGCCCTCGAGCGTGTCCTCGAGCTCGCACAGCTCGTGATAGTGCGTCGCGAACATCGCGCGCGCGCCGAGGCGCTTTCCGTGCGTGTATTCGGCGACGGCGCGGGCGATCGCAAGCCCGTCAAACGTGCTCGTGCCG
Organism: uncultured Clostridia bacterium; assembly: GCA_947632285.1. Taxonomy (GTDB): domain Bacteria; phylum Bacillota; class Clostridia; order Oscillospirales; family CAG-272; genus DTU064. The sequence goes on from CANROT010000002.1 coordinate 17,904, forward strand.
CGCCCGATCTCATCGTAAATGATGAGCGAGCGGCGCGTTGCGTTTTCGAGGATATACGAGACCTCGGACATCTCGAGCATGAATGTCGACTGCCCGGACGCGAGGTCGTCGGACGCGCCGACGCGCGTGAACAGCTTGTCGACGATGCCGATCCTCGCCTCGGACGCCGGAACGAACGAGCCGGTCTGCGCCATCAGCACGATGAGCGCGACCTGCCGCATATACGTCGATTTGCCCGCCATGTTCGGGCCCGTTATCACCATCAGTCGGTTGTAGCCCGTGTCGAGCAGCGTGTCGTTCGGGACGAAATATTTGTCGCGGACGAACTGCTCAACGACGGGGTGGCGCCCGTCCTTTATCTCTATGACGTCGGAGTAGTCGACCTCGGGGCGGACGTAGTTATTCTGCTTTGCCGCGTCCGCAAGGGAACAGTACACGTCCGTTTTCGCGAGATTCGCCGCCACGCTTCGGATCCTTGCCGTCGCCTCGCCGACCGAGGTGCGGACGGCGCAGAAGAGCTCGTATTCGAGGCCGCGCAGCTTGTCCTCGGCGCCGAGTATCGTTGCCTCGCGGTCCTTCAGCTCCTCCGTTATGTATCTCTCGCCGCCGACGAGAGTTTGTTTTCTTATGTATCGCTCCGGCACCTGTGACACGAACGATTTTGAGACCTCGATATAGTAGCCGAAGACCTTGTTGTAGCCGACCTTGCGCGTTCTGATACCGGTCGCCTCGCGCTCCGCCGCCTCGATCTCCTCGACCCAGCCGTGCCCGTCGCGCATGACGCCGCGCAGATAGTCGACGTCTTCGCTGTAGCCGTCCGCGATGATGCCGCCCTCGCGTATCGTGAACGGCGGCTCCTCCGCGATGGAGGCGCGAATGAGCTCGCGCACGTCGGAGAGCTCGTCGAGTTCGTCATATACCGAGCGCAGCTCGGGCGAGGACGTTTCCGACAAAAGCGAGCGCAGCTCGGGAATTATGTCGAGCGTCGTCATGATGGCGCGCAGGTCGCGCCCGTTCGCGGTGCCGAAGCCGACCTTCGTTGTGAGCCGTTCGAGGTCGAGGACGGAGGTGAGCAGGCGCTGGCATTCCGCCCGGAGCATGAAGTTCTCCGCCAGCTCGCCGACGGCGTCCTGCCGGGCGCGGATCGCCTGCGTATTGCAGAGGGGGTGCTCCAGCCACGCGCGCAGCAGCCGTGCGCCGAGCGCGGACTTCGTGCGGTCGAGCACGGAGAGCAGCGAGCCGCGCTTTTCCTTTGAGCGCATCGTCTCCGTGATCTCGAGGCTGCGCCGCGTCGACATATCTATTTCGAGGTATCCGCTCGCGGCGTATATGTTCAGTTCCTTTATGTATGAAATGTCGGAGAGCTGCGTTTCAGCGACGTAGGAGAGCAGGGCGCCCGCGGCGCAGGTGATCTCGTCGTCGCGGGAGAAGGATCCGGCGCCGAGCACGCCGAACTGGTCGTCGCACCGCTGCCTGCATGATTCCTTTTCGAACCGCCCCGAGTCGTTTTTCGCGGTCAGGGACGAGAGGCGGTCGGAGATATATGAAAACGTGCGCGGGAGCGACTTTTCGTCCGTGTTCGACAGCACCTCGCTCGGGCAGAAGACCGCGAGCTCGTTTATGATGCGCGCCTCGTCGTCAAGCGGGAAGGAGGTCGCCGAGATCGAGGACTGCGTGATGTCGCAGAACGCGACGGCGGCGCGGTTCGCATCGGCGTCGTAATATATCGTCGAAAGATAGTTGTTCTCCTTTTCGCGCAGAAGGTCCCCGCTCGTGATCGTCCCCGGCGTGACGACGCGGACGATCCGGCGCTCCATCGGCCCCTTTGTCGAGCCCGGCTCGCCTATCTGCTCGCAGATCGCGACCTTGTAGCCGCGCGACACGAGCTTGTTTATGTACGGCTCGCACGAGTGGTACGGAACGCCGCACATCGGCGCGCGTTCCGCCTCGCCGCAGTCCCGCCCGGTCAGCGTCAGCTCAAGCTCGCGGGACGCCGTTTTCGCGTCGTCGTAGAACATTTCGTAAAAGTCCCCGAGGCGGTAAAACAGTATGTGATCCGCGTATTTCCGCTTGATCTCAAGATATTGCTCCATCATAGCCGTAGCCATGGCACGCGTTTTTCTCCTTTAGTGCAGTTCTTGTCCGTCTTTTGTCAGTCGTAGATGTGCTCGTCCGAGGTTGAGCACCCGCCGCCGCATGAGGCGCAGTCTCCGCTGCAGCCCTTCGGCGCCTCGCCCGTCAGCGCGAAAAAGATCTCGTCGTTGACGCCCTTGATGAGCTCGTCGAGCTCCGCCTTCGCGTCTACGAATTCCCTGTATACGGGGTTCTCGGTGATCTCTAAATAGAGCGTGTTTATCCTGCCCTCGATCGCGTCCGTGAGGTCTTTGCCGACGTCGGGCTTGCCTGCGACGGAGGCGAGCGCCGCCTGCTGGGCGCTGTATTCGGTCATCATTCGCGTGAGCTGCGGCTCACCCTCGAACGCCTTGTGCGCCGCGTCATATCGAATGAAGCGGCGGTCCTGTTTTATCGTTTCTCCGAGGTGATGAGCCATCTCGATTATCATGTCGTCAAGTCTGTCTTCCATTTTAAAAATTTCTCCCTTTTGCTTTTTATTTTATTATGTCCCCGTACAGGCCGAAAGTATCGGCACGGGTAATTTTGACGTTGTAAAATTCTCCGGGGACCACATCTCCGCGAATGTGGACGAGCTTGTTCCCGTCCGTGCGCCCGGTCGGGTCGGCGGGGTCGTCGAAATCGTCGTCCGCGAGCACGCGGAGCGCCTGCCCGACGGCGGATTCGTTTTTCTCCCTCGATATCGCGTTCTGGCAGTCTATCAGGCGGGCGAACCGCTCCGACTTGACGTCCTCCGGGATCTGCTCCGCCATCTCGGCGGCAGGCGTGCCGCGGCGGGGAGAGAAGATGAAGGAATATATCATGTCAAACCGCGCGCGGCGCATGACGTCAAGCGTGGCGGCGAAATCGTCCTCCGTCTCGCCGGGGAAGCCGACCATTATGTCCGACGTGATGACGATATCCGGCATCGCGGCGCGGAGCTTTTCGATGATGCCGAGGTATTTTTCGGCGGTGTAGTGCCTGTTCATGACGGCGAGGACGCGGTCGCTGCCGGATTGCAGCGGCAGATGAAAGTGGCGGGAGGCGACGCGGCTCTCCGCCATGGCGGCGATGAGGTCGTCGGTCGCATCTTTCGGGTGCGAGGTCATGAAGCGCAGGCGAAAGTCGCCGTCAAGGCGGGATATCTCGCGAATGAGGTCGGCGAAGGTGACGCCCGAGTCGAGGTCGTGGCCGTATGAATTGACGTTTTGCCCGAGCAGCGTTATGTCGCGGCAGCCGCCGCCGACAAGGCCGCGCACCTCGGAGATGATATCCTCCGGCAGCCGCGAGCGCTCGCGCCCGCGGACATACGGGACGATGCAGTACGAGCAGAAGTTGTTGCAGCCGTACATGACGCTGACCCACGCGCGCGTCCGCGACCGGCGCAGGACCGGGACCTCCTCGGAAAAATCGGTCGAGGAAAGTGACGCCGCAACGTCGGGAAAGCGCCGACGACCGCCGCGAAGGCGGTCAAGGACGAGCTCCGGCACGCGCCACAGCTCCGTCGTGCAGAACGAGAAGTCAACGTACGGGTAGCTGCGCTTGAGCGCGTCCGCCCTGTGCTGCTGGGACACCATACAGCCGCCGACGCCGATGATGACGGACGGGTCGGCCGCCTTTATGTGCTTGAGCTGACCGATGCAGGAGAGCGCCTTTTTTTCGGCGTGCTCGCGGACGGCGCACGTGTTGACGAGAATGAGCGAGCATCCGTCCGGCACGGGCGACGGCTCATATCCCATCGCCTCGGCAAATCCGGCGAGCCGTTCGCTGTCGGCCTCGTTCTGCTGGCAGCCGAACGTCATGATATAGAATTTCGGGCTGCCGCCCCGCGCCCGCATCATGTCCGTCAGCTCGCGCACGGCCCTGACGGACGAGAGCATCGCCGATGACGCGGCGGGCGGTATCAGATTGTTTTGCCTTTTATCCATAGTCTTTCAAAATACTGTAAAACCGCTCGCGCGGACAAAATCATACAATCTATATTATACATAAAACCTCGGCGGATTGCAATAAGGACGCGAAAAAACGCGCCGATTTTCCGGCGGACCGTTTTTCCCGCTTTTTTTGCGGAAACGCTTGACAAAATGAGGCATGTCCGATATAATATATGAAAATAATAAAGAGGGGTACGGGATCATGCCGCGCTTTTACAGAGGCTGCTTTTATTTTTATACAAGACGCGCGATGGGCTGCGACATTTTGCCGACCGAGTGACAGAATAGGTCACAAAAAGGTAAAAACAGCATCCACCGCCGTTTGTCGTGCAAAGGCGGCGGGTGTTTTTTTATGGGGGAGTTATGATGGAACTTGCGGAGGCGAGGCGCCGCATAGACGAGATAGACGGGGAGATGGCGGAGCTTTTCCGCCGGAGAATGGAGGCGGCGGCCGACGTTGCCGAATACAAGCGCGCGCACGGGCTGCCCGTCTTTGACGCGGAGCGCGAGGCGGCGGTCCTTGAGGCGGGCTCGGCGCGCATCGGTGAGCAGTCGCTCGTGCTTTACTACAAGCTGTTTTTGCAGTCGGTCATGGACATTTCAAAGCAGTACCAAAAGCGGCTGCTCTCCGGAATGCGCGTCGCGTACTGCGGCGTGCCCGGCGCGTTCGCGAACATCGCCGCGCGCCGCATCTTCCCGGACGGGGAGGCTGTCTCGTACAGCAGCTTTCACGCGGCTTATGAATCTGTCGGGCGCGGCGAGTGCGACTGCGCCGTTCTGCCGATAGAGAACAGCTATGCCGGCGAGGTCGGCCAGGTGCTCGATCTGATGTTTTCGGGCCCGCTGTATGTCAACGGCGTTTACGACCTGCCGGTGACGCATCACCTGCTCGCGCCGGAGGGGGCGGTCCTGTCCGAGATAGAGACGGTCATATCACACCCGCAGGCGCTCTCCCAGTGCGAGAACTATATAAAAAAGCACGGATTTGTGCAGGTGGAGGCGACGAACACCGCCATCGCGGCGCGCGCCGTCGCCGAAAGCGGGGACCTGCACACGGCGGCGATAGCGAGCGAGGAGACGGCGGAGCTCTATCACCTCGCCGTCCTCGACCACGACATAAACGACAGCAACGCGAACACGACGCGGTTCGCCGTTTTCTCCGGGGTCAAGGAGACGGGGCGGAAAACCGGCGGCAGCTTTATTCTGATGTTCACGGTCAAAAACGCCGCCGGGGCGCTCGCGAGGGCGATAAGCATCATCGGCGAGCACGGCTTCAACATGAAGGTGCTGCGCTCCCACCCGATGAAGGAGCTCGCGTGGCAGTATTATTTCTATATCGAGGCGGAGGGCAGCCCGGACGGCGAGGCGGGAGAAGATATGCTCGCGGCGCTTTCCGAGGTCTGCGACAGGCTGAAGGTCGTCGGCGGATATGACGGGGAGGCGAGGCTGTGAAACTCACGCTCGATCTCGGTGCGAGGAGCTACGATATAATCGTCGAGCGTGGCTGCTCGGCGCGCGCCGGGGAATATTTAGACCTCGACCGGCGCGTCCTCATCGTGACGGACGACGGCGTGCCGGAGCAGTACGCGGACCGCGTCGCCGCCGCCTGCCGCGAGCCGGTCAAAGTCACCGTCCCGCAGGGGGAGGGGAGCAAGAGCATACAGCGGTTCGAGGAGCTGCTCTGTGAAATGCTCGCGCACGGCTTTACCCGCCGCGACTGCGTCGTCGCCGTCGGCGGCGGCGTTGTCGGCGATCTTTCGGGGTTCGCCGCGTCCGCGTATATGCGCGGCGTCGACTTTTACAATATCCCGACGACGTCGCTCTCGCAGATAGATTCGTCTGTCGGGGGGAAAACGGCCGTTAATTTATGCGGAATAAAAAACGTCGTCGGCGCGTTCTACCAGCCGGGGCGCGTGCTCGTCGATCCGGACGTGCTCGCGACGCTGCCGGGGAGGCAGATGGCGGCGGGGCTCGCGGAGGCGGTGAAAATGGCGGCAGCGCTTGAGGGGGAGCTGTTTTCAATGTTTGAGACGTGCGACATATCTTCGTCGCTCGAAGAGCTCATCGCGCGCTCCGTTGCGATAAAAATGCGCGTCGTCGAGGCGGACGAGCGCGAGGGCGGGCTGCGCCGCGTCCTCAATTTCGGGCACACGATAGGGCACGGAATAGAGGCGGAAGAGGAGCTGCACGGGCTCTGCCACGGCGAGTGCGTCGCGCTCGGAATGCTGCCGATGTGCTCGGGCGAGGTGAGGGCGAGGCTTTTGGGCGTCTATTCAAGGCTCGGGCTGCCAACGGAGTATGACTATGACGTTGACCGCGTCATCGCCGCCGCGCTCCACGACAAAAAGGCGGACGGCGAGGGCGTCACAGTCGTCATTGTCGAGAGGATCGGAGAGTTTCGGTTCGAGCATCTCAGCCCCGATATGCTCAGGGCGAGGCTGACCGAATATATAAGGGAAAATAAATTATGAAAAACACATTCGGCAACAGCGTTTCGGTGACGCTTTTCGGCGAGAGCCACGGAAAATATATCGGCGCCGTGCTCGACGGGCTCTCCCCCGGGGTCAGGGTCGATGAGGCGGCCGTCGCGCGCGAGCTCGAAAAGCGCCGCCCCGCTGGCAAGATCTCAACTGCCCGCGTCGAGGCGGACAAGTTCGAGATCGTCAGCGGCGTCTTTGAGGGAATGACGACGGGCACGCCGATCACGGTCATTATCCCGAACGGGGACACGAAAAGCTCCGACTATGCGCGCGGCCTGCCGCGCCCGGGGCACGCAGACTACACGGGCTTTGTAAAATATCACGGATTTGAAGACTACCGCGGCGGCGGCCACTTCAGCGGCAGGATCACGGCGGCGCTCGTCGCCGTCGGCGCTGTCGTGAAGGGGGCGCTCGCCTCGCGCGGGACCATCATCGGCACGCATATCGCGCGCTGCGCCGGGGTAGACGATGCGCCGTTTTCGGACATTTCCCGGGAAATCGAAATTTTGAACGAAAAGACGTTCGCGGTGCTCGACGAGGGCGCGGGCGAGCGAATGAGGGCTATGATCGAGTCGGCTGCCGCCGAGGGAGACAGCGTCGGCGGCGTGCTCGAGACGGCGGTGGTCGGCGTCCCGGCGGGCGTCGGCGAGCCGTGGTTCGACACGCTCGAGGGCGTCATCGCGCACGCGGTGTTCTCGGTCCCGGCAGTAAAGGGGATAGAGTTCGGCGCGGGCTTTGCTGCCGCCGACATGCGCGGCAGCGAGTGCAACGACGCGCTCTCCTTGTCGGGCGGCGCGGTCGTTACGGAGACGAACAACAGCGGCGGGATAAACGGCGGAATTTCGAACGGAATGCCGATAGTGTTCCGCACGGTAATCAAGCCGACCCCGTCCATATTCAAGCCGCAGAAGACGGTCGATATATTGAAACACGAGGAGGCGGTGCTCGAGCTCCGCGGGCGGCACGATCCGGCCGTCGTACACAGGGCGCGCGCCGTCCTCGACACGGTGACGGCGATCGCGGTCGCGGATATGCTCGAGACGCGCTTCGGGACGGATTATTTCGGTGGGGCGCGATGAAGTACGGGTGCATAGCGGAGCGGCTCGGGCACAGCTTTTCCCGCGAAATACATGAAAAAATAGGGCTCTATGAATACGAGCTCCGCGAGGTGCCGCGCGATGAGCTCGACGGATTTATGACCGAGCGCGATTTTCTCGGCATAAACGTGACTATTCCCTATAAGCGGGACGTGATACCGTATCTGTCCCGGATCGATGACGACGCGCGCAGGATAGGCGCGGTCAACACCGTCGTCAACCGCGGCGGGGAGCTCTGCGGATTCAATACGGACCTCCCCGGTATGCGGGCGATGATATCCTCCGCGGGGATCGGGATCCGCGGCAAAAAGGCGCTCGTGCTCGGCACGGGCGGCACGTCTCACACGGCGCGGGAGCTCTTGCGTCTGCTCGGCGCAAAAAAGACCGTCACCGTCAGCCGCACGGGGCGGGACGGGGCCGTGACATACGAGGAAGCGTATCGGCTCCATTCGGACGCGGATATAATAATAAACACGACGCCCTCGGGTATGTACCCGGATATAGCGGGTATGCCGATTGACATAGGCATGTTCCCGCGCCTTTCCGGCGTCGTTGACGCCGTATATAATCCGCTGCGGACGCGCCTTGTAATGGCGGCGCGCGAGCGCGGGATCAAGGCGGTCGGCGGGCTTTATATGCTCGTCTCCCAGGCGGTCTTTGCGGCGGAGCACTTCACCGGGGAGAGCCTCGGGCAGGAGCTTGCCGGTCGGATCTATCGCGAGCTGTACCGCGAAAAGCAGAATATCGTGCTCACCGGAATGCCCGGCTCGGGCAAATCGGCGACCGGGCGCAAGATCGCGTCAATGACGGGGCGGCGGTTCATAGATACAGATGCGGAGATAGTCTCCCGGATCGGTATGAAGATCGCGGACTATTTCGAAAAATACGGCGAGGACGCGTTCCGCGACCGCGAGTCCGAGGTGATAGCAGATGTCGCGAAGCTGCACGGCTGCGTCATCGCGACGGGGGGCGGCGCCGTGCTGCGGGAGGAAAATGTCCGCCTCTTAAAGCAGAACGGGCGCGTATATTATCTCGACCGCCCGATAGAATGGCTGACGCCGACATCTGACCGTCCGCTCGCGCGGGACGCGGACGCGATACGCGCGCGGTACCGCGAGCGGTACGGAATATATACCGGCACGGCGGACGTCACGATAAGAATGAGAGACGACCGCCTGTGGAACGCAAAAACGATAATAAGGGAGCACGGAAAATCATGAAGCTGCTCGTCATAAACGGACCGAATCTGAATATGCTCGGCATACGCGAGCCGGATATATACGGCAGGGAAACGTATAAAGACGTATGCCTAAAAATAAAGACATATGCCGAAAATATCGGCGTCGAGGTCGAGATCTATCAGTCGAACCACGAGGGGGACCTCGTGGACAAGATACAGGCATCATACGGGGTGTTCGACGGGATCGTCATAAACCCGGCGGCGTACACGCACACGAGCGTCGCGATACTTGACGCGCTCAAGGCGGTGTCGCTCCCGGCGGTCGAGGTCCACATCTCGGACGTGAACGTGCGCGAGCCGTTCCGCCGCGTCAGCTACGCGGGAATGGCGTGCGAAAAGTCCGTCATAGGCAAGGGGACGGACGGGTATCTTTTAGCGATACAGTACCTTGCTGATAAGCTGAAATGAGAGCAATATTTGAAAAATCGCGCCTTTCCGGCGCGGTAAAGGCGCCGCCGTCCAAGAGCGCGGCGCACAGGCTGCTGATCGCGGCCTCGCTCGCGGAGGGCGAGAGCGTCATCACCGGAGTTGAGTATTCCGAGGATATTTCGGCAACGCTTGACTGCGCCGCGGCGCTCGGCGCCGAGATCGAAAGATGCGGCTCGACAGTCAAAATAGACGGCCGCCGGTTCCTCTCCGAGGTCAAGGGTGTGCTTGACTGCCGCGAGAGCGGCAGCACGCTCCGCTTTTTCATACCGCTCGCGATGCTGACGGGTCGTGAGGTGACATTTATCGGCAGCGGACGGCTGCTCGAGCGGCCGCTCGACGTTTACGAACGGATCGCGGCGGAAAATTCTATTACATTCGCCAAAAAAGGCGGCTGTATAACAGTGTTAGGCAAATTGCCTAAAAAGAAATTTGTCGTTGACGGCAGCATAAGCTCGCAGTTTGTGACGGGACTCATGTTCGCACTTGCACGTCTCGGCGGCGGGGAGATACATGTTCTGCCGCCGTTTGAGAGCCGCCCGTATGTGGAGATGACGGCGGCGGCGCTCGGGCTGTTCGGGGCGGAGATAAAATTCTGCGGGAACGATATCACGCTTACGAGAAAGGATCGCCTCCGCCCGTGGTCGGGCGAGGTCGAGGGCGACTTTTCAAACGCCGCGTTCCTCGACGCGTTCGATCTTTTGGGCGGGGACGTGACGGTGACGGGGCTGCCCGAGGCGAGCGCGCAGGGGGACGCCGCTTACCGCGAATATTATAAAATGCTTGCGGCGGGTTCCCCCGTTATCGACCTCTCGGACACGCCGGACCTCGCCCCCGTGCTCATCGCACTTTCGGCGTGCCTGCACGGCGCGACGTTCACCGGAACGAAGAGGCTTGCCGCCAAGGAGTCCGACAGGGGGGCGGCAATGGCGGAGGAGATGTTGAAATTCGGCGTCCAGATCGATGTCGGCGAGAACTCGATCTCGGTTCCCGGCTGCGGGATATCGGCGCCGACGGAGCCGCTGCGCAGCCACGGCGACCACCGCGTCGTCATGGCGCTCTCAACGCTCCTGACGGCGACGGGCGGGGAGCTCGTCGGCTGTGAAGACGTCCGGAAGAGCTACCCGTCATACTTTGACGCGATTCGTTCGCTCGGGGCAAGGTTTACGATAACGGAATAGGGAAGGTAAGAAACAAAATGATAATCGACGTCCGAAAAAATATACTCATAGTCGGGCTCGGGCTGCTCGGCGGCAGCTATGCCGAGGCGCTCCACCGGTACGGGTTCCACGTCAGCGCGCTGACGCGCCGCCAAAGCTCGATAGATTATGCGCTTGAGCGCGGTATCATAGACGAAGGCGCCGAGGGCGTCGACCCCGACATGATCGCCCGCGCCGACCTTGTCGTCTTCGCGCTTTATCCGCACATTTTCATCGAGTGGATAGAGGAAAACCAAAAGTTTTTTAAGCCCGGCGCGCTCCTGACCGATGTCACGGGCGTCAAGTGCTCGGTCGTCTACCGCGTGCAGGAGATGCTCCGGCCGGACGTGGAGTTCATCGCCGCGCACCCGATGGCGGGGCGGGAGGTCTACGGCGTCGAAAACAGCACGTCCCGAATTTTTGCCGGAGCGAACTACATCGTCACCCCGACCGCGAAGAACACGCGCGACGCCGTCGAGACGTGCCGCGAGCTCGGACTTTTGCTCGGGTTTTCAAACGTCGCCGAGCTGTCGCCCGAGGAGCACGACGAGATGATCGGGTTCGTCTCGCAGCTTACGCACTGTATTGCCGTCGCGCTGATGACGTGCAATGAGGAGGAGCATATAGAGCGCTTCACCGGGGACTCGTTCCGGGACCTGACGCGCATCGCGCGGATAAACGACCTGATGTGGAGCGAGCTTTTCCTCGCGAATAAGGACGCGCTTTTGCGCCAGATGGATATGTTTACGGCGCAGTTTTTAAAGCTGCGGGACATGATATCGGCGGGCGACGAGGCCGGTATGCGCGAGATGATGCGCCACTCTACCGAGCGCCGCGCAAAATTTGACAAAAAGTGACCCGGGGGACAGGATAGCACATGAACATGATTTTCGAGCGGAAGCTGCCGATACCACAGGAGGTAAAAAAGCTGTTTCCGATATCCGAGGAGGACACCGCAAACGTCGCGGCGCGCGCCGCCGAGCTGCGGGATATTTTCGAGGGCAAAAGCGATAAGCTGATACTCATCATCGGGCCGTGCTCGGCGGACAACGAGGACAGCGTGATAGATTACGTCACGCGGCTGCGCCGCCTTGAGGACAAGGTCGGGGATAAGATCTTTTTCATTCCGAGGATATACACGAACAAGCCGCGCACGACGGGCGACGGCTACAAGGGCATGCTCCACCAGCCGAACCCGAACGAGAAGCCGGACATGTATAAGGGGATCCTCGCGATACGCGGTATCCACATGCGCGCTCTACGTGAAACGGGATATTCGTGCGCGGACGAGATGCTTTACCCGGAGGACCACAGGTATTTAAACGATATTCTCGCATATGTCGCGGTCGGCGCGCGCTCCGTCGAGAACCAGCAGCACAGGCTGACGGCGAGCGGACTTCTGATCCCGGTCGGAATGAAGAATCCGACAGGAGGCGACATCTCCGTCATGATGAACGCGATAACGGCGGCGCAGCACAAGCACACGTTTTTGTACCGAGGCTGGGAGGTCCATTCCCAGGGCAACCCATACGCGCACGCGATCCTGCGCGGGTACGTCGACACATACGGGCAGACGCACCCGAACTATCACTACGAGGACCTCTGCCGCCTCGCGGAAACGTATGCGGAGAGCGGCCTTTCGAATCCCGCGCTGATCGTCGACACGAATCACGCGAATTCCGGCAAGGTGTATACGGAGCAGCCGCGCATCGTCCGCGAGGTGCTGCACTCCTGCCGCATAAATCCGGACATAAAAAAGCTTTTCCGCGGGTTCATGATCGAGAGCTATATCGAGGACGGCGCGCAGAAGATCGGCGAATGCGTCTACGGCAAGTCCATCACCGACCCGTGCCTCGGCTGGGAGAAGACGGAGAGGCTCGTCTGCGAGATCGCGGACTCGATCTGACGGCAATTTCGCACAATTTTCGGCCCGACGTTATCGCTTAAAAGTTACAAACCGTTCATACATTGAACGGAACTGTGTGATAAAATATATCGTAGAAAATATGCGGACGGCGGAGGCGCGCTTATGGACCGGAGGGACGGCGGAAAAAGGAGCTTTAACAGTGAGGAAAGCTATCGCGGGCGCCGAGGCGTGTTTGAGCGCCTCCTGCGCCGCAATCGCGTGTTTCTGTTTTGGTTCCCGGCGCTGATACTTTATGACGAGCTCGTTTTTCACATTGCGCGCGGACAGGGGAGAGGGCTTGCCGGCGTGTTCTACACGCTCGTGTTCTCGCTCTCGGTCGGCTGTGTGCTGACGCTGCTGTCGACGATTTTTGTAAACAGGATAAACGTATATATCGTTGTAACGCTGTCCGCGGTCATCACGCTCTTGTTCATAGTTCACACGGTCTTCCTCGGCGCTTTCGGCGAATATTTCCGCTGGTCGTCGCTCTTGCGCATAGGCGAGGCGGGGCAGTACGCGGGCGCGGCGGCGTCTCAGGTGATACGCGACATCGTTCCGATAATGTTTTTGCTCATGCCGCTCATTTTTTACTGCATCTGGGGGCGCGAGCTTGCCCCGGCGCTCGGGACGCCGCTCAGAGTCAAAGGAATGATACTCGCGCTCGCGATAATGTTCCATTTGACGGGGCTCACCGGGCTCGTCACCGACCCGGCGGCGAAGGAGGCATACAGGGGGGAGTTTGTCCCCGAGGACGCCGCGTCGTATTTCGGGCTCATGACCGAGATGAGGCTCGATATGTTTTCTTCCCCGAGCGATGCGGGCGGGAATCCCGGCGGGGCGAAATAATAATACTGACATGAAAAAATCCGATGAACGCGGCGGCGTCCATCGGATTTTTTGGCGTTTATGCATCGGTCACGTCTCGATGACGATGTCGGCGCTCTGTTCAACGCCGTATTCGGCGAAATATTTTTCTTCGGCGGGGATAAAGCGCGACTTGTAGTCTTCCGTCCGCTCGGGCGAGCGGCGCGAGATTCGCCGGAGCTGTTCAGCTTCCGCGACGGTCAAAAACACGGTGAGCGCCGGGCGGAGGCCGATATTTGACGTGACGGCGGACGAATACGAGCCCTCTATGACGAAAAACGGCGTCCTTTTCACCTCGGCGGAGCCGGAAAACGCGCCCTTGTGCGGGTCATATGCGCGGGAGACGAACGTGTCCCCGGGAGATGAGAGCTCGCGCCGCATTCGGTCCGCGTCAAGGTTCCCGAGCTGACCCGAGCGCGCGGAGAAGGGCAGATAATAGTCGTCCGCGTGAACGACGCCGCAGCCGTAGACGGCGGCGAGCCGCGCCGAAAGCGTTGACTTGCCGGAGCCGCACCGCCCGTCAATGACGACGGAAAAGCCGCGCTCCCCCGAGGCAAGGCGCGCGTCTATGGCGGCAAAAACGGGTAGCGCTGCGGCGAACGTCGCGTGGACGACGCGGTACGCGGGCCTGTACGCGGAGGAGTACGCGGGCGAATGATGAACGGCGCCGCCGCCCTCGCAAAAGTACCGCTCAAGATACGCGGTGTAATCATGCTTTGAAAACGGAGCGACCCCCTCCTCGATGAGGGAGAGCGGCATCGCGAGCTTTTGCCGGAAATTTTCCTCGCTCCCGGGAAAGAGCGCGGCGCTCTCGCAAAACATTGAAAAGAGCGTGTCCGGGGTGAGCGACGAGGGCAGCGAGGCGAGATTCAGCCGCGCGCCGTCGGGCCCGAGCATCTCGACGGTCGGGACGGCCTCGTCCCGCGCCGTGCCGTCGAGCTCGCGCAAAAGGTAAAGGCGCGCGCCGTGCCGGTCCGATATCATGTGACCGCCGCCGAACTCGCTCTGATATAAAAGCTTCACCGCGTCCTGCGGCGTCATTTTCCGGTATCTTTCCATATGGTACCGGAGCGCGTCATAGACGGTCATGTCACGCCTCTCCGTCGTATACGTTGCCGTGGCTCAAAAGCACGCTTTTGCCGCGTATGTCGATGACGCCGAAGTCGCCGACCCGCGCGCACCCGGGATTAAAGAGATAAACGGGACGCTCCCTGTCATCGGAGACGTATTTTTCAAGCTTTATGTGCGTGTGCCCGAATATCACAAGGTCGACGCCGCGCCGCCTCGCCTCGGCGACGAGTGACGTCGGCGAAAACTTGACGTTATATCTGTGCCCGTGGACGATCAGGACGCGGATATCATCGACGGTGAGCTCGGCCTCGAGCGGGAGCGGCGAGCCGAAGTCGCAGTTCCCTCGGACGGCGACGGGCGTTGCGTTGAATTCTCTCGCGAGCGGGATCAGGTCGTCGGCGCCGTCACCGGCGTGGACAGCGTAGTCGACGGGGCGGCAGCGGGCGAACGCCTCGCGCATCGGCAGCGACGCGCCGTGAGAATCGGAAAAAACGAGCAGCTTCACGTTTAATAAATCTCCTTTCGCGGGGGACATATGGACGGACTTTCGCATATACTTTATATCGGGTGACCGTAATAAAAGTAAAAAGCGAGGTTCTTATATGAAGATCGACAAAGCTACAGTAGACAGACTTTTGAAACAGAGCGACGATCAGCTCTGGCGGACAGTACAGATGATAGCGGCGCAGAACGGGCTCAACCTTTCCGGCGTTAAGCGGCCGCAGGATCTCTCAAAGCTGCGCTCGGCGCTGTCCTCGATGACGGACGGCGACATAAAGCGCGCGACCGAGATCATAGAATCATATAAAAGGAACGGAAAATGACGGAGGAACGCGGGAGCTTTCGTCCGCTCCTTGATTCGTTCGGAACGCTCCTTTCAAATCCCGTCGTGCTCGAAGGGCTGATCGCGGGGCTCTCCGCGTTCAGCGCTTCGCGGCGCACGAAAGAGGGGCAGGACAGCGCGCCGCGCGCCGGAGGTCCCGCCTCCGGGCTGCTTGATCTTTTGCCGGGAATATTGCCGCTGCTCTCAACGCTGACGGCGAGCGCCCCGGCACAGCCGGACGGCGGCGGGGACGCGGAGGCCGCGTTTGAGCCTGCCGTTGATGGAGGGGAGGACGACGGTGCGTTTGAGCCCGCCTCCGCAGACGGTGAGGAGGTGCCGCTCCTCGGCGATGCCCCGGCGTCCTCGTCCGGAGTTTTCGTCTCGGACGGGGACCGCGCCTCACAGCGGGAGAACCTGCTATTGGCGATAAGGCCGTTTTTGTCGGATTCCCGCCGCTCCGCGGCGGACGCCATGGTGCAGGTGAACAAGCTGTCCGGCCTGTTTTACGGGGCGGGAAGATAAACCCCGGGAGGTGTGCGTATGGTATATGTCGGCAAAAAAGGCGCCGGAGAGGAAGTGGACGACATGAGAATACCGCCGAAATACAGCGGAAGCGCGTTCGGCGCGGACGGCGAGCCGCGCCCTTACGACCCGGACGGGGAGGCTCTCCGCCACGCAGAGGAGCTTTTCAGGCGCGGATATGTATTTGAAGACAGGAAAATCGAGCCCCCGCCGGAGGCAGTAAATACAGCAGAGGCGGAGAGAGTGGCTGAAAGCGTCAAGGAGGAACCGGTACATACCGCGGCGCGCGCGGAAAACACGCCGCCGGAATCGGTAAAGAGCAGCGCGCCCGGGACTGACCGCGGCGCCGCGCCCGCGTCATCTGCGGGCAGGGAGCGGGGCATACTTGCGGAGCTGTTCGGCAGGATCACGACGGACGAGATACTCATCGGCGCGATAATACTGATCCTTGCGCTGAACGGCACGGACGACAGCCTGCTCATAATGCTCGTTATCCTTCTATTCTGCTGAGGATATGAGCTCTGCCGCTGCCTCTGCGGACTCGGCGGCAACAAGCAGCTCAGCCGCCGGCTGCTTGAGCCACTCGGGATAGTAGCCGCTCGCGGGGATCGTCAGCGTGACCGAGACTTCGCTCTCGGTGATGCTCTTTGAAAGCTCGCAGCCGGACGCGTGCGCGAGGGATCCGGCGAACATGATGTCCGGCGTGTGCGGGCCGAAAAATGTCTCGTCCCCGTCCGGCAGTCCTTTGCGGCGGGCCGCCGAGACGGTCAGGACAGCGTCGGTGACGGTGTGCGAGGCGCGCACCGTCACGTCCCCTTCCGCAGCGTAGCCGACGGCGGCGCAGACTGCGGAGAGCATCAGGTGGAACGAATATATGTCCGTGTTCACCGTCGACTCGTCGGTGACCGTTTTGTCAACGGTGAGGACGAGCCTGTGGCCGATATTGCGCATTCTCGGAAGCGCGGAATCGAAAAATCCGGTCAAAAGCATGATAAATGCGTGCTCGGACACGGCGCGGCTGCGCAGAAACGCGGAGCCGGACGAGACGAGCGTTTCATAAAGCTCGCGCGTCCGCGCCTCGTTTTTCGGATCGGGATATGTGAGCGCGAATTCGCGCGCCGCCTCCTCGTAGATTGGCCCGGCGGGGATCGTCTGCGCGTTCGGGTACAGGCGCAAAAGACCGCCGCAGAGCTCCGCCGTGAGCGTGTCGATCGCCTCGCCCGGAAAGCGGAGGCGCACGACGCGCCGCCCCTCGGCGCGCGCGGCGCGGCATTCGAATTGAAGTGTGGGGAAAATCGAAAAGACATTTTCCCCGGAGATGAGCGCGGCGCATATTTCGTGCGCCGCGTCGTTTGCGTATATGATATTTCCGTCGCTGTCTGCAACGACGAACGGAGCAGGGGCGCCGGGACCGAACCCGGCGCCCCTGCCGAATGAAATTGTCATTTTTAATACCTCTCGTGCCGATGTCTGCCGCCGCTGTCCTATTCTGCCGCTGTCCCGGGCTCCGGCTCGGGCTCCGGATCAGGCTCCGGTTCGGTTTCGGTGTCCGATCCCGTGTCGGGCTCAGTCGGCGGTTCTGTGTCAGGTTCCGTCGGTGGCTCAGTGGGCGGTTCGGTATCCGGTTCAGTCGGAGGTTCTGTCGGCGGTTCGGTCGGCGGTTCGGTCGGCGGTTCGGTGTTCGGCGCTGTCGGCGCATCAGTGTCGGGGCCGGGGGCGGGCACGCCGCCGGCGTTGCCGGTGTCGTCGGTATCGTCGGTGTCGTCGGTATCGTCCGTGTCGTCGGTGTCGCCGCCGGAGGGCGGGGCAGCCGTGCTTTCGGGAGACGTCACGACATAATAGCTGTAAACGCCGTTCTTTATGAGCGCGTCGACCGCCTCCGATTCGAGAAAGAGAATGTCGCCGCGAATGACGAACGCGAGGCTGTAGAGGGAAACGCTGCTCTTTATCGCAGCCGCCTCACGGTCGAGCTCACCGAATATTTTCGACTCGTATTCCGGCGCAGCGTTCGAATTTTCGTCTCCGTCCGTGCCGTCGGTGCCGTCGCTGCCGTCGCCCTTGCCGGGGGAGGCGTTTGCCGCGGTATACGACCAGTCGAGGCCGCGCGTGTCAACGGCGAGCGCGCCCGCCTCATCGGCAAGGGCGTCGAGCGTCTGTGACATCGACGCGTCCTTGAACACGTCGAACGGCAGCGCGAGCCTGATCATCATTCCGGGGACAGACGCGTGCAGCTTTTCTATGACGGCGAGGGCGGACGTGCCGCCGTCCGTCAGCGGGATTCCCGATATCAGCGCCTCGTCCGCGCCGAGCGAGTACGCCTCGGCGATGACCGCCGTTTCATAGAGCATCGTCGCCTCGGAGATCACGGGATCCCGGCTCTCGGCGAACGTCATATCGTAAAAAACGGAAATTTTCGGTTCAAGTCCGTGCGCGGCGGCAGCGGCTTTTATCTCGCCGAGCTTTTCGCCGAGGCTCGGCAGCTCCGTTGTCTCGGGCTGGCGCGACAGCGCCTTTGCCGCATCGGAGTCATAGAGCAGCGCGCCCTCATTATCCGTCAGCGGAACGGTCACGGCGTCATAGCCCGCGCCGAACAGCGCGTCCGCGCTGCCGGTCGCGATGGAAAAGCAGCCGGAGCGCATGCTTGTATGCTTCTGCGCCGCGTCCCCGATGGACGGGCCGGACGGCGCCGCCTCACCCGTATCTCCGGTGAACACCGGGGAGCCGTCGCCCCCGTCGACCTTTCCGCGCAAATAGTTCCCGAGGAGGACGGCGCCGACGATGCAGACGATGACGAATATGACGATGCCGAGCACGGTCAGATTTTTTTTCAATTTCCGCTTGCCGTGGCGGCGCTTTTTGCCGTAGTGCTTGTACTGTATCGGCGCGTGATACGGTTTGTTCATCGCGTCCTCCTTTCCGTTAAAAGATTACTCGATACCCGGGACGTGTCAGTTCTCGTAGAAGAAATCTTCGAGCGAGAGCGTGTACCAGAGATCGGTCACGGTGATCTTCATTTCTTCCGCCCTTTTGTTCACGGCGTCGCGGAACTGACCTGCCGCGTATGCGTCCGCAAGAGAGGAAATATTGTTGTTGACGTATTCTTCATCGGGCTCAAGGCGGAGGATTATGTGGTACCCGAGAGGCGACTCGACGATGCCGGACATCTGCCCGATGCCGAGCGCGAACGCCGCCTCCTCAAATTCTTCTATCAGCTCACCGCGGACGAAATAATACCCGCCGGGGTTCGTTATCATCTCGGGGTCCTCGCCGTAGTCGGCGACGAGCTTGTCAAAATCCGAGCCGAGCTGCGCGAGCGAGAGGACGTTTTCCGCTTCGAGGCGGTTTTCTTTCTCGTCTTCGCCCTCGTCGTTCATGATGAGCACCTGCTTGGCGCGGCAGAATTCTCCGTTCTTTATCGCGGCGCGCACCGTTTCTTCGTCCTGCTTGATCTCGCCGCTCTCCTTCAGCTGCGCGAAAAGGCGCTCCTCCACTTCGAGCTCGGAGACGGCGAAGCGGTAGACGGCGTGCGTCATGTGCGCGGTCGACAGCGCCTCGATATATCCGTCAAGCCCGCCGAAATCGTTCTCAACGGAGGAATTTATCGTGTTCATGACTTCCTTCTGGACCGCTCCGCTGCGGTAGTCGATGCCGTAATCGAGCGCGAGCGAGAAGGTCGCATAGCAGCGCAGGAGCGCGTCGCGCACGAGCCCGTTGATCTCGGTGAAGGCCGCGGCCTTGTCGTGCTTTTTCCAGTATGTGTCGACGCCGTCGTCATACGTCGCTTTGAAATTCATAAAGAAGTAGCGGTACTGCTCAAACGGGACCTCGTAGTCGCCGATTTTGAGGACGATCTCGGTGTCCTCCTTTGTGCTCTCGGGGAAATCGTATTTGTCCCCGCAGGAATAGAGCGGCAGGAGCAGCGCCGCCGCGAGCGCAAACAGTATTGCGCGTTTCAAAGTCTTTTTCATTTATATTCATGGCTCCTTGTATCTGACGTGATAATCACCTAATATTATATAACGAACGGGCACGTAAAGTCAACCGCTTTTCGCGGCGAAAAATGCGGGGGCGGCGCAAAACGGCGAAAAAAAGAATTTTCGCCCGCGTACTTGAAAAGCGCACGCGCGTATGGTACAATGCGGTTGTAGCACATAAACGAATGCGGAGGGCCGGCATTATGGGACTTAATAAACCGACGGTCGAACTCGGAAAAATAGTAGATGAATTTTCGCTTGAACCTGTATTTATGCCCGAGGACGGGCGCGAGCGCGAGATAACGATAGCGGAGGTGAACCGCCCGGGCCTTGCGTTTGCCGGATATTTCAACAGATTTGAGCCTGCGCGCATACAGCTCGTCGGGATCGTCGAGCACGCTTATCTCGAGTCGATGGACCCGGACAAGCGCAAGCTCATGCTCGCGGATTACTTCTCGAAGCGCCCGGTCGCCGTCATAATCACGAGCGGCAACAAGCCGTCCGAGGAGATGACGGAGATGGCGGAATATTACGAGGTCCCGCTGCTCCTGACAAAACAGCTCACAAGCGAGTTCCTCGCGGCGCTGATAGCGTCCCTGAACCTGCACCTCGCCCCGCGCATAACGATACACGGCGTGCTCGTCGAGGTCTACGGCGAGGGCGTCCTCATTCTCGGCGACAGCGGGATAGGCAAGAGCGAGACGGCGATAGAGCTCGTCAAGCGCGGGCACCGCTTCATAGCGGACGACGCGGTCGAGATCAAGCGCGTTTCGGCGGTGTCGCTCGTCGGGACCTCGCCCGAGCTCATACAGTATTACATAGAGCTGCGCGGCATCGGCATCATCGACGTGCGCCGCATCTTCGGTATGGGCTCCGTCAAGGAGACGGAGAGGGTCAACATGATAATCAAGCTTGAAACGTGGGAGAAGGGCAAGACTTACGACCGTTTCGGGCTTGAAACGGAGTATACGAACATTCTCGGCATCGACGTGCCGACGACGACGATCCCGGTCCGCCCGGGGCGCAACCTTGCCGTCGTCATAGAGATCGCCGCGATGAACAACCGCCAGAAGAAGATGGGCTACAATACGGCCGAAGAGTTCAACAAGAAGCTCATGGAGGTGTACGGCGGGATCTCGCCGACCGTCTGACAATATCCGCTTTCCCGGCGGTTTATATAAATAAAATTTAAAAAAGCACAGAGTAGGCGTGCGCGCGTAAAGTGTCCCGGGGACGGGGAGTTGCCCCGGGGACGAAGAGAAATCGCGGTGCGTATGCCGCATCCCGCTGATGCACAAGGGAAGACTGTTCCTCCCGACTGCGATCTCGGCGGAAAAGGAGGAAAAAGTCTATGGAAAGACAAACAAGAACACAAGCAAAAAGCAAGAGCCGCACGGCGGCGAAGAAGATCACCGCGCTCGCGATGATGACCGCGGTGAGCGTAGTTCTCGGCATCATCTGCAAGAATCTCTTCACCGTCGCCGTCGTTTACAGGTTCACGCTCGAAAATCTCGGCGTCATAATGGCGGGGATCTTCGTGGGGCCCGTGTCCGGCGCCGCGGTCGGCGCCGCGGTCGACATCATAAGCTGCCTTTTGTCGACGAATCCCGCCGTCAACCCGGTCCTGACCGTGGGGGCGGCGTGCGTCGGGGCAACGGCGGGGTTCGTTTTCCGCGCGCTGCGCCCGCGTATTCCGGGGAGGGGCAGCTATTTTATTGCGGCGGCGTCGGCGCACCTCGTGGGGCAGATCATAATAAAGCAGATCGCGAAGATGATAATGTTCGGCATGCCGTGGTTCGGCGTGTTTATCGCGGCGGGCTTTTCCGCCGTTGCCGTCGTCATCGAGGGCTCTGTCATAACGGCGCTTGCGAAAAATAAACAGATAATGAGGTTTTTGGGACAAGATCATGAATTATGATGACGCCTTGTCATATATACATTCCGTCTCGTGGCGCGGGAGCCGCCCGGGACTTTCAAGGATAGAGGAGCTCTGCCGCCGCCTCGGCGACCCGCAGGACAAGCTCCGGTTCATTCACGTCGCGGGCACGAACGGGAAGGGCTCGTTCTGCGCGATGCTCGAATCCGTGCTGCGGCACGCGGGATATAAAACGGGACTTTTCACCTCCCCGTTCGTGCTCTCGTTTTGCGAGCGGATACGCGTTATGGGCGAGGATATAGGCGAGGACGAGCTCGCCGACGTCACGGAGGCGGTAAAGCTCTGTGCCGACGGAATGGCGGACCCGCCGACCGAATTTGAGCTGATCACGGCGATAGCGTTTGAATATTTCAGACGGCGCGGGTGCGAGATCGTCGTGCTCGAGGTCGGAATGGGCGGCAGGCTCGATTCGACGAATATCATAAAGACGCCGGTGCTCTCGGTCATAACGGAAATATCGCTCGACCACACGGCGATCCTCGGCGACACGGTGGAGAAGATCGCCGCCGAAAAGGCGGGAATAATAAAAAAAGGCGTCCCCGTGCTGTTCACGGGGACGTGCGCGGGCGCGCGCGGCGTCGTCAGATCTGCGGCGGACGCGCTCGGCTCGCGCTGTTTTGAGCCGGAATACGGCGCGCTCTCGGTCATATCCTCATCAGTTGAGGGGAACCGCTTTACATATAAGGGCGCCGAATACGAAACGCGCCTTGCGGGCATATATCAGCCGCAGAACGCCGCGTCTGTCGTCGAGGCGGCACATATACTCGCCGGGCTCGGATATAACATAACGGACGGGGACGTCCGGGCGGGGCTGCTCTTTACCGTATGGCACGCGCGATTTGAGCTTTTGCGCCGCGACCCCGTCACGATCTATGACGGCGGCCACAACCCGCAGGGGGTGGAGGCGTCGTTCCGGAGCATCAACGCATATTTTCCCGGCGTCCGCGTGACGGCGGTGTCCGGGGCGATGGCGGACAAGGATTACCGCAAAACGATAGAGACGGCGTCGCACACGGTCGGAAGGGTATATACCGTGCGCCCCGACAATCCGCGCGCGCTGTCGGCGGAGGATTACGCCCGCGCGTTCCGCGAGGCGGGCGTTGAGGCATACGCGTGCGGCAGCGTCGCCGAAGGGATCGGCAGAGCCGCAAGAGATGCGAGGGAGAACAAGCGGCCGCTCTTTATATACGGTTCGCTTTATATGTACGCCGACGCGGCGGAGGCCGTCTCGGCGCTTGGAGGAATATGAGTGAAAAAGAGGTATAGGCATATACTTTTGGCGCCGCTCCTGCTTGCCGCCGTCCTTTCGCTCGCCTCCTGCTCGGGGGGAGAGCTGTACAGCAGCATCATGTCCTCGTTCGGCTTTGATATGAACGATTATGAGGCGGAGGCGGTCGTTCGCGTCGTCGCCCCGGAGGACGAGGGGTATTCCGACATCGAAAAGATGATCGGCATATTAACGCTCGACAGCGCGCGCATCGCGCCGTTCGAGAACCCGAGGGACGCGGCGTCCGGCAATCGGGACGCGATACTGAATTATATGCTGAATACGAGCTATTCCGCATACAGCGGAAACTCGGAGCTGCTCGCCGAGGCGTCGCGCGAGTACCCGCAGTACAATATCACGACGCTGATACCCGAGGCGGACCTCGAATCGACCGTTTACCGCTGGTTCGGCGGCAGCTCGAGCGTCAAGCACGAGAGCTCGGCGCGCTACCCGTATCTGTCGCGCGTCAGCGCGTATACGGCGACGGGACAGCCGATGCAGGTGACGGTCACCGTCGACATAAAAAACTGCGTCGAGACGGAGCACACGTACAGAGTCTCGTTTTCTCTCACCGATGAAAAGGGAGAGACGGGATCGTACACGGCGATGATAATGAAGCGCGAGGACGAAACGATGTATATGAAATATCTGCGCGCGGAGGAATAGGGCGTATGGAGGCTGTATCAAAGGAACGCAATTACGGCGTTGACCTCTTCCGCATCGTGTCCATGCTGATGGTCGTGACACTGCACGTCCTCAACCGGGGCGGCGCGCTCGGCGCCGCCGCGAAGGGGAGCGCCGAATGGTACGCGGGCTGGGTGCTCGAGGTCATATGCTACGGCGCCGTCGACTGTTACGCGCTCATCAGCGGTTACGTATGCTACGGCAGGCGCCATAAATATTCGCGCGCGCTGTACGTATGGGCGCAGGTGTTTTTCTACACGGCGCTCGCGGGCGCGTTTTTCCTCGGCACCGGCAGGTGGGAGGTGACGGAGGAGGCGGTCGCGTATTCGTTCTCGCCGATATTTCACAATCACTACTGGTACATAACGTCGTATATCGGCATGACGTTCTTTATCCCGTTCATGAACCGCGCCGCGGAAACGGTCAGCGGGCGGGACGCCGCGATCTTCACGGGAGCGTCCGTCGTGCTGTTCATGGTCGTGCCGCGATTCGTCGGCACATCGGTGTTCACGCTTTCGGGCGGGTACAGCATGATATGGCTGATCATTCTCTACATGATCGGCGCGTTTATCCGCCGATTCCGCATAGGTGAGGGCGTGCCGCGCCGGGTGATACTGCTCTTCTGCCTCTGCTCCTGGGCGGTCACATGGGTGACGCGCACATATTGGGGGATAGAGGACCTCGTCAGCTACATATCGCCGACGATATTTGCCGCCTCCGCCGGGCTCCTGATCCTGTTCTCGCGCCTGCGGATAAAGAACCGCGTCTCGGTGTGGCTCATAAAGACGTTTTCTCCGGCGACGCTCGGAGTCTATATCATACACGTCAACTATTTCATCTGGCGGCTGTATATGCTGAATTTTGCCGTCACGTTCGCGGACGGCGGGCTTTTGCGGTATCTCGGGCTCACGCTCGGCTCGGCGCTGGCGATATATGCCGCGCTTTCCGTCGTCGATGTATGCCGCATAAAGCTCTTTGAGCTTTGCCGCGTGCCGCGTGCGCTCGCGGCGCTCGACAGATGGCTCGACCGGCTCGGAAACAGAGAGGTGCAGGATACTAATCAAACAGGCTCCTGATTATTTCGATAATGCGGAATTTGACGACGTAATGCGCGTCCTTGCTGTCGGTTATGATCTTGTACTGTGACGGGGTGAAGCCCGCGTCGGTGAACTCCTCCTCCTGCGCTGCCGCCGATACTGCCGGCCTCGTACACATGCGCGGAAAGAGGACGCACCACCAGTTGTGGCCCGAGCCCTCACCGATAATGACGCGCAGGGAGGTATAAGACCCCGCCGGGAGCGTCACCGTGCCGTATGAGCGGCGCGGATATTTTTCCTCGGTCAATGTCGCCGCGACGGATTCAGTATGTCCCGCGTCCGTGACGATCTCTGCCGCCGCGCTTTCTATCTCCGGCAAAAGCGAGCGAACTCGACACCCAGATCGACTTCGACAACCTCGTCGCGAAGGGTTCCATGATGGGCTCGGGCGGTCTCATCGTGCTCGATGAGGACGACTGCATGGTCGATATCTCCAAATTCTACCTC
>CANROT010000003.1 GCA_947632285.1 uncultured Clostridia bacterium
CCGGAGTTGTCGGCGACGGCGGTCGCCTCAAGGACGAACGCCATGTGCGGGTCAATGGCGTATGCCGTCGTCTCCGCGCCCGATTTGCCGACCTCCTCGCGCACGGTGAACGCGAGATACGTGTCGTGCTCGGGCAGCTGCGGCGCCTCTCGGAGTGCGCGCCCGAGCTCGATCAGGGCGGCACAGCCGAAGCGGTCGTCGAGCGCCTTTCCCTTTATATATTTGCCTCCGCTGCCGAAGCGGACAAACTCGGAGTCAAATGTCGCGAACGCGCCGCGCTTGACGTAGCCCTCCGCCTCCTCCTTGTCCTTCGCGCCGATGTCGATATAGAGCTCGGAGAGCTTGGGCACGGCCTCGCGCTCGTCGCCCTTCAGTAGGTGTATCGGCTTTGTGCCGATAACGCCGGGGACGCGGCAGTTCTCATCGCCGACGGTGACGCGGCGCGCGGGGAGCGCGGAGCCGACGATGCCGCCGAGGTTCATAAACGAGAGCGTTCCGTCCGAATTGACATTCTTTATCATGAACCCGACCTCGTCCATGTGCGCCGAGAACATGACGCGGCGCTCGCGGTCTGTCCCGTGGTCGGTGCCGTATATGACCGCCGTGAGATTGCCCATTTTGTCTCGCCTTATCTCGTCCGCGATGTCGCTTATCTGCGCCCGGACGAGGTCGGCGACGTTGTCCTCGCATCCGGTCGGCCCGAATGTGAGCGAGAGCTCGCGCAAAAGCTCGATACCGGATAATTTGTTACTCACGGCACCACACCTCCAGTTCACGGTTTTTCATCACGGCGAGGACGAGCTTTGAGAGCTCGAGCGCGTCCGCCTCGTCTATGACCTCGGCGGGAGTGTGCATCGAGCGGAGCGGGATCCCGAGCACGACGGTCGGGACGCCGCCCGCGGCGAGCGTCACGTCGTCACCGTTCGTGCCGGTGCCGGAGGGCTCCGCCGAGACGGTGTATTTTATATTTTCGTCGTCGGCGATGTGCATGACGCGGCGCGTCAGCTTAACATTCGTGACGGCGGAGAAGGAGACGATGACGCCGGAGCCGAGCGCCGACGTCCCGTTTTCCTCCGGCGAGCCGGGGGCGGACGCAAAGCCGACGTCGAGGATGAGCGCGAGGTCGGGGGTGATCGCGAACGCCGCCTTCTCGGCGCCGGACATGCCCGTTTCCTCTTCGGCGGAGGCGACGACATAGACGTCAAAGCGCCCGCGGTCGTCTCCCATCATTTTTACGGCGCATATCGCCGCGGCGAGGCACGCCTTGTCGTCAAAGGCGACACCGGCGGCTCTCTCGCCGAGCAGCTTTGTAAACGGCGCGCGGTAGCCGACCGTCGTACCGACGCGGACGCCGAGCGCCTCGAGCTCCGATTTCGAATATCCCGTGTCGATGCGCATTTCCTCTATCGGGGCGACCTTGTCGCGGTCGTCGCCGGAGATCAGGTGCGGCGGCGTCGAGGCGACGACGCCGAAGATCGGCTCGCGCGCGTATACGGTCACCTCGGAGGCGGGGAGAATGCGGCGGTCAACGCCGCCGAGCCGCGTTACGAGGAGGCACCCCTCGTCCGTGATATCGGTGACGAGCAGGCCGACCGCGTCATAGTGCGCGTCTATCATAAGGCGCGGCGCGTCCGGCTCCGATGCGCGGCGGTGGAAAATATGGTTCCCGACGCTGTCAACGCGCCAGTCGTCAAAGCACGGCGACAAAAGGTCGGTGAGCGCGCCGCTGTCGGCAGTCTCGTGACCGACGAGCGAGCGTGATGCAGACAGCCGGGAGAGCAATTCAAAAAATTCTGACAAATTCTATATCCTTTCACAGCTTGATTTTTTATCCGCAGCTTAGATGATACCACAAAAACAGAAGAACGCCAATAGCTTTTTGCGGTATCTGAAAAATTTTTGCGCCACCGAGCGCACAGGGCCGGCAAAAAGGCGGATTTTTTACTGTATCTCGCGCGCTTTCCGTGTTGACAAACGGGGCTCCATCGGTTACAATGTACAGTGGCGCGGGGCGCACTTTTTTCGCTCAGGAAGGATTTTTTATGAGCAAACTCGTTATAAACACATACGACAAAAGGAGCCGTATAGACAAAAATATTTACGGTAATTTCTCCGAGCACCTCGGGAGATGCATATATAACGGCATTTATGTCGGCGAAAATTCGCCGATCCCGAACGTGGCGGGCATGAGGACCGATATCGTGAAGGCGCTCCGCGACATGAAGCTGCCGGTGCTCCGCTGGCCGGGCGGCTGCTTTGCGGACGAATACCACTGGATGGACGGCATCGGCCCCAAGGAAAGCAGAAAGCTCATGGTCAACACGAACTGGGGCGACGTCACGGAGGACAACAGCTTCGGCACGCACGAGTTCTTCGAGCTCTGCCGCCAGATCGGCTGCGAGCCCTACATAAACGCGAACGTCGGCAGCGGCTCCGTTCAGGAGATGTCCGAGTGGGTCGAGTACATGAATTTTGACGGCAAGTCCCCGATGGCGGACCTGCGCGCGAAAAACGGGCACCCGGAACCGTTCGGCATACGCTATCTCGGCATCGGAAACGAGAGCTGGGGCTGCGGCGGCATGATGCGCCCCGAATACTACGCGGACGAGTACCGCCGGTACGCGAACTTCTGCCGCAATTACGGCGAGGACCGCCTCTATAAGATCGCGTGCGGGCCGAACGCCGCCGACTACAACTGGACAGAGGTGCTGATGAAGCAGGCGGGGCACCAGATGAACGGGCTGTCGCTGCACTATTACACGATCTGCCACGACTGGGACCACAAGGGCTCCGCGACCGCGTTTGACGAAAAAGAGTGGTACCTCACGATGAAGAAAACGCTCGAGATGGAGGAGATAATCACCGGACACGAGCACGTCATGGACCGCTATGACCCGCGCCGCCGCGTCGCGCTCATTGTCGACGAATGGGGCAACTGGTTCGACGTTGAGCCCGGCACGAATCCCGGCTTCCTCTACCAGCAGAACACGATCCGGGACGCTGTCGTCGCGGGCGTCAACCTCAATATTTTCAACAAGCACAGCGCGCGCGTCAGAATGGCGAACATCGCGCAGCTCGTAAACGTGCTCCAGTCCGTCATTCTCACGGACGGCGAGAAAATGATACTGACGCCGACGTACCACGTTTTCAAAATGTACGCGCCGCATCAGAATGCAACACTCGTCGGCAGCTTTATCGAGAAGTCGAAGATAGGCGTCGAGGACAAGGTCCGCGCGGACGACCTCTCCGAGTCCGCATCGATCGACGCCGAGGGCAGCCTCAACATCACGGTCTGCAACCTCTCCTGCACGGACGCTCACGATATCGACGCGATCCTTGTCGGATATAAGCCCGCCTCGGTCGAGGGCGAGATCGTGACCGGCAAGATGGACGCGTTCAACACGTTCGAGTCTCCGGAAAACGTGCGGGCGGAGCATTTTGACGGCATTAAGCTCACGGACGACGGCATCTCGTTCACGCTGCCCGAATGTTCTGTCGCGAGGATAACGGTCAAGCGGTAATGGACGGAGACTATTCGCAGCCCCGCTGCCGCCGGTGCCTCCTCTCGGAGATCGACCGCGACGGGGTGTATAAAACGGTGCTCGAATACCTCGCCTCGCTCGACGACTCGGTCAAGTGCGGGGCGGACGAGTACGCGTCCCGCCTCAGGATATGCCGCGCGTGCGACCGCCTTTCGGACGGTATGTGCTCGCTCTGCGGCTGTTTTGTCGAGGTCCGCGCCGCCAAAAAGATACAGACGTGCCCCGACCTGCCGCACAGGTGGGAATAAAATTCAAAATAAAAGCTGCCGGGGGAGGGACCCGAAAAAAGGTCCCTCCCCCGGTATTTTTGCCCGAAAGCCGGGTGCGTTATTCAGTGAGCTTTTTCGCTCTCTCGGTCAGCTCTTTGTATCTTTCGTCCTCCCTCGCGGAGTCGAACCACCCCCAGCTCTGCTGTGTCGACGTCATGGCGCGGTATATAATTCCGCTGTCGGAGAGCCGCCGGCCGTCGATGATGCCGTCCGCGTCGATCTCGCGCTTTGTGCCGTCCGGCAGCTCTATTATCGACTGCCCTTTTATATAGCGAATGCTTCCGAACGCCGCCTCGTCGCCGAAGGAGAGCGCCTCGCCGTCCGGTACCGCGTGCCACCGCTCGGCGAAGTCGAGCGCAAGCTCGAGATATTTGTACCCGTCCCCGCGCTCGCCGCCGCCGAAAAACGCGAGCGATGCCAAAAGGCATATCCATGACGCTTTCGCGCAGAACGCGGGCGGAACGCTGCCGTCTCCCGCCGCCTCGAGCAGCCGCAGGTAATAGGTAAATCTCCTCGCCCTTGTGAGCGGGTCGCCGTAGTGGTAGTCTCTCTTTGACGTCTGGTGCAGAAGAAGGAGTATCGCGTTGCAGCCGGACTCGAGGTTTGCCTCATCAAATTTTTCCGCGTTCGCGAGGCACGCCTCTTCAAGCTCGCCGACGGTCGAATTATAGCGGGTGATTTTTTTCGGCTTATGCCTGATCCCCGTCAAGTCCGAGAAGATCACGAGCTTGCCCTCGCAGTCGCGGGCGTATGTGTATTCCGCCGCGCCCTCGTAGCCGTCGGTAAGCCCGAGATCCTCGTATCTGCGCCTCATTCCGTCTGCTGCGGGCATGTAGCCTTCGCCCGTGCCTTCGTATGAGGTCAACTCATACGCGCTCACAGAACCGGCGTTCGTGTATATCTCCACTTTTACGAGCCCCACGCCGGGCGCGAAATAATATGTCCGCCTGCCGCCTCGGTAGATGTGTCCGCTGTCAAACCCGTCGCAGTATGTGTCGACAGAGAGACACCCGTCAAAGCTCCCGGCGCATACGGTGACCGTTCCCGCGTCCGCGCAGCTTATACGCGTCCTGAGGCTGCTGTTGCTGCCGTAATCCTTTGATTCTTCGGAACTGTACCCGGGCTGCCACCTCTCGTCAAAGAGGCAGCCTGTTACGTCGTGCAAAATCGAATAGATGTGATTTGAGAGCAGGCGATTGCAGAGCGAGGTGTCGTCCGTGTTCTTCCACTCAAAGTCAAATCTCCGGCTGCTCCTGACAAGGCAGAGCTTTCCGTCCGTGGACTCGACCGTATTGCGGTTGAAGAAATTCCACTGTCCCACCGCCTCGCATTCGGGGTCAAATTCCTCGTCCGTCTCGATTATCCTTTTGACGACCGAATATGCTGCCTCGGCGTGCGCCTTTTCAAACGGCGTCTTCGCGAGCTCCACGGCGCGCCGTGCATAAGG
Source organism: uncultured Clostridia bacterium (assembly GCA_947632285.1). Classification (GTDB taxonomy): domain Bacteria; phylum Bacillota; class Clostridia; order Oscillospirales; family CAG-272; genus DTU064. The sequence continues at coordinate 5,259 of CANROT010000003.1, forward strand.
TCTTACGTCAACGATCCTCTCCGGCTCCTTCGTGAAGTAGTCGTCGCGGGTCTTCAGGATCATGTCGAGCCATGAGTTCTCGTCATACTTGCTCCGAATTATGCGCGTATTCTCCGTAACGATCGCCCTCTCGCCGTCGCACCACTCGACACAGATCCGCGTCGGCGCGGAAAACGACTCGGGGTCGCAGTCCATCTCATATTCCCATAAGTTACCGGTGCAGAGCGGCAAAAGCCCTTCGCCGCCGGAGACGTTATAGGTTTTTAATGATTTTGCGTCGCTGACTCCCTCGCAGATCATCTCTTGCCTGACGAGGCCGACACCGCGCTTGAGCCAGCTTCTGACCGTGCCGACTTTTAAGCGCGACACCCAGACCTCGCAGCCGGAAAACGTCCCCGCCGGGACCGTGACCGTCTCGTCCCCCGATTCAAACGTGAGCGTCGAGCCGTCCGAGGCGGTGACGCTCTCGCCCGGCGCTATATCCGCCGTCATCTCCCCGTCGCATCTGAATAGATTTTCAAACAGCTGCGTGCACATATAGTTCAGCGCGTAGAGCCCGCCTATACTGTAGTATTCGTCCCGGGCTATTTTTAAGCCGCCCGACATGACAAATTCATAAGTCACCCCGACGCTTTTGCGGTTCTGAACGTCGCTTATGAATTCCTCTTCTGCCGACTCCACAAAGGCTTTTTTCATTTCAAGCGCGTGATGGTATAAAACGTCCGCCGGGGTCAGGAGCGCGAGCGCGCTGTCAAAGGCGTCCGTGCCGTCCTTTAAGTTTTCGGGCTTTGTCAAGTCGCCGACGGCGCACCATCTGTCCGCGAGCGTGAGCCGGAAATCGACGGGGTCAAGGGACGGGATCTGCACGTTTTTGATGTGCTCCCGCTTTTCATCGCCCCAATATTTGGCCGCCTCGCGGACAAGCACATAGCTCATGACCTCGTTGTTTTTGCCGAGCGTTGCCGCCTCGCGTATGCGTTCGAACAGCCGATCGTTCTTCTCTCCCGGCAGCCACCAGTAACCGCGCATCAGAACGTCCGCCAGGGCGTGATATTTCTCGCGGCACTCGGGCATCGTGTCGATGTCCTTCAAAACGTCACGATAGACCTTGTCAAAGCCCTCCTTCGAATTCTTGTACTGCCAGCTTTTTATTTCGTCGATCTTTTTCCTGATCTTCAGAAGTAGCGTGTCATTTAATTTTTCGTCCATAGCACATAGCTCCTTTCGCATTTTCTTTCTGCCGTCGTGGAGCTGCGATTTGACCGTCCCCACCGATATGCCCATCAGCTTTGCGATGTCCTCCGCGCTCATGTCCTCATAATAGTGCAGATAGACGACCTGACGGGCGCGCTCGGGGAGCCGACGCAGTCCGCGGCGCATGAGTTCTGCCTCCTCCTCCGTCATGAGCATCAGCTCCGGGTCCCCGTCGTCGGCGCGCATGTACTCTATACCCTCGACGTCGTCAAGGCAGAGATAGTTCCTGAACCGCAGCGCCATGTTCCGGGCGCAGTTTTTGGCGATGCGGCAGACCCATATCCCAAACTTTTCCGGTTCGCGGAGCCGGTCGAGCTTGAGCCACGCCGCCAAAAAGGCGTCCTGCGCCGCGTCCTCGGCGATGTGCGCGTTGCGTATAACGGAATACGCCGCCGCGAGGACGCGCTTTTCATGGCGCAGGAACAGCTCGTCATATGCGGCGGAGTCACCAGCGAGCGTCAGGAGCACGAGCGTGCCGTCCGAATTTGAAGAATGAGGCATTTTTTATTCCTTTCGTTGAAAGCTTTCGTTATATAGACATCAAAAGCATCAAAAAGGTTGGTATGAAAAAGAAAAATTTAAGGAGCCTTGTTTTGGTATGTGAGATACTGCAAAAAAAGTGTTCACTTGTCGCCGTAAGCCAAACCAAGCAATAAAAAGTTTTGAAGAGGGGGGACCGGGGGGAGGAACCTTTTCAAAGGTTCCTCCCCCCGGATAAATTACCTGATATTATTACTCCGCCGCGGGCGTTTTGTGCTTTTGTATGTATGCGTCGAGGCGGTCGACGATGAGGACGCCGAGGATACCGAAGAGGACGCCAAGCACGAGACCGGCGAGGATATCGGTGGGGTAGTGGACGTAGAGGTACATTCGTGAGAACGCGATCAGCGCGGCGAGCACGCAGGCGGCGATCCCCCATTTGCGGTGGCGTATGAGGATCACGGTCGCACCCTCAAAGCTTGCCGTCGTGTGCCCGGACGGGAAGGAGAAGTCCTTCTGCACTTCGCACAGATACGGCATTATCCCCTTGACGTCATATGGTCGGACGCGCGCGACGAGCGGCTTTATCGTTATGTTGCAGACGAGAAGGCCGAGAATGAGGGCGACCGCCATCATCAGGCCCGTTTTGCGCGTTTTTTTCGGGATCAGGAGCGCTATCGCAAGGATTATCCAGAATATACCCGCGTCTCCGAGCAGCGTGATCTTCGGCATAAGAAAGTCGAGGAAGGGACAGCGCAGGTGCTCGGCGATGAAATCGAGTATTGCAAGTTCGCTTACATTCATATGCGGACCTCCTTTACGCGTTGAACCAGTCGTAGATCAGGAATTTTCCGTCCACATTGTGCAGGAACACGTAATAATCCATGATCTCGCTGAAATTCTGCCCCTGCCGTTCGAGCAGCAGCTTGAACGAAATGTGGCAGGAAAAGACGTCGTCCGAGAATTTGTAGAATTCGCCGATCTCAATGTCGGTGAAGTCGTAGCTCGAGGGCGCCCATATCGTCCAAAGCGCGCCCGCCTGAGTGACGAGCTTTTCGTTCGCCGTGGAGTTCAGGTCAAAGTGACCGCTGTATTGCAGCCCCCAAAGGCTCTTGTCCTGCGCGCCCTGACCGAACGCGGCGAAATCCGTCATCGCGGCCGTCACAAATTCGGAATATTCGTCGGCGAGCGCCTGCGAATACGCAAGCCCCGCGGTGTACGTCATCGTTTCCTCGTTATATTTGACCTCGGCCTCGTTTCCGTCCGCGTCCGTGACGGTCACCTTTTCGGGCGGGGCCTCAAGCGTGTTCAGCATGTAGATCGAGAACTCGAGCCCTTCCGTGTTCCCCGATTCGGGCGGGAAATACATGATGATGTCCTTGTTCATGTGCTTCTGGGTGACGTTTTTCTCGGTGAGGGGGGTGCCGTCAACGGTGACGGTGTAGCTCGAGGGCACGTCGAAATAGAGCGTGACCGTTTTCGGGAGCTCCTCGGTCTCGGGAGGTTCCGGGTTGTCGCCTACCGTGTTGATAAACAGCTCGATATAGGAGAATTCATACTGAGTGTAGCCGTGCTTGGTCTTCTCGTCGGACGCCTTGAGGATAATGGAGGCGAGCTGCTTTGACCCGGCGCGGACGATGTATTTCATCTCGTCATCGCTTGCGGAGGAGGCGGAATACGTCACCTCGCTCTCGCCGATCTCGCTTATGAGATACATCTTTAACGCTTCGCGCGTCCCGGCCTCGCGATCGTAGCGCGCATCGTCAAGGAGCGCGTCATAGTTGACGGAGGGCTCGAAATACCGCGAGAATATCTCGGAGGCGATATATTTCGGCTGCGCGTCCTCGTATTCGGCGAGCCGGTTCGAAACGACGCCGAGAGAGGCGATTATGATCAGTATCACCGACACGGTCACGGCAAGATATATCGCGTAAAAGCGCGGGATATGAAAGCCGCGGCGCGCGTTGCTTTTTTTCATAGCCAAGATGGTGTCCTCCTTTGCTTAGCTCTCGCGCCTGACGAGGAAGAACGTCGGCATCGTGCGCGGCAGGGTAAACGATTTGTATCTGTTTGTCAGCCCTTTGAGCTGGTATTCGTCAAGCCCCGCAGGGTCCATGTTGTATTTCGTATAGTAGTCCTCGTAATACATCATCGCGGAGGAACCGCCGTCAAGCATACCGGCGACGACGGCGCCCTCGGAGACGAGCAGGTCAATGACATCGTTGCGGTTCGCGCCGAGGCTCGAGGGAGAGCGCCCGTCCGTGACAAGGAGGATAACGGTCCCGTCCGCGCGCTGCGCGATCGCGGTGCGCTGCGAAAGCCCCGTGTTTCCCTCGGAGTAGTTGAGCGTCACCTGCTGCCCGTCGTTGCTGATGAGGACGTTGCCGTTCTGGAAGCAGACGCCGTCGCGTATGCCGAGCTCCTCCGCCTTTGCTTTGGTCAGGGGTTCAACGGCGTGCAGGACGTTGTTTTTGTCAAAGCCGATGAAGGTGCGCCACGAGCCGTCGTCCCAGACGCAGCTGCCGTTCGAATATGTTATGCCGAGCGGCTGGGCGCCCGAGCCGCCGCCGCCCGTGTCGAGATATTCGCCGGCGTTTATTCCGGCAATGGCGTCGAAGCGGGCCACGGTGTCGAATATATTTTTGCCGACGGTCGCCGTCTGATAGTTATCGGACGAAGTGCCGACAAAGACGCGGGAGGGGTCCTTGATAAGGAGCAGATACGCCTTGAAGGTCGGCCTCGTATACGTTTTGAAGATCATGCCGTCGATGGCGTTTGCCCATTCGTCGACGACGGGGGGCGGGTCAGTAACGTCGGTGCCGGGAGTGTCCGTATCCTCCCCCGTGGAGGGCGTGTTCGCGCCCGGGATCGTCCCCATCGGGACGGTGACGGGCTGCTGCTGTTCGCTGCGCTTGCAGATCTCATCGACGACCTCGTCGTCAAGGAACAGGCCGGGCAGCCATTTCGTTGCGCTCGCCTGCATCGCGGAGAGCACGAGCTTGTCGCGGACGGTCTCGCTCGGGCCGTTCACGAGCGTGCTGCACAGCGCGAATGCCGCGAACAGCACCACGAGGATCGTCGTCAGGAAGACGAGCAGCACCCTGCCGACAACGATGGACGGGCTCAGGCGTTTTTTCTTATTCGTGCGGCGCACGGGTGCGTCCGCGGACGTCATGCGCTGTACCTGCGATGAGCCGACGGGCGGGCGGCGTTCGCCGTCACCCGAAGGGGTACGTGCGGGACGCTGCGCGGCGTCTGTCGGCTGCGGCCTTACGGGACGCTGCACGGCATTCGTCGGCTGCGGTCTTATGGGTCGCTGCGCGGCGTCCACGGGCTGCGGTCTTACGGGACGCTGCACAGCATCTGTCGGCTGCGGTCTTGCGGGTCGCTGCGCGGCGTCTGTCGGCTGCGGTCTTACGGGTCGCTGCACGGCGTCTGTCGTCTGCGGTCTCGTAGGACGCTGCGCGGCGTCCACGGGCTGCGGTCTTACTGGTCGCTGTGCGGCGTCGACCGGCTGCGGCCTTGCGGGACGCTGTGCGGCGTCGGTCGGCTGCGGCTCCGGTGTTTGTTGAATGTCGACCCTTCTTTTTGCGGAGCGCTGAGGCGTCCGCCTCACGGCGTCGGGGCGCGGCGTGCGCCGGGGCGCCTCCTCTTCCGGGATACGGTTTTCAGAGTTGTTTTCGTCCATTTGAACTTACCTCCTGTCTGAGGATCTTTCTGCGAATACCCACTTGCGCTGCGCCCTGAAGCTGACAAGGAACAGAAGCGCGTCCACGGGTATCTTGACCGCCGTGCGGCCGATGTGTGCTATCGCGCCGACGCCGAAGACGAACGCGAGCAGCTCCGATATGAGATAAACGCTCAGCCATGACGCGAGCATTATCGGAACGGCGACGCATATGTAACGCGCCAGCGTTTTCCCCATGTTCGCGCGGCTGCGGAACACGAGCTTTTTGTTGGTGAGGAAATTTACTGTCGAGGAAACGACGCGCGCGCACGCCGTTGTATAAAGGACGTCGAGCTTGCCGCCGCCGTTGAAGACGAATTGCCCGAGCAGGAAAAACATTAAGAGGTCGACGACGGTCGAGAAAACGGAGCTCGCCATATATTTGAGTATCAGCCCGTAGACGCGGATCGAATCCCTGAACGGACGGAAGTGCGAGGCGCTGTTGTCGTCGAAATAGAGCGTTTTGATCGGGCGCTCGTGATACGGGATATTGTTCTGCCCCATATAGAGAAGCATATTCGTCTCATATTCATACCGTGACCCGTTCACCTCGAGCATATCCGCGAGCAGATCTGCCGGTATCGCGCGCAGACCTGTCTGCGTGTCCGAGATCTTCATTCCGCAGAAGACGCGGAAGACGAGGGAGGTCGTGCGGTTCCCGAAGCGGCTCTTCTTCGGGACGTAGTCGAGCGAAAAGTCGCGGCAGCCGAGGACGATGCTGTCCGTCTTTTCCATGTCCTCGGCGCAGGCGATGATGTCCTCGGTCGCGTGTTGACCGTCTCCGTCCGCGGTGACGACGCCGGAGCGGCCTTTTTTGTTTTCGAGAAAATACGAAAACGCGGTCTTCAGCGCGGCGCCCTTGCCGAGATTTTTTTCGTGGCGCAAAAGCGTTATCTCCGGGTGCGCACGTTCGAGCTCGTCGAAGACGGCGCGGTGCTCGGCGCTGCTCCCGTCGTCAATGAGGATTATGTCGTCTATCCCCGCCTCGAGCGCGGAGCAGACGGTAGAAGTCAGCTTCCCGTCCGGATCGAGCGACGGGATCACAAGCGTGAAGTTATACTTTCCCATGATATTTCCTATTTATCGCGGCTGTGCCGCGTTTTTGACGTGAACTGAGGCAGAGCGCGCAGAACGCAGAGAACTGCGGCGATCACAAGGAGGGCGACGATGCACAGCGTTGGCACGATCCCGCCGAAGGCGTTATCTGTACCCGGGCTAAAGGCCGTGTCTGCTGCTTCGGGTTCGCGCGCATCAGCTTCAGACCGGGGCTCGGACTCAAGGCGGCTCTCCTCGGCGCTCACGCTCTCGGAGGCGAGGACGCTTTCCTCAAGGCTGATGCGCTCGGACTCGAGGCGGCTCTCCTCGGCGCTCGCGCTCTCGGAGGCGAGGACGCTTTCCTCAAGGCTGATGCGCTCGGATTCGGCGCGGCTCTCTTCAACGCGCTGCCGCTCCGCCTCCGCCTCCGCCGCAATCTCCGCGTATGACATCGGAATGTTCTCGAACATGTCGCCGCCCTTAATGTCGGCGCCGACCGTCGAGCGGAAGAGCCCGTAGCGGCAGGGGGAATATGTCGTTATCTCGGAGGCTTTCGTTATTCTGCTTTCCGTGCCGTATATCCAGCCGTAGAACTTTGTCCAGTGCTGGGATCTGTGGCACATAAAGCCGTCCTGCGAGACCCCGAACGCCGTTTTCCCGCCGAATTTTTCAAGCGGGATATCCCAGTTCATGACGATCTCGTTTTCCTCCCAGAGGTGGATATATGTCTTCGGCGTGTCCCACACGCCGTATTTTTCGGCGGATTCGGGATCGTAGCTCGCGTCCGCCGCGAGCGGCAGCGCCTCCCGCAGCGTCTCGCTGTTTATGATGTGCTGGCCGTGGCCGTATTCGCCGTTCACGTCATGCCCGACGACGACGTGCGGGCGGAAGCGGCGGAGCGCCTCGACCTGTTTTTTTACGATATAGTCGCGCGAGAATCCGTATGCTGCCTGCCGGCTGTATGCGTCCGCGGCGTTCTCCGAATAGGAGTCGATTAGCTCGCCCTCGACCGGGTAGCTGCGCACGCCGACCGTCCAAAGGCCGTTCAGCTGTTCGTGCGGTCTGTCGTGATACGTGTACGGCGAGGTAAAATAAACGACCTCGACCCGATATCCGAGCTCTCCGGCGTAGTAGGGGAGAAGTCCGGCAAAGAAAAGCTGCTCGTCGTCGACATGAGTCGAGAATAGCACGAGGTCCGCCTCCTCACACGGCGGCTCCCAGACCTGGACCCATGAGGGGAGCGTGCCCTCGCCGAGCGCGTATATCTCGGAGATCGCCGCCGCGCCGCCCGAAAACGTCAGCGTCAGGGACTTCGGAGAATAGCCAAAAGCCTCCGTGACGTCGACATATTCGTGAAGGAATCCGTCCTTCCCGCAGCCGACGTTGACGGTCCCGTCCGAGAGGGACCACTCGCCGAAGACGCGGTCAAATTCGATATAGAGGGAGGATATCCCGCTCCCGGCAGAGACGGTGACGGCCCCGCCGTCCGGCAAGGACGCAAACGTCGTCTCGTTTCGGTCTGCTGCGGGCGCGGTCTGCGCGCCGGGGCAGGTCACGGATATCTCAAGGTTTTCCGCCTCGGTGGGGGTCGCCTCCTCCGCCGAGAGGCTCCCGGACAAAACGGTTACGGCGGCAAGCAGCGAAAACAGCATCGCCGGGAATATATCTTTGAAGCGCTTCAATGCGAGCCCTCCGATACTTCGACCGTAATCATATTTATTTTACCATAAATCCTTTCGTTGTGCAAGTATTAAAACAGGGAAAGCTAAAAAATTAAGGCATAAAATGTCGACGGTGCGTGGGAACCGGTTACAGCGACACCATATATTATTACATTATTGCGGCGATATTATATATCGGTAAAATAAACGGCGGCGAAATTTATGCCGCTGATGCGGGAAATTTTTTCGGGAGGGCTTGACATTTCGCCGGCTTTATAATAAAATGAAAATGTATAGTTGGGCTTTTCGCCGAATCTTCCTCGACAACGAGCAGTCGCGCGGAGAGGAGGCGGAGGTTCGGCTGTTCAACCAGGTCGTCGGGGCGCGGCTTCAAATGCCCCGGCGGAATTCCAGTAATCGGGAGGTTTTATATGAATAAGGTCAAATTATGCTTCCGAAATACGGGGGGGGGGGTATATCCTTTCAGGTTTGCTGCGCCAAACGGAAGGAACTGATCCTCTCGCTGGAAACCGGTTCTTTTTTTGACACATACTCCACGGATTCTGCGGGGTTGCCGGGGGTATGAGATCCCCAAATCCCGACAGAAATCTGTTAAAGGAGAAACAAAGATGGAAAAAACAAGGAAATTCAGGATTTCCAAAACACGGCGCGCGATGCTGATGAGCGTGCTTTCCATGCTGTTGTGCTGTTCCATGCTCGTAGGAACGACCTTTGCATGGTTTACCGACAGCGTAACGTCCGGCAAAAACAAGATCGTCGCCGGCAACCTCGACGTGGAGCTGTATCACACGAGCGCATCTGTCGAGGACGAGACGAAGATCGAAGGCAAAACGGATCTGTTCCTTGACGCCGACGGCAAACCGATCCTCTGGGAGCCGGGCGTTATCGCTTACGAAAACTTCACCGTGAAGAACGTCGGCAGCCTGGCGCTCAAGTATAAGCTGGCGCTCGATGTTGCCGGGAAGAACACAGTTACGGTAGACGGCAAGACTCATTCGCTTGACGAGGTCATTCAGGTGGCGTTCATCGAAGGGAAGTTTGAAGGCGACCGCGAGGCTGCTCAAAAGCTTGATTACAAGCCGCTCGCAGACACGGCGAAGACCGGCGTGCTCCTTCCGAAGGACGAAACCACACCCGATAAGGACACCACATCATTTGCAGTCGTGCTTTACTGGAAGCCCACCGAAAACGACAACCTCTACAATGTCAACAACGGCAAAAAAACCGACGAGCCGGAGCCGTCCGACCGTCTCTGGATCGAGCTCGGCGTTGACCTGACAGCTACGCAGTATACATACGAGAACGACAGCTTCAACGACCAGTATGACAAGAACGCCGACGACAACCACGGCAATGTCATCGAGCTGACCTCCGTCGAAAAAGAAGTCAGCTCCACAGAGCTGACGAGCAGCCCGCTGACCTTCGTATTTGACAACACCGCGCCGCTGCCCGAAGGCGAGCACGAAAGCACGACGGTCGAATTAGAAGCAGGCGCTCTCGCCGCAGGATCTACGAGCGAAAAGCACACCGTCGATCTGACCATCGAGACCGAGTTTGAAAGTTATACGGCTATGCCGGACGGCTTTTCCGGCGTTGCAAAAATCGCCCTTTCTCTCCTTGTTGACGGAGAAGAAGTCCACAATTTTGAAAGCGGAAAGAAAGCGACGATCACTACCAAAATACCGGCAGGACTGGAAAATGTTGAAGTCAAATATAACGGCGAAGACGGCGAAGATCCCGACAAAACTGATGTAAAATATGATTCGGACACCGGTGTGCTCACCTTCAAAACCACGCATTTCAGCGAGTTTGAGGTGATTTGCAAATTCCCTGAGCCGACGTTTGCGCAGTTGAAGAGTGGAAAAGAACTTTTTAAGACCGGCACCGGAATTTTTAACCAATTGCTTAATTACAAGGAGGTAGACCTGAACATATCTTGGCGCGATGCTAATTATTCGGTAAAGAAAGTTGTCTTCTGCGATTTTGAGGACTTAGCTTCAAAATATGATTTTACACCCACTTGGAATAGTGGTAAAATTATAAGCGAAAATGTAGAAAACGGGAAGGAAGCAAGAGTTTTCGTCACTTCAAAGAAGGACGCGATGTATATTTGTGTAGAATCTTCGACCGACATCATCTATCTGAATGAGAATTGTAATGGAATGTTCAGCAACTTAGGAGGCGTGACGGAAGTTGATTTCGGCGAAAAGGTTTCCTTTGAAAAAGTTAAGGATTTATACAATTTCTTCAACGCTTGTTCCTCTTTGACAACGGTTAAATTCGGCGACGTTGACGTTTCAAATGCAACCGATTTCGGGTGCATGTTTGGAGAATGCGAAAGCTTGACGGAGCTTGACCTTTCCGGCTGGAATACACCGGTAAATGCAAACATTACGAAAATGTTTACTTTGTGCTCTAAGCTCAAAACTGTCTATATCGGCGAAGGCTGGAAACTTTCCAAAAACGCTTCTGATTTCGGCAGCCAATTCAATGCAACTTTCCAAACAAAATAACTCCGGTTTGTATGTGAACTGCATTAAGTCGTGACCTCGGAAAAAACATAAAGAGGCTCGCGTAATACGCGGCGTGACCGCCCTTCCCGGTTGGGAAGGGCGGTCCGTTTGTTTGACGGCGGGTGCTCTTTTGCGCAAAGAAGTGTATTGTAATCCCGCGGAAAATATTATATAATAATAATGACAATAATATTTGCGGTATTTTTTGGGAGGGCGCTTTGTGAAGGATATTCGCCTCGGCAAAGCCGTGATACCGAACGGCGTGATGCTCGCGCCGATGGCGGGCGCGTCCGACTATGCGATGCGGACCGTGTGCAGGGCACACGGCGCGGGATATGCCGTCACCGAGATGGTGTCGGCAAAGGCGATGATGTACGGCGACAGAAAAACGGCGGCGCTCGCCGCCGTCCGCGACGGGGACGGGCCGCTCGCGGTACAGATCTTCGGCCACGACCCCGAAACGATGGCGAGGGCGGCGGGCGAGCTTGCAGCGTCGGCGAACGCTCCTGCGGCGATAGACATAAATATGGGCTGCCCCGCGCCGAAAATAGTTAAAAACGGAGACGGTGCGGCGCTGATGAAGGATACGGCGCTCATCGGCAGGATCGTTTCGGCGTGCGTCCGCGCGGCGGAGCCGTGCGGCGTCCCCGTCACGGTGAAGCTGCGCGCCGGGTGGAACGAGTGCAGGAACGCGCCGGAGGCGGCGAGGGCGGCGGAGGCGGCGGGCGCCGCGCTCATCGTCATACACGGCAGGACGAGGGAGCAGATGTATGCCCCGCCGGTCGACCTGGCCGTGATAGCGGACGTAAAGCGCGCGGTCGGTGTCCCCGTCGTCGGTAACGGGGACATAGTCTCCGCCGCAGACGCCGCAAGAATGATCGACGCCACGGGGTGCGACGGGGTCGCGATAGGGCGCGGCGCGCTCGGAAATCCGTGGATATTCGAGGAGATCGGTGCTTTTGCGCGCAATGAGGAGTACACGATGCCGACGGTGCGGGAGAGGTGCCTCACCGCCATATCGCACGCGCGGCTGCTCGTCGCGGACAAGGGCGAGCGCGTCGGCGTGTTTGAGGCGAGAAAGCACTTTGCGTGGTATATACACGGCATCGAGGGCGCGCCCGCGTGCCGCGACCGCATCATGCGCTCCGCGACGCTCGCCGATATGGAGACGGCCGTCCTCGAGCTCGCGGAAAGGTACGAATGAGCTGTGATTTAAAGCCGCAGACCGCGGCAAAAAATAAAAACAACAGGAAAGTGAGGCAAACAATGAAACACGGACTGCCGAAGCTCTTATCGCTCGTATTGGCGCTCGTCTTTGTTTTCGCGGTTATGCCGCTGACCGTTTCGGCGGACGACGAAAATGACGAGGACATCGTCTATCATGTCCGCCCGGTCGTGAACTCGGACGGGGTGACGGTCATCTCCGCGGAGAAGTACCACGCGGCGGAGAGCGAGCATTTTCAGCTCTTGTGGGGCGACCAGAACAACTCATATATCACCGACGACTGGATCGCGGCGATATTCGATATGTATGAGGCGTGCTGGAAGCTCTATATCGACGATCTCGGTATGCAGCCGCCGTCGCTCTGTACGTACAGGAACGGCGACCAGAAGACGCACTACAAGGTGAACATTGTCGTCTGGGGCACGGGGCTGCCCGGCTACCACAACGCCGCCGACCCGAACGAGTGGGCGGCATACGGCGGCATCGACTACGAGGGCTACGGCTACATGATGTGCAGCCGCAGCGCGATGGAGTCGAATTCATGGGCGCTGCCGCACGAATTCGGCCATGTGACGCACTTTGCGCAGGGGTACAACAGCTGGGCGTCCGGCAATTACCTCGGCCCGTGGTACGAGGCGATCGGCAACTGGTTCCGCGAGCAGTACCTTTACAGCGATTACTATACGGCGGGCGGCACCCGGACGGATTTTTCGTATCTCATCATGCGCGCCTCGAGCCTGACGGCGGCGAACGGACGCGCGTACTACGAGGCGTGGCCTATACTCCAGTACCTGACCGAAAACCCGGACGGGCTTGACGGGTACGGCCCCGATTTTGTCGCGAAGCTGTTGCAGAACGGCAGCTCGAGCGGCTACATATATACGATGATCGCCGAGCACGCCGACGCAAAACTCGAGGATATGCTCGGATATTTCGCCGCGCACATGGCGACGCTCGATTTTGAGCATCAGAAAAACTATATGGCGAATATGCAGAACGCGGTAAACGACCAGGACTTCTTCTGGCAGCAGTTCTACACGACGCTCGAGGCGACCCCCGGGTCGGAGCACACATACGCCGTCCCGACGGAGCGCGCGCCGCAGCAGGCTTCATACGTCGTCGCGCCGCTGAAGGCTGACGGCGACACGTTGTCTGTGACGCTGCGCGGAATGACGGACGCCCCCGGGGCTGCGTGGCGCGCCTGCGTCGTGGCGGTCAAAAAAAGCGGGACGGAGTATTCGGAGCTGTTCGGTGACGGGGACACGATAAAGGTAGACGTGTCCGGCGCGAAAGAGGTGTATCTGACCGTCGCGGCGACGCCGGCGATCGACAAATACGTGAAATACGCCGCGTTCCAGTCGGAAAACGACGTTCCCTTCGGCACAAAGCCGCGATATCCGTTCTGCGTGGAGCTTGACGGTGCGGAGCCGAAGGTGCGCGAGATCGCGAACGGCGGCGCGGGCGCCCCGCACCCGAACGGCGGCGGATTCGTCGCCAAGACCGCAAAAGTCAGCGAGAGCGTGTACGTCGGCCCGGACGCGAAGGTGCTCGGGAATGCGGTCGTTACCGGAAATGCAAGGATCGAGGATCACGCGGTCGTCATGGGCTCCGCGAGGGTGTCCGACAACGCCGTCATAGACGGCTGCGCCGTCGTGGCGGGCAGCGCCGTCGTCGGCAAGGACGCCTATGTCGGGGACAGCGCCGTTGTGACCCGAAATGCGAGCGTTTACGGGCACGCACGGGTCATCGAATCGGCATATGTTGCCGGAAACTACAAGGTCTATGAAAACGCGACCGCGAAGGGGCTCGCGCTCTGCCTCGGCGGCGGGGCGCTCAAGGGCGACGCCGTCGCGGACGGGGATTTCTTCGAGGACGGCGGGCTGACGATCGGGTCCGGCACCGCGTTCGGCTATTTTCCGTCGCTCGGCGACAGCAGCGCGCAGAACGCGTACATAAACAAGCTCCGCAAGACAGACGGACTTATACTCGGCTATACGTTTGACAAAGGGGACAACGAATTTTTGACAAACCCGCAGTACGGCTCGACATACGCGGCGGTCAACGGCGCGAGATGGGAGCGCGGCGGCGTCGAGACCGCGATGGGGTATTACAATTTCACCGCTGAGGACAGCATCACGCTCGACGGGCAGGCGCTGTCGTCAAACGAGCTGCAAATATTCCTTTCCGCGATGCTGAAAAAGAACGGCGGCAGCCTTCTGTCATTTGAAGGGAGAAACGGTTCGCTTTCGCTCACGTCTGACGAGGAGGGTAAGCTCACCTTCGAGCTGGAGGTCGAGGGCGAAAAAGTGACGCTCACAACGAAGTCCGCCGTCCCGGTCGATGAGTTCACAAACATTTACGTCACGTTCGCGGACGGAGCGGCGGCGCTGACCGTGGGCGATATTACGCACGACGTCGTGAAGACGGACATCTGCCCTCGCGACATCGGCGCGACATACGGTACGCTGGGCGGCGGATTCAAGGGGGCCGTCGACCTGGTGAGGTTCTACCGCAATAACGCGGAAAACGTAGAGATGGAGGTCAACGTGCCGGCGGCGGAGCCCGAGGAAACGGAGCTGACGACGGAGACCGCCCCCGCCGAAGACGGCGGCGGATGCGGCTCCGCGGTAGGAGGCATCGGCATGTTGTACATCGCGGCAGCCCTCTCGGCCGCAGTATGGCTCGGAAAGAAGGAGCGGTAATCGCGCGCAGCCGATCCCGATGCGGCGGCGAAGCAAAACTTTACCCCCGGCAAGGTGCATGGGCACCTTGCCGGGGGTATTGTTGTGCGCTCGGCCAACCGACCGAGCGGGGGCGGAGTTATATTTTTTACCGTTTTTTCACTCTGCCGCCCGTATTCATAAAGATGACCCCGCCGACGCACACGAGGACGATGAGTCCGACGCTGAGCCACAAAAGCATCATCTTATGAAACAGAAACGCAGCGACGGCGAAAAGAGAGCACGCCGCGCACAGAAACATAATTATGCTCATGTATTTAAAGAGCTTTTTTTCGTCATATTGTTTCTTTCGGTACAGCGGCGCGGTGTTATATCCGGCGATGAGAAAGCCGCCCTTTCCGGTGCGGAAAACGACGCCGAGTATAACGAACAGCACGGTGAAAAAAGCAAATATGGCAGCAGGCATATCCGTCCTCACCTCCCGCAGATGCTGTCCAGAAGTCCGCGGCAGCCCTCGGATATATCGCGGTACGCGGTGTCAAAGTCGCCGGTGTACCACGGGTCGTCGATGTCCTCGCCCCGCCTCTCCGTAAAGTCGAGCAGCTTTTTAACTTTGCCGTCCGGGTCGCCGCCGGTTATGCGGAGGATGTTCGAAATATTGTACCTGTCCATGCCTATGATGAGGTCGAAGTCGTCGTAATCCCGCCGTGTGAGCTGCCGCGCCGCCCTGCGCTCAAACGGGATGCCCTCGCGGCGCAGCTTTGATTTTGTGCCGTAGTGGATGTCGTTCCCAATCTCCTCGGTGCTCGTCGCCGCGGATTCGATGTGAAATTCGCCGCCGCGCTTTTTCACCATGTCCTTGAGCACGAATTCCGCCATCGGAGAGCGGCATATATTCCCGTGGCAGACAAAAATTATCCGGTTTTCGGTTTTCATAGCGTTAAGGTCCGTTTCAAAATGTCAAATTACCCGCACGAGCGGGTCGGGGGAGGCCCCGGATGACGGAGTCTCCCTTCCCGCATACAGCTATTCGATGTCGAGCTCCGGCGGGACGTCGAGCTCGTCGGAGACGTATTTGCCGTTCTTCTTGCGCTGGCGGACGCACTCGGTCAAAAGGTATTCGATCTGCCCGTTGACGGAGCGGAAATCGTCCTCCGCCCACGCGGCGATAGCGGCATAGAGCTTCGGTGACAGACGCAGCGGGACCTGTTTTTTCTCGTTGTCCGCCATGTCAATACAGGCTGCCGGAATTCACGACGGGCTGTGCGTCGTGGTTCCCGCAGAGGACGACGAGCAGGTTCGAGACCATCGCGGCCTTGCGCTCCTCGTCGAGCGTCACGGTCCCCTTTTCGTCGAGGCGTTCGAGCGCCATTTCGACCATGCCGACGGCGCCGTCGACGATCATCTTGCGTGCGTCAATGATGGCGGACGCCTGCTGGCGCTGGAGCATAACGGCGGCGATCTCGGTCGCGTATGCGAGATATGTGATGCGCGCCTCGATTATCTCGATCCCCGCCTCGTCGACGCGCGCCTGTATCTCGTCGCGTATGCGGGAGGCGACGAGCTCGGAGGAGCCGCGCAGGCTGCCGTCGTCCGCGATGCCGTCGCCGGTCGTGTCCACGTTCGGCGCGACGTCATAGGGGTAGAGGCGGACGATGTTGCGCAGCGCGCTGTCGCACTGGAGGGAAAGGAATTCCTTGTAGTTGTCGACGTTGAAGACCGCCTTCGCGGTGTCAACGATGCGCCACGTCACGGCGATTCCGATCTCGATTGGGTTGCCGAGGCAGTCGTTGATCTTCTGGCGGCTGTTGTTCAGCGTCATGATCTTGAGCGACAGCTTTTTCGAGACGGGCTCCGCCTGCGTTGAGGAGGTGCCGTTCGTTGTTACGACGGTCGCGATGGACGAAACGTCGCCGGACTGGTTCAGCTTTGTCTTTGCCGCCGGGTTGACGGAGACGCAGAACGGATTGATGGCGTAAAAGCCGTTGCCCTTGAGCGTGCCGATATATTTGCCGAACAGCGTCAGCACGAGCGCCTCATTCGGGGCGAGAATGCGCAGCCCGCAGAGCGGGATCCATGCGAAAGAAAAAACGAGCAGCGAGACGACGAGAAGCGCGGTCGAGGCGGCGTCCGTAGTGCCGCTCTCCTCCGCCGCGTCAAGTCCGATGCCGCCGAAAATGACCCCGGCGATGGCGGCGAGCGTGATCACGATGCAGACGATGAGCGTTGCCATGCCGTGCTTTTTGTTTGAAAGAACGATCTCATTCATGATTATTACCTCTCATATTCTTGTGATATCATAATGATATCACAAGCGCGCCCGCTTGTCAATACTTGGCGAAGAATTTTTTTGCGGCAAAAAAGCTCGCGGGGAGAAAAATCTCCCCGCGAGCACGGCACCGTATTTTTATTTCCTTCCGTTCCACGTGGACGGGACGAAGAGCAGGAGCACCGGGAAGATGCCGAGCCTTCCGAGCAGCATATCGAACGCGAGCAGGAGCTTTCCGACGGGCGAATAGCACGTATACGCCATCGCCGGGCCGACGAGGCCGAAGCCGGGCCCGACATTGTTTATGCACGCGAGCACGGCGCTCAGGTTCGTCTCTAAGTCGCAGCCCTCGATCGAGAGCAGCAGCGTCGAGAGCGAGACGAGGATCATGTAGACGAAGAAGAACACGCCGCAGCGCGCGAGCGTGCTGCGCTCGACGACCTCGCCGTCCATCTCGATAGTCGGGACCGCGTGCGGGTGCAGGAGCTTTTTGATCTCGTTGCGGAACGCCTTCCACATTATGACGAGGCGCGTGACCTTGACGCCGCCGCCGGTCGAGCCGGCGCAGGCGCCGACGACCATCAGAATGAGCAGCACCACGTGCGAAAATTCGGGCCACGGCTCGTAATCGAGCGTTGTGCCGCCGGTCGTTGTGATTATCGAGACGACCTGGAAGAATGCGTGATGAAACGCGACCTTTGCGGAGTCAAAAAATTTCAGCACGTTGACGGTCACGGCGGCGACGGAGACGCCGACTATCGCGAGATACGCGCGCAGCTCGCTGTTTTTGAAGACGCGGCGGAACTCGCCTATGAGAATGAGGAAATATATGTTGAAGTTGACGCCGAACAGCAGCATGAAGACGGCGAGCGTCGTCTGGCAGAACGGGCTATAAGAGGCGAAGCTGTCGTTTTTGATGGAAAATCCGCCCGTTCCCGCCGTGCTGAACGACGCGGTCACCGCGTCAAAGACGGGCATTCCGCCGCAGATAAGGATAATGATCTGCAAAACCGTCAGCCCGAGGTAGATCGAATAAAGTATGCGCGCGGTCAGGTGGAGCTTGGGCGCGAGCTTCCCCGCCGTCGGCGTCGGGCTCTCGGCGCGCATTATCTGGAACGACATGCCGTTCCCGCGCCCGTCCGGTCCGAGCGCGAGCAGGAAGATGAGCACGCCCATGCCGCCGAGCCAGTGAGTGAACGAGCGCCAGTATAAGACGCTCATCGGCAGCGACTCGATGTCGGTGAGTATCGTCGCGCCCGTCGTCGTAAAGCCGGAAACCGTTTCGAACACCGCGTCTATGAACGACGGTATCGCGCCCGACAGCGTCATCGGGAGCGCGCCGAAAAGCGAGATCGCGACCCACGAGAGCGCAACGATGACGCAGCCCTCGCGCGAGAAAATGTTCCGGTTCTTCGGCTTAAAGCAGAATATCAGCAAGAGCCCGGCGCCTGCCGCCACGGCGATCGAGACGGCGAACGCGACGGCGGACGTCAGCCCGTCCGCGAATATCGCCATTATGAGCGACGGCAGCATCGTCGCCGATTCGAGCAGCAGGATCCGCCCAAGATAGTTTGAGACGATCTTGTAATTCAAGGCACGCCCCCCTTAGTTCCTGACGGCGTCGCGTTCAAAGATGTCGCGCAGGTCCCCGACGGTGCGGTCCGCCGTCGTGACGACGATGACGGTGTCGCCCGGGTGGAGCGTGTCGTTGCCGTTCGGAATTATGACCTGATTCGACCGCGTGATGCAGGCGATGAGAACATTTTGCTTGAAGCGGAGCCTGGAGAGCGGAATGTCGATGTGCGGCGTCGCGTCCGTGACGAGGAATTCGAGCGCCTCCGCCTTTCCGTCGACGAGGCGGTGGAGCGCGCGGATCGAGTCCTCGCCGCTGTTCGATATCGCGCGGATATAGCGAATGATCTCGTTCGCCGTCAGTTCCTTCGGGCAGACGACGGAGCCGACGTCCCGATCGGAGAACAGGCGCAGATACTCGTTGCGGTCGATCTTCGTGACCGTTTTCTTTATGCCCATGTGGCTGCAATACATTGAAATGATGAGGTTTTCCTCGTCAACGCCCGTCAGCGTTATGACCGCGTCAAAGTTATCGACGCCCTCGGATTCGAGAAAGCCGCGCTGGGAGGCGTTTCCGTTTATGACGAGTGCTCTCGGGAATCGGAGCTGGAATTCTTCCGCGCGCGCGCGATCCTTTTCTATCACCTTGACGCTGACGCCGGAGCGCAGAAGCTCATCTGTCAGATATTCCGCGATTCTGCCGCAGCCGATGATGAGGACGCCGCGTATCTTCTGCCGCATAAGGCCGAGAGATTTTACAAGGACGGCGAGGTCGATGCGCGCCGCGGTCACCGTTATCCTGTCTCCGGCGCGCAGCGTGAAGCTGCCGTTCGGGATAGTGACCGTGTCGTCGCGCTCGACGGCGCAGATAAGGACGCGCAGGCCGAGGATCCCGGACGCCTCGTAGAGCTTTTTGCCGTCGAGCGGGCTGCCCTCGGCTATCTTCATTTCGACAAGCTCGACGCGCCCCTTGTCAAACGAGTCGCGCTTTAAAAACGACGGTAACTGTATTATCCTGTAGATCTCGTTTGCCGCCATGTGCTCGGGGTTGACGGCCATCGCGAGCCCGAGATCGTCGCGCAGAAACTGAATGTGGCGCGAATACTGCGGGTCGCGGACGCGCGCCATCGTGTGGCGGCAGCCGAGCTTTTTCGCGGAGAGGCAGCAGAGCAGGTTTTTCTCGTCCGCGTCGGTCATGGCGATCAGGACGTCGCCCTTTCCGGCGTCCGCGCGGCGCAGCGTGTCAATGGCAGCGCCGTTGCCCTCGATGGTGAGGACGTCGAGCGTTTCCTGCGCCTCGGTGAGCACGTCGGTGTCCGTGTCGATGAGCGTTATATTGTGGTCCTCGTATGAGAGGCGCTCGGCGATAGAAATGCCGACCTTTCCTCCGCCTACGATGATGATGTTCATATATTTTCTCCCTCTCGGGTCGACTCCATATTTTTACGGCTACATAATAGCACAAGCGAGTGACTTTTTCAAGGGCAGTTTTGCGACTATAAAAAGATTTCCCGCGCCCGGGAATGCGGCGGGAAAGGCATAAAATATTTTTAACACGGCTTAAAAATAATGGGCGGTGCCGCAGCACCGCCCGCCAGATCAAATATGAGTCAGCACTGAATTTTTATAATGACCTGTGCGCCCCCGGTCGCATCGGAATTTTTCAATATGAGCTGTCCTTTGTGCTGTTTAATAATGCTGTCCGCAATATACAGCCCCATGCCGAAGTGCATATCGGAGGTTCGGCTTTTATTTCCCATAAAGAATTGTTCCCGCGCACGGTGCAGCTCTTCCTGCGTAAAACCTCGCCCCTCGTCTGTTACGGAGATCAAAAGAAAGTCGTCCCGCCTTTGCACGTCCATATAAACCGTTCCTTTTTTGGGGGAATGATCCGACGCATTGTCTACGGCGTTCATAATTGCTCGCCCCAGCAATAGTTTATCCGCTTTGAATGTGCCGAGATCAGCTCCTTTCTCCATGCGCAGATATATTTCTCTTGTAAGACAAAGGGAACTTGCCTGCGTCTCGATCTGCTCCATATAATCGGCAACGTCGACCTCCTCCAAATCGATCCGGTACCCGGCCGCTGTTCCTGATATATCGATCAGCGCCTTGATATATGTGCCGATCTGCTCGGCGCTTTCCGTAATATATCCCGCATATAGCCGCTGTTCACCGTCAAGCACCGTTTCGCTTAAGAGGTCGATATTTCCCCGGACGACGGTCAAGGGCGTTTTCAAATCGTGCGCAAGCGCCGCGATCTGCTCCCTTTGCATTTGCTCAGCGCTCCATTGTTTTTCCAAAGAAGTTTTTAAACTGTCTTTCATAGAAGAGAAAGAGCGCAGCACATCTTCAAACTCTCTGATCTTTGAGTGCCCCACTTCAAAATCAAGATTTTCCCCCGCGATCTGTTCCGTTGCATCAAAAAGCGGGGATAGCTGTGCCCGCATGTTTTTTGCAAATTTTGCCGTCAATAAAGTGCAGACCGTGATACAGTTTATCCCCATAAGGATATAGAGCAAAATTTCCGGAGAGGGAAAATGATCATAAAGCCACTCGTTTATGAACTGTGAGCCGATGTAATATTGCAGCACAACGTATTCATTTTCACGAGTAACAAGCAAATACTGCCGGTTGAGGTTCCGGTTTATCCTTCCGGTCGCGGCATATTCCATGGCCCGGTCCAAATCGCCACCCTCAAGCGTCGTGTCGATCACATGATAACTCTTATCCAAAAGTAAATATTTGCATCCCATAGGCAGCTGCACGTCCCCAAGCTCCGGCGCCGCGGCAATGACAGGAACAAGACTTTTTGTGCTCTGCTCCGAGTAATCGGCATAAGTAATAAATCCCGCACCCGTTCCGACTATAACAAGACCGAAAGGAATGACGACCGAACATGTCAATCCGATCAACAGCATACACAAAAATTTCCAAAACAGCGCTTTCAGAGATGCCGGTTTATTTACTCCCATTTGTACCCTATCCCCCAAACTGTAGATATCGGCTGAATATCCGAGCCGCTCAGTTTAGCCCGAATGTTTTTGACATGGGTGGAGATCGTGGAATCATCGCCCCTGCCGTCAAGGCTGAAGACCGCCTCATAGATCTGTTCCTTTGAAAACACCTGCCCCTTGTTCCTTGCAAGAAATTCACAGATCAAATATTCGCTTTTTGTAAGCGGAACAGGCGTATTATCTACGTACAGTTCTCTTGCGGACAGATCGATTTTTATTCGGTCAAAGGTAAGGGCGGCGTGCCGTTCACGACGCTCGCGGCGCAGGTGCGCGCCGACCCTTGCCCGCAGCTCTGCAATTCGGAACGGCTTCGTCAGATAATCGTCCGCGCCCGAGCCAAGCCCGAATGTGATATCGTTTTCCGCTGTTTTAGCTGTCAGAAACAGAATGGGGCAGTCAGTGAGTGAACGAATCTTGCTGCAATAAGAAAATCCGTCGATGTCCGGCATCATTATATCAAGTATGATCAGGTCAAATCGGTTCAGCATATCTATCGGGACATTTGCCGCAGACGTATACGCAGTAACGGTGTGCCCGTCTTTTTGCAATCCGTTTTTCACAAGCTCTAAAATAGACCGTTCGTCATCGACCACAAGGATATCAGCCATAATATCGCCTCCATTTGCCGTTTCTTTATTATAGCATGATCCGAGCGCGCGGGAAAGCTGTCATTGCCGCTTTGCGATATAGCAGCAGTTATTTATTTTTACCGCGACCGCCTCCTTTTTATCTGTGCCGTAAATTTCATAAACAGCCGTGTAAAACCACATCTCGCGTCCCTGCCCGGCGGCCTCCCCTGTCAGGTCGAGTTTATTCAGATCGATTTTAGAGAGGGGGCGTTTCGTTTCCGTGTCAAATGTAACGCTTTTTGCGATGATATCGATATAACTTCCCAATTTATCGGCCGGTACGGGCTCTGACGTTACCTGATAAACCGCCCCGCCGCAGATAAGCCGTGTTGCGTTTTCGGGATCGATTTCAAATTTTCCGATCATAGACGGCGCGCTCTTAAAGTCAAAGACGGGATCGGTGTCTTTAACTTTTTCGCTCCTGACGGCTTTGTGATATCCTCCGTTTACATCTACGATCAGATAATCGTCCGTGTTGGGCGCGGCATACACGTTTAAGAACGGTATGATATATGCGGCCTTTTGGGCGCACCCCGCAAGATCTGTCGGGGGCTGAAATGCAGCGGTTTCCATACTGTCCTGAAACAGTATTTTCCCTGTTTCGTCTACTGCCGCAAGTCGGCGAATATATCCGACCCATTCTCCAAGCCCGCCGTTAGAGACGGTGTCATCTAAAATAGTATAGGCGGCTCCCATATAGGAAAATTGTGTTACATTTTCCGTGTTCAGATAACACTGTTCTTTATTAGCGGAGTATTCCTCGATCATGCGCTGTAAAGAGCAGCCCGTAAACGAAAAAACTACAATAATGTCTGCCAGAAGCGATGCCGTTATTTTTTTGATCAGGTCCATATTTTTCAGTCCTCATTTTTCTTCCTTTCTTATAATGAGAAAATGATAGCAGTTCTTTTTGAAGATTTTATAAAGAAATCTGTTTTTTTCGAGCACTTTTCAAAAAACGGCGGCTGTCCTCACAAGTCACAGCACATTTTTGACCTTTCTCATTTAAAATAATATCCCGGATAAGTCTGCGGGGGCGAGAGTGATTCCCCGCTTTTACAAAGCCGAAAAACGGCACAGCCCGAAAGCTGTGCCGTTTTTCAAAAGACGGTCTATACTGTTTTACGAGTCCCGCTCTCATCCGGATAAATATTTACCGGTACATGTTTTTCGGCATGCCGCAGCGGGGGCAGGCCGGGAGGCTTGCCGGATACTGCGCGCCGCAACGGGGGCAGACGGTGAGCGGCGGCTGACCGTATGCGGCGGCGGGCGCTGCGGCTGCCACGGACTTCATTCGGCTGCGGTAGCTGACGAGGGCGACGCCGAACATGATGATCGCCGTACCGGAACAGATGTCCGCCAAAGCGCCGATCAAGCTCACGGCATTCCCGGCTATCGCGTTTGCAATAAGGGAAAACGAGCCGAACACCGTGAAGGCGCCAATAATGAAATCGAGGACGGCGACGTACATGACGGAGCCTCTGACCTCCGGTACGCCCGTGCGCGCCGTCTTCTTAACGGCGCCGACGGCGCGCACCAGGCATATGTAATACGAGAGAACAACGCCGACGATAAGCGCGAGAACGATAAAGATGATCGCCATTCCCACGGCCAAATACTCGACGTCACCGGCGGCCGAGAGCGATACCGCCGCGGCGCCGAACACAATAAGGATCAGGAACACGATAAAGCAGATCGCGCCGAGGGTTATGCCGTTGATGACGTTTATGAGCGTCAGCCCGCCGGTGCCGAGAGTGGGGCTCGTTCTGCTCTTTGCCGAGGCAAAGACGACGAATACCCCGATCACGATGATTATATTCGGTATCGCGGAAAAAATCGCGGACGCAGCCGACACGGAGGGGTCTGCGGAGAACATAAGCCCAAGGTCGTTGAAATCGTCGATGAAATCTTCAAATTCATCAAAATCACCGAAGTTATCGAGGCCGCCGAAGCCGCCGTATATATCCCCGAGCGCATTATTTATGTTGACAGAACGCGCGACCTGACTGACGATGCCGAGCAGGACGGCGGCAGCCAGTAATATCGCGGCGATGAGCACGACGGGCGAGGCGCCGACCTCCTTGAGCGCGCGGTGTACGGCGCTCCCGGCATTGGGCGCTGCATATGCTCCGGAGCTGTAAGGTGCGTACCCGGCCTGCGGGGCCTGTCCGTATGGATACGCGGGCTGCCCGTACATCGGCGCATACGGCTGCTGCGGATTTACATATTGCTGCCGGGACTGCGGATCCGGATATTGCTGCCGTGGCTGCTGCGGATCGGAATATTGCGGCTGAGGCGGGGCGTTTTCGGTAATGAGCTCCGTGCGGTCCGGGTCTTCTGCGGGAGTGGGTTCGACGGCGTCTTCGGGTTCGTTTTTCAGCTCCGTGCCGCAGTTCGGGCAGAATACCATACCGTCTTTGCAGTCAAAACCGCATTTTTTGCAGATCAAGTCAGTGATCCTCCTAAATTACAAAAAGTCTCAAAACCGATTCGGGGGACTTCATGCGAAGTCCCCCGAAAATCAGCGAGTGTATTATCAGTGAACGATGCAGCGCTCGGTGTCCTTATCGAAGATGTGGATCCTCGTAGGATCGATGGCGACCTTGATGTTGTCGCCGGCGCGTGCCGTGGACGTCGGAGCGACGCGGGCGATGAGGTTCTGCTCCTCGGAAACGATGTAGAGGTAGATCTCGGCGCCCATAAGCTCCGTGACCTCAACGTCACAGTTGATGACGCAGTCCGGGAATTGTGTGAGGTATGCGGGATCGTCGTGAATAGCCTCGGGACGGATACCGGCGATGACTTCTTCGCCGATGTAGTCCTTGAGCTCGGGAGCGTTGCCCTTTTCGGCGGGCAGCTTGATCTTGCTCTTGGTCTCGCCCTCGCCGTATACGAGATATGTATCCTCGCCCTGGCGCTTGAGCGTGCAGTTGACGAAGTTCATCTGAGGCGTGCCTATGAAGCCCGCGACAAAGAGGTTGCACGGTTTGTCGTAGAGGTTCTGAGGAGTGTCGACCTGCTGGATAAGACCGTCCTTCATAACGACGATGCGCGTAGCCATCGTCATAGCCTCTGTCTGGTCGTGCGTGACGTAAATGAACGTCGTGCCGACTCTCTGATGTATCTTTGTAAGCTCGGTTCTCATCGTCGCGCGCAGCTTAGCGTCGAGGTTTGAGAGCGGCTCGTCAAGAAGGAAGACGCGCGGGTTACGGACGATAGCACGGCCGAGAGCGACACGCTGCTTCTGACCGCCGGACAGAGCCTTCGGCTTTCTGTCGAGCAGGTGCGTGATGTCGAGAATGCGGGCAGCCTCTTCGACGCGGCGCTTGATCTCTTCCTTCGGTGTCTTGCGGAGCTTAAGACCGAATGCCATGTTGTCGAACACGGACATGTGCGGGTACAGAGCGTAGTTCTGGAACACCATCGCGATGTCGCGGTCCTTCGGAGCCACGTCGTTGACGAGCTTATCGCCGATGAAGAGCTCGCCTTCGGAGATCTCCTCAAGACCTGCGATCATACGCAGAGTCGTCGACTTTCCGCATCCGGAAGGGCCGACGAGGACGAGGAACTCCTTGTCTTTGATCTCAAGGCAGAAGTCGGACACAGCCGTGACGCCGCCGGGATACTTCTTATAAATATGTTTCAGGGATAAGCTTGCCATTCTTGAATGGTTCCTCCTTAGATTCGGATATGACGGCAAAACGCGAGCCGATACATACCCATACTTTTGTTTTTATATATTTTATCAAAAACCTGCGCCTGTGAAAAGAGCTTTTTTCTCCAAAAATCACAATTGGCATTTGTATATGTTGCATAACTCGGGAAAAACAATCGCGGATTTTCGGACAGAAGCTTCCATTTCGTTTTAATAGATTAAAAACGTCCGCGTCACTTTTCACGCCTGTCGGGGTTGCCGAGCCCTTTTGCCGTGAGCGAAATGCGGCCCTTCACCCGGTCGACGGATTTGATCTTAACATTTATTATATCGCCGACGGCGAGCACCTCGGACGGGTGGCGGACAAATTTGTCCGATATTTCGGACACGTGGAGCAGGCCGTCCTGATGGACGCCGATGTCGACGAACGCGCCGAAGTCGGTGACGTTTCTGACCGTGCCGGTGAGCTGCATGCCGTCCGTGAGGTCGGAGATGTCGAGGACGTCCTCGCGCAGAACAGGCGCGGGGAACGAATCGCGGACGTCGCGGCCGGGCTTTTCGAGCTCGGAGACGATGTCGGTGAGCGTCGGCAGCCCGATGCCGAGCTCGCGGCAGACGGCCTCCTCCCCGTCGCGGTGGATCTTGAAGCGCAAAAGCGTTGTGCCGCCGTCGCGCACGTCGTCCGCCGAGTACTTGTATTTGCGGAGCAGCTTTTTTGCCGCCTCGTAGGATTCGGGGTGGACGCCGGTGTTGTCGAGTATTTCCTCCCCGCCCGGGACGCGGAGGAACCCGGCGCACTGTTGGTACGCCTTTTCGCCCATGCGCGGGACCGCCATGACGGCGGCGCGCGACGGGAATTCGCCGTTTTCCTCGCGGTACTTGACGATGTTCTTCGCGAGCGTCGCGTTGATCCCGGCGACATAGGAGAGCAGCGAGTGGGACGCCGTATTTATATCGACGCCGACGGCGTTGACGGACGCCTCGACGACGCCGCCGAGCGCCTCGTCGAGGCGGGCGGGCTTCATGTCGTGCTGGTACTGGCCGACGCCGATGGAGCGCGGCTCGATCTTGACGAGCTCGGCGAGCGGGTCCTGGAGCCGCCGCGCGATCGAAACGGCGGAGCGCTGCGTCACGTCGAAGTCCGGGAACTCCTCCGCCGCGAGCTTTGACGCGGAATAAACGGACGCGCCCGCCTCGGAGACGATGACGTATTTGCAGTCGCAGTCCGGCATCTCGTGCAGCGTGTCCGCGATAAAGCGCTCGCTTTCGCGGGAGGCGGTGCCGTTTCCGATGGCGACGGCGTCGACGTGATATTTTTTAATGAAGGATTTGACCTTTTTCTTTGCCTCCTCGATGCGCTCGTGGGGCTTTGTCGGGTAGATGACGGCGGTGTCGATGACGCGTCCGGTCTTGTCGACGACGGCGAGCTTGCAGCCCGTGCGGTAGCCGGGGTCGAGGCCCATGACCGTTTTGCCCTTGATCGGCGCCTGAAGGAGCAGGTGGCGAAGGTTCTCGGCAAAGACCTTGATCGCGCCCTCCTGAGCCGCGTCCGTGAGCTCGTTTCTGATCTCGCGCTCGACGGAGGGGGCGATGAGGCGCGTGTAGCTGTCCTCGACCGCGGCGCGGACGTATTCCTTCGCGGGCGAGTCTCCCTTTTTCAGCTCTTTTGAGTACAGGTACGAGAGCGCGCGCTCGGGGTCAAGCGTGAGGGTGACCTTGAGCGCCCCCTCCTTCTCGCCGCGGTTGATGGCGAGGACGCGGTGCGGCGCGATCTTCGCGACGTTCTCCGAGAATTCATAGTACATGGAGTAAACGGTGTCGTCGCCCCCCGCCTTCGCGGTCTCTATGACGCCGTCCTCGCGCGTCAGCTCGCGCAGTTGCTTTCTGTAGTCGGCGTTGTCGGAGACGTTCTCGGCGATTATGTCGGCGGCGCCTGCGAGCGCGTCCTCCGCCGTCGCGACGCCGAGCTCTTCGTTTATGAACGAGGCGGCGAGCTCCGGTATCGGCGGGTCATAGGCGGGGCGCTGCTCGCACAGTGCCTCCGCGAGTGGCGCAAGCCCGCGCTCCCTCGCGACCGAGGCGCGCGTCTTGCGCTTCGGACGGTATGGGCGGTATATGTCCTCGATCTCGGCGAGTATGGTCGCTTTTTCGAGCGCCGCCTCGATCTCGGGCGTCAGCTTGTCCTGCGCGGCTATCAGGTCGCGGACCTCGGCGCGGCGCGCGTCGAGCGAGCGCAGATATTGCAGCCGCGTTTCAAGGTCGCGGAGCTGCGTGTCGTCGAGCCCGCCCGTCACCTCTTTGCGGTAGCGGGCGATGAACGGGATCGTGTTGCCCTCGTCAATGAGGCCGACCGCAGCATCGATTTGCTTTTGCGGGATTTTCAGTTCTTCGGACAGTGTTTTTAGGATATCCATTGGTTACAGGCGGGGGTGACTTTTGAAAAAGTCACCCCCGCGCCCCCTTCAAAACTTTTCGGTATGGTATGATTTAACAGATACATTGTACCACAAAATCGGCGCGGCGTAAAGAGGGGTCTTTACGGTGTTTGTATAGCGAAGAATTTTACGGCACCTCTATAAGTGTCGTTATGAGGGCGACGTTTTCGGGAACGGGTCTTGTCCCGTCAACGCGCAGTACGGGGCAGCCGAGCGACATTGCATATTTCCCGGCGGCGGACTCGTCTTTTGATTCGATATGCCGGAAGAACGCTTCCTCCCTCTCGTATAAGTCCCCGCCCGGCATCATTCTCTCGCCGAATTTGGCGTGCGACCGGCTCCTCACACGCCGAAAGCGTATTTCCTTCGGGACTTCGATCAGGACCGCGTAACGGAAATAATGGCATATCTCCGGCCAGTGCTCGCAGCTCCCGGCGGCGAGGACAAAATTTCGGCGCCGGTTTACCTCACGAAAAAGCAGCTCGCCGACCTCAACTTCTGTGCGTGGGTCGGCGTAGAGATAGTTGGGGTTCTTCTTCGGAAAATACAAGTCTTCGATATCTATAAAATAAAACCCGAGCTTCTCCGCGAGCATTTTACCGAGCGTGCTTTTTCCGGCGCCGTTAAGCCCGCAGACTATGATCCCGACGTCCATGTTTCCCTCCGATAAGTTTTTTTCGACCGTCAGCGTCCCGCCGCGCGCAGGATCGCATAGCGGTTCTCGCTGTAAAACCGGATCCTTTCGACTGTCGCCATGCTCTCGCGCAGACCGAGCGCCGCCTCCTCCGGGTCCGACATTTCGCCGCAGGCGCGGCGGACATTGTATTCAAGCCATTCGAGCCACGAGAAACCGAGGCCGAAACACGATTCCGCGTCCGGGTGAAGGCCGCACGCGCGCTCATATGCGTCGAGAAACGCGCGAAAGCGCTCGCCGTCAAACTCACACACGTCTCCGCCCGCCCATGAGAGCGCGAGCACCCATGCGTCGTAAAACGGGCTGCCGTACCTGAGGCATTCGAGGTCGATGATGACGGGGCCGGACGGCGTCCACATCACGTTTTTCGCGTCCATATCGCCGTCGGTTATCGTCAGGACGCGCGGCAGGCGGCGGACCGAGGCGTTATATTCGCCCTCCGCGGAATAGAGCAACTCTGCGTTTTGCGCTATCGCCTCCGCGAGCTTTGGCGTGCATGCTCTGGCACGCGCCGCGAGCATGTCCCAATTGACGCTCACGCAGTTAACGGCAGGTACGCCGCCCCGGCGCTCAATACCGTGTATGCGGCCGAGAAGGCTGCCCGCGGCAGAGGCGTGGCTCGCGGTCAGCGCGTCCCACCCGACCGCCATACCGTCTATCCAGTCAAATATGTAGAAAAACTGCCCTCCGGCGTCGAGCCGTTTGCGCCCGTCAAAGGTAAGCGCGCATGACACCGGGACCCCGGCGTCGGCGAGCGCGACCTCGAGCGATTCCGCGCGGTCAAAGTTTGATGCTGCGTCCGGGCGAGACATCACCTCGGGCGAAAGCAGCTTGAGCGCGAAGGTCCCGCGCGTCGTTTCGAGCCGATACATTTTGTGCATGAGCCCGCCCGTCACGCGCGACGCAGACAGCGGCTCACCGAGCGGGAGGCGCTCGGAAATATAGCGGAGGACGGCGTCAAGCATTGCCGCCTCCGGTGAAGAGGTTTATTTCCTCGGGCGTGAGGTAACGCCACTCGCCCGGGGCGAGCGTCGTGTCAAGCTCGATACCTGCGAAGCGGACGCGGCATAGTGATGTTATTTCGCTGCCGACCGCGTGAAACATTCGCTTGATCTGATGGAATTTTCCCTCCGTGATCGTGATCGTGTCCCCGTCGATCACCGCCGGAGCCGTGAGGACGGCCTCGCCTTTTCCGTCCCGCTCGCCGATGTCGACGCCCACCGCAAGCGCGCCCCTCATCTCCTCCGTCAGCGGGGGCGTGCACGTGAAACGGTACGTCTTTTCAACGTGATGTTTTGGCGAGATGGCGCGGTGCGCGGACGCGCCGTCGTCGGTGAAGAGCAAAAGCCCCGTCGTGTCACGGTCGAGGCGGCCGACGGGGAAGACGCGGCGCGCCGTCTCCGGCGGCAAAAGCTCGGAGACGACGCGCTCGCCGGGGCGCGCGTCCTCGGTCGCGGTGATATATCCCGAGGGCTTGTTCATCATCAAATAAATGTACCGCGAAAACGTGAGCGTTACTCCGTCGAGGGCGACCTCTGCGTCTTCCGCGACCTTGAGCGCGCCGTCCCGGACGGTGTCCCCGCCGACGGTGACGCGTCCCTTCGCGATGGCGCGTGCGGCGTCCCGCCGGGTGAGGTTCGCGGAGGACGAAACAAATTTGTCAAGCCTCATTTTTTGCCTCCCGAAACGGTGACTCGGCCGTTTTTCACTCCGGCGGGAACGGTAAATTCGACCGCGCCGTCCGTGCGGACCGTGAGCGGGACGGGGGCACCGTCAAGCTCTGCCGAGGCTCCGGCGGGGGAGGCGAGCGACACGACGACGGCGCCGGGGCGGCCGCCGTGATTTGTGACGGTCAGCGTGACCGAATCCGACTGCGCGTCATAATTCTGCGAGCCGAGCCACAGGTCGAACCCGCACGAGACGGTCCCGGGCGTGTAATATGCGCACGCCCAGATGAGAACGGGGGAGGACAGCCCGCCGAAATGGTGGAACCAGCCGCCGCGCCCCGTTTTGATATTGAGCATTTCGAACGTATAGTATGAGTGGTCGACCTCGCGGGCCCACGCGTCCAGCGCGCACGATGCTATTCTGTACGCGAGGTCGCCGCGGCCGAGGTCGAGCATCGTTTTCCACAAAAACCACTGGTGCGAGAACCAGACGTTGCCGTTCCAGTAGCCGTCGTCGCGGTAATACGACGCCGACATGTCGACGGCGCTGATCCCGACCGGGGAGAACATTTCGCGCTCGGAGAAAATGTGGCGGAGCAGGATATCCTCGCGCCGCTCGTCGCAGACCCCGGCGACGAGCGGATAGACGCCGTCCATGCCGCGGGAAAGGTTTTCGCCGTCCGCGGTCTTATATACGCCGACGGGGGCTTTGCGCTCGCCGTGGACGACATAGCCGAAGTAGCCGCTCTCCTCGTCCCACGCATAGCGGAGGAGCGCCTCGGAGCGGCGCGCGATGTCGGCGCCGTATTCGGCGGCGTCGTCGGTAAACCCCGCCTCCTCGGCGATCATGCGCAGAATTTTCGCCATGCGGATAAGGTGCGAGGTCGTGAGCGCCGGGGCGCAGTCAAATTCCTTGCCGGAGGTGTGCATCTCGACCTGCGGCGGCAGGTCGTCCATGCCGCTGCAATTGTAAAAATACGAAAACGTCGTCGTAAGCCCGCTCAAAAACGGGTCGGTGACCGAGCCCTCGTCCTTTCCGGCGAGATATCTGTAATACCGCCTGAGGCGCGGGTAATATGCATATAGTGCCGATTTGTCGCCTGAGCGCTGCAAAAGCTCGAGGTAGAGGTATGCCTGTACCGGGACGGGCGAGCCGTGCAGCAGGAAGGCGAAGTCGTCGTTCCCGTCCTCGGAGAGGTAGAGGGAGAGAACGTATTCGGAAAGGCGCGGCTCGACCTCGAGCAGGCCGAGGCCGATGAAACCCGAATCCCACGTATAAAAGCTGTCCCAGCGCTTTCCTGGCGTGTGGTGCTTTACGTATTCGCCGCGGCGGTACACGGGATAGACGATGTTCGTGAGCAGCGCGGCCCTCAGTATGCGGCAGCCGAGCGTGTACCGCTCACCGCCGCCGACAAGGCGGAGGGCGGGGACTTCGCGCTTTTTCGATACGTATATTCTCTCTGCCTCGCTTTTCGGGATCGGGCGGACCTCGCCGTCGGAGATGACGGCGTATTCGATGTGGCGCGAGGCGGGCGGGATAAAGATCGAGTGAACGATGAAATTCTTATAAAATCCGTCGTCCGACCTCTTGTCCGAAAACGAGCGCGTGAACGAGCGGAGCACGCGGTCAAAGGAGGGGTCCGCCTGCGAGAGCCGGGAGGGGAGCGCATCTTCAAGCGCGCCCGTCGGTATGTCGCGGACGCGGTACAGCTCCGTGAGCGGATAAAATCCGAATGCGCGCGGCGCGCCCTTATATTTAAGCATAAAGCCGCCGTCCTTTTCCGTGAGCTCCGGGAAATATTCGGGCGTGCGTACAGAGACGGACACGGGCGCGCACGAGAGCGCGGCGAAGTCGAGCTCGGAGCCGCCTCCGCCCAAAGACGTGAGCGTCAGCGAGACTTTCCCCTCGGCGCGCGCGACGGGGACGGCGACTGTTGCGAGTCCCGCGGACGCGAGGAGTAAAAGCTCCGATTCGGCGCCGTTATAGATGAGCTGAAAGCGCGCGTCGCGGTCCGAGGTCGTCCTGTACCGCAGCGTGAGCGTGTCGAATGATGCCTTTGCGTCGAGCGTCAGCGTGACGGTGTCGCCCGCCTCCTCACCGAAGCGCGTGCGCGGGACATATTCGGGCATGTGCGCCCGCTCGCCGAAGCCGCGCCCGTCCGTGAAGGCGTCGTCAAAAAATTCGCCCCTGTGCAGTCCGTCCGGCATGAGGTGCTCCCACGGGCGCGGGGTGTAATACGCCATCGAGTCATATTCAGTGAATTTTTTTATGGAAAACTCGCCGTCTCCGCGCGCCTCCACGATGCGGCGGCGCGGATATTCGAGCGAAAGATAGTAGTTCAGAACGCAGTTGCGCGCGAGGTCCGTGGAGTTCACAAATTCGGTGCGGACAAGGGTCGAGGCGCCGTCCAGTCTGATAAATGAAACGTCCGCAAAGAGGCGGTCGCGCCATTCAAGCTCGACGCGGTATGAGAAAAAGGAGAGGTCGGGGGCGGCGTCCCACATGTGCCATGACGACGGGTATGTCACGTTCGGCACGGGCTGGTTCATGTTTGCCTCGGCGGGGTGGACGACGAGGTCAAAGCGGACGCCGGGCACCTCCGCGTCCGGCACCGGACGGGAGACGCCCATATATTTTTTCGAATACGGCCCCCAATCGGGCAGCAATTCCTTCGGTTCCGTAAATCCGTTCATAAAATAAGCACCTTTTTCGGTATTGTGAAATAATGAAAGAGAAGAATGCCCGCCCGGCTTGCTCCGGGCAGACATTCAGCATTCGTATACTTCGCGTCGGTGGCCGACTTCGAGCGCGACGATAACGAGCCTCCCGTCGTCGATGAGGCAGATCAGCCTGTAGTCTCCGATCCTGTATCTCCATTGGCCGTGCCTGTCGCCGGTGAGGCTTTTGCCGTGCACCCTCGGGTCGTCACAGTTTACAAGATTTTTTTGGATCCATGACTGTATCATTTTCATCGTGTATCTGTCGAGCTTTTTGAATTCCCGATCAAATCTCGCGGTCGTTTCAACTCTGTACATCACAGCCCCGTTTCGCGCCAAAGCTCTTCGATGGGCCTGCTCTTTTTGCCGCTTTTTTCGTATTCGTCATACGCCTCATCTGCCGCGACAAGGTCAAATTCGTCTTCGATGCGTTCAAATAGCGCTTTCTTGAACGCCTCGCCGAGCGATATCGAATGTATCTTTGCATAGCTCTCGGCAAGCCTTCTTTCTTCATCTGTCAGTCTGATAGAAAAACTCATAACACAAACCTGCCTTTCTGTCTTTCATTGTACTACACATTCGCCGCTTTGTCAAACATTTTTTCGTATGCGTCCGGATCGTTGAAAAAGGGGAGGGGACGATGACAGTCCCCTCCCCGATGCGGTATGCTTTTAGTCTTACATAAGCGAGCGGTAGAGCTCGGCGATCTCGGCCTCGCTCGTTTCGCGCGGGTTGCCGGGGCGGCAGGCGTCCGCATATGCGTCGCGCGCGAGCGCGGGGATATCCGCAGGGTCGACGACGCCCTTGAGCGAGCAGACTATGCCGACGTCCTCGGACAGCTTTTTGACCGCGTCGACGGCGGCGCGGCGGTATTCGTCCTGCGTCATGGAATCAACGCCGGGAACGCCCATCGCGCGGGCGATCTCGCGATACTTCT
>CANROT010000004.1 GCA_947632285.1 uncultured Clostridia bacterium
CTCACCGCCCAGGCCCACAGCGAGCTCTACATCCAGAAGACCCTCAACGAGCAGGACGATGAGCCCGTAGACCGCAGTCAAAAGGAGCATCGGTACGGGGCAGGAAAACGGCAGTCCGTGCGCGTGCAGAACGAGGAACGAGATGAGGACGGAGACGCCCGTTGCCGGCAAAAAGGTGATCGCGGCGACGACGAACATCTCGAAAAACGCCGTCTCAAACAGCTTTTTGAAGTCGGCGCCGAAGCTCATGTATATGCCGTAGATGAATTTGTAGTGGTTGATCCTGATATTGTAGAGGATCACGAGCAAAAAGACCGAGAGCACCGTCAGCGCCGCCATCGCGATGATGTATATCATTCTGTTTGCGAACAGATTGCGGTCAAAGTTTAACAGCGGTGTCTTTTCGTAGTGCAAATTGCCGCTCCTGGCGAGCTCGGTCAGGTGCGTGTAGAAGCGGTCGAACGATTCGTTCGCGAGCTCGCGCGTCGAGCCTTTCAGCGTTATGTATATATCGTAGGTCGAGACGCCCTCATATGCGTCGTAGTGGCGGTATGAGCGGATATCTTCGTATACGTCGTCTCTGCCGAAAAAGCTGCGCCATTCGTTGTCGACGTACATCATCTGCGATTCGCTCAGCCCGTAGACGACGACGTGGTAGTCGTATTCGTCGCGGACGCGGTCCCATTCGGTGTTGTCGTTGTTGTAGATGATGACCGTCAGCGTCGAGAAGAAGACCTGAATGATGAAGACGGCGGCGAAAAAGCACGCGTACTGTCCGATGTTGGAGAAGACGTTCTTCGCGGACATCTTCAGCGTTTTATAAAGATACCGGCAGAGATCGGCTATCAAATCCACGTCCCCTCCTTTTTCGGTTTATTCGGCGGAAAGCACGATGCGGCGGCAGCCCGGCAGAAGGCGCGATTCGCGCCCCTGGCAGGAAAGTATCAGAGACTGCGGCTCGCCCTCGCCGTGCAGCAGCGAGAGCATTGCGCGCGCGCGCGCGTCGTCCATCTGTGAAAACGATTCGTCAAAGATGAGCGTCGGCAGCTCGCGGCGGAACAGGAGCCGCACGAGCGAGAGCCGGAGCGAGAGATATGCGGCGTCTGTCGTACCGCCGCTCATGGAGTCGAGGGTGCGGTACGCGCCGTCTGCGGAGATTGAGAGCCCGAATGCGGCGTCGACGCCGAGCTCCGTATATTTGCCGCCGGTGATGCGGCTCATGTATGTGCGCGCAGTCTCGCGCAGCCTCGGTGCGACGCTCTCGCGGACGCCGCGCCCGGCGGCGGCAAGCGTGTCTATGGCGAGCACGCATGCGTCGAGCTTTGCGCGGTCGAGGGCGATCTCTTTTTTCAGCCCGTCTATCGCGACGGAGATCGCGGCGGGGTCCTCGGACGATGCCGCGAGCTGTGCGCGGCGTATCTCAAGATCGTGTATGGATTCCGTCAGCCGCAAGACGGCATTTTCGGTGAATTCGCGTTCGCGGCGCAGGTCGGAGACGGAATAGTTCTGCTGCCCCTCGGCGCGGATAAACTCCGCATCTCCCCTGACCTCGTCCTCGCTGACGCCGGAGAGCTGCCGCTCGAGCTCGCTTATCTCGGCGCGCTTTCTTTCAATTTCTTCCGTTATCGCGCAGTCGCGGCCGTATATCTCTTCGCACCCGTCGAGCAGCTCGGCGAGCTCGGCGCCGAGCGTGTCGTCGCTCTCGGGGACGATGCCGCGCTGGGACAAGAGCTCGCGCGCCTCGCGGACTTCGTCGTCATAGACCGAATACTGAACGTACAGCTCCGTTTCCGCGGCGGCGATGTCCTCGCTGATGCGGCGGTATTCCCTTGCGTCTTCCTTTATATCCGGTATGCGGACGCGCAGCTCGCCGACGCTTTTCGCGCCGAAGCGCCGCAGCTCGCGGCTCTGCTTTGACGATGCGGTCACGGCGACGATCGCCGTGATGAGCGCGGCGACGCTGAATACGGCAGCGGCGGAGAACAGCGCTATCATATATACGGGCCCGCTGTCGCGGAGATAAAACGCAAGGAACGCCGAGACCGCGGCGAAGATGAGCGTCAGCACGGCTATGAGCGAGCAGACGGATTTCTTTGAGGCCGTCTTTTCGACCGCCTTTACGACCTCGTCGCCCGCGCCCTCCTCGTCGACAAGCCGGTCGTAGAGCTCGCGGTCGGGGCATTTTGCAGCCTCGTCGCGCAGCCCGTCGAGCTGGCGGGAGACTGTGGCGATGGAGGCGGACGTCGCCGCCATTCCGTCCGAGACGGAGTGCAGCTCGGCGATGTAGGCGGCGTCCGGGAAGTGTCCGCTCTCGGACACGGTCCCGGTCAGGAGCGCGTCCTTTTCGCCGTAGAGCGCGGCGACCTCGTCCTTCAGCCCGGAGAGCTTGTCGAAGCGGCGCAGATTTTCAAGCGTTTCGTAATTTTTCGATTTCTGCCGCGCCGCCTCGCGCCGCTTGACGGCGTCCTCGCGCCTCGCCGTCAGCTCCGCAATAGACGCCTCGACGTTGATGAGCTCGCCGGAGGCGCGCATCGCGGTTTCGAGCCGACCGGAGAGGGCGGCGAGCTGCTGTTCCTTTTCGTATATCGCGCCGCCCTTGCCGTTTTTATGCAGGAGCTGGCGGCGAATGACGTCTATTTTGTCGGCGGCCTTCTCGGTGTTCACGGCCTCGTCCGCGGAGAAGAGCAAATTCTCCGCCGCAGCGCTCATTTTTTCTCCGTCAATTTTGGCGCCGCTCCACTGGCGCACAAATGCCGTGCTCAGAAACACGTCCTCGGGCACGCCGAAGAGCGCCTCCCCCGGGCATTTGCCTCGGTTGAGCTCGAGCCCCGTCTCAACGTCCGTCATGCGGACCGTCTCGCGTATTGTGTCCTTCGCCCCGGCGAGGACGGCGGCGCGCTCTATGAGCACGCGGCCCGCGCCCGTCACGACCGTGAGCGAGCCGGAAACGGACGATTCGCCCCAGCCGATATAGCGGGAGCGGCCGGACTTCATTCCGTACAGCACGAACGTGATAAAGGACGCGACCGTCGTTTTGCCGGACTCGTTTTCACCCTCAAGGATATTTATCCCGGGAGAGAGCAAAAACTCGCGCCCGTGCATTCGCCCGAAGCTGTTTATCGTAATTTTTTCAATATACATACCGTTACCTGCCGTTCTCGTTTTCAGTCGGCGATATTTTCGCCCGCCATGGCGGTGAGCCCGTACCGCAGCGCGCGGAGCGCCGTCGCGCGGACGGCCGGGTCCGGGTCGGCGAGGCGCGGCTTCAGCTCGCGGTAAAACGCGCCGCGCACGGTCGGGTCGGTGTCGAGGTAGTCGGTGTTGAGCGCGGGGGACGTTGCGTCCCGCACCTCGAGGGCGAAGACCTCGTCGATACCGTCCGCGACGATGTCGGGTGAGACGGTGAGCGTCGGCGGCAGCTCGCCCTTGAGCGTCACGCGCAGAAGCGTGTTTTCGGTATATTTGCGCTCGCGTATCCGCTCACGGATTCGCTCGCGTATCTCGAGCTGGGAGGCGGCGCCGGTGACCGAGACGGTGTCCGTCTCGTAGCGACGCTTTGAGAGCGGCAGGCGGCGGACGGTTTTTTTGCCGTCGTCACCGATCTCGACGGAGATCGCGCCCTTCACGCCTGTCTCGTCAAAGCCGCGCCCCTCAAGGCAGCCGCAGTAGCCGAAGACGCAGCCGTTTTTTTCCGAGAGCTCCGGCGGGTTGTGGACGTGGCCGAGCGCCGCGTAATCAAACCCGGCCTCCGCGATCTGCGCGGAGGTGACGGGCGCGTAAGTCGATGCGGGCGCGTCAAGGTCGGCGTGCGCGCAGAGCAGGCGGATTCGGCCGTTTTCCTCCGTTTTTGAAACGGGGGAGGCGGTGAGCGTCTCGCCCGTGAAGGCGTAGCCGTAGACGTCGCAGTTGATCTCGGGAAACTCAAAGCGCGTCATCGTCGGCTCCCTGAACAAAAACACATTCGGCGGGAACTTCACGTGCGCGTAGACGCTGTCGGGCGTGTACGGGTCGTGATTGCCGGGGCTGATGACAATGCGGCAGCCGGGCACGCGCGAAAACTCGCGCGTGATGATGGAAAGCGTTTCGCGCGTCACGAATCCGCGGTCAAAAAAGTCGCCGGTTATGAGGAGTACGTCGACGGATTCCGTGCGGACGTATGTCATCAGCGAGGAAAAAACGCCGCGCAGCTCCGCTTTGCGGATCGCGGCGCGCCGCTCGTCCAGCCCGGAAAACGGGCTGTCGAGGTGTATGTCGCCGGTGTGGACTATTTTAAGCATATTATATCGGGCGGCGGGCGTCGCCCTCCGCGCCTCTCCGTTGTTTTTTACAGTATATACACAAATATGATATCACATATTTCATATGAACGCAAGATTTTTCGGTGAGCAAAAACAAAAAATGAAAAAGCGGATTTCCAAAGTAAATTCCTCTTTTGAATTTACTTTGGAAATCCACGAAAGAGCTGAAGTGAGGTTGAAGCCTTTGGAGGCGTCATTGACGCGGTCGAAACCGTCGCGGAACTTCCTGCCGAGAGTGCTGCCGTTCTAACAGCTTTTTATAATCCTCTCTACAGCGTCTGCGTAATTGTATAGTGACGATTCTCGCATGAGAACACCGAGGTTGCTGTGCATCTCACCTTTAACAGGAATGCATAGGCTGCAGCAGTTGATGTCAAGCTCGTCAAGCTCCCAGGATTCGTCTGCCTCCGCTTCTTCATCTATAACGAATTCCTTTGGAACAAAGTACGGGACGTCATCACAATCACTGGGAACAAACCTCCAATTGTAAGGCAAAGCTTGCGCCGCTTCGACTATCGCTCGCCCGCAATCACCGTTCCAAAAGTTATTTTCGATCGTGAAGTCGGCCGCTTCATTCCAACCCATATCCGTTACGTCCAAAACGAAAATGTGTCGGACATTTATTCCCCTTTTTTCCAGGAAATTTGCCAACTGAGCAGCACCGCGGGAATCGACTTCCTCATCTCCGGTAAAAGCGATCAATATATCGTCCGGCAATGAACCTTTCATCATCAGATAAGTGATCACGGCATTCGTAACGGCATTATCATATGTGCCCTTCATCATTCCGTCGTGATCTCTTTGTGAAAAGCAGCGGGTAATATTTCTTTCACAGTCAATATGTGAAGTCACCACCACGGCGTCGCGATCCTTATAGTTGTTCAACGGCTTTGACGCGTATAGAATGAAAAGCCCCTCTGCGTTAATTCTTCTGTATTTACTGTCCCACAAAAGAGATGTTATAGCATCGATCCTTTCTGTTTCTTTAAACTGTTTCCCGTTATCCCTGTTGATCACGGAAACCGCGTTCAATATGTCGGTCAGTTCCATATTGTCCCCCTAATTTTAAAAGCAGGATTAAAAGTACGGAAAATTTCAAAGGCCCTCGCCGTCGAAGGCGGGGATAAAGCTCTCCTCGACCGTGCCGCCCTCCTGGATAAAGCCGTTTGTGACGCCGATGTCGGCGGCAAAGTCGACGACGGAGTCGTATTCCTCCTCCGTGACGGGGCGGCACAGCTCCGGGTAGGGCGGGGAGCCGGTCGGGGTGTACTGGTTCATGATGCTTATGTAGACGCCGTCTCCGAATCGGTCGAAGATGTATTTTATGCAGCGGCGGCTGTCGTCCGCGTGCGTCGGCAGGACGAGGTGGCGGACGATCATTCCGCGCGTCATCATTCCGTCGTCGTCAAACACCGGCCGCCCGACCTGAGAAAACATCTCGTCGAGCGCGAGCTTCGCGACTTCAAAATAATCGGGCGCGTGCGAATACTTTTCCGATAGCTCGGAGGAAACGTATTTGAAGTCGGGGAGATAGATGTCGAC
Source organism: uncultured Clostridia bacterium (assembly GCA_947632285.1). Classification (GTDB taxonomy): domain Bacteria; phylum Bacillota; class Clostridia; order Oscillospirales; family CAG-272; genus DTU064. Next base: position 5,841 of record CANROT010000004.1, read on the forward strand.
GAGGCCGTCGAGTATGCGCAGCGTCTTTTGCAGCTCGTACCCGCCCGAGTTCCAGACGACGGGAATGCGGAGCCCGCGCGACTTTGCGTCCGAAATGGCGTCGGCAACGGTCGGGGTGAAGTGCGTCGCGGTGACGAGGTTGATGTTTTCGGCGTGCGACTCGTCCTGAAGGCGCAGAAAAACGTCCGAGAGCTCGCGAGCGCCGAGCGGCTTGCCGCCGCGCCCGCGCGAGATTTGGCGGTTCTGGCAGAAGACGCAGCCGAGAGAGCAGCCGACAAAGAAGACGGCGCCCGAGCCTCGCTCGCCGGAGATGCACGGCTCCTCCCACATGTGGAGCGCCGCGCGCGCGGCAAAAACGGTGTCTCCCATTCCGCACGCGCCGCGCGTTACCGTCCTGTCCGCGCCGCAGCGGCGCGGACAGAGGTCGCAGCTTTTGTATGATCCGTACTCAGTCATATTCCGCCTCGATGAGAAAGCTGACCGGGCGAAATCCGTCGCTGCACGACACGAGCGCCGAGTGCGGGTCCTTCATCCAGCCGTCAAAGAAATTCCCGCCGCCGGACAAAAGCTCCGAGACGAAGGGCTCCATCGCGCGCCACGCCTCCGGGCACAGCGCCTCCGGGCGGGCGCCCTCCGAGTAGAAAACGTCGCCGACGGTGACAGAGCACTCCTCGGGAAGCGGGTTTTCGTATTTTTCGACAAGGTCGCCGTATCTTGACGCCCGCAGCGCCGTGACCTTCACGCGACGGGGCAGGCGGGGTCCGCGTTCCGTGCTCACGGCTCCGCGTCGCATAAAAAGGTCGCCGCGCCGACGTTGATGCGGCGAATCTTTGCCCCGTGAAATTCAACTGTGTTGCCGGTGAGCTCCCCGGATATAATGCGCTCGGCGCCGATCCTCAGCGCCGGGACGATGTCGGGCGTGACGGGGCACGTGCCGTGCGAGGGGTAGATGAAGTCGAAGCGGTCCGACATCGATTCGAGCCGCGCCATGCTCGCGGCATATGCGTGCAGCTCGCGCTGCGGGCCGAACATGAATATGCTCCCGTCCTGAACGGGGTCGCCGCCGTAGAGGGCGCGCCCCGCGCGGTCGAGCACGGTGATGCTCCCCGGCGTGTGCCCGGGCATGTGGATCACCTCGAGCTCGCGTCCGCCGAGGTCGAGGACGCTGCCGTCCCAGACCGGCGTAAAGCTTCCCCTTTGGCGGGCGGTTTTATAATAGTTCGTCGCCTCGGAGGGGTGCATATAGAAGGTGTCGAATTTGTCGGCGGAGCCTATGTGATCCGGGTCCGCGTGCGTCGTCAAAAGGCAGACGGGCAGGGAGACGAGGGTTTTTGCGATCTCGTCGGCGTTATTGACCGTCATACCGGAGTCAATGAGCAGCGCGCGCCGCGCGCCCGAGAGCAGGAAAAAGCGGACGCCGCCGTCCTCTATTTTCCAGGTGTTTTCGTTTATTTTTGTTATCTCCATTTTCCGGGACCCCCGCAATATATTTTATCCGTTCCGAAAGGAATGATGTTATATTTTAAAGCATTTCTGTATCGACTTCGGGTGGCCGAGCACGTATATCGAGTCCCCGGATTCGAATTTGAGGTCCGGCGTTATGTTCATGTTGAGCTTTCCGTCGTCGCGGTAGGCGAGGATATTTATGCCGTATTTTTTGCGGATATCGAGCTCGATGACCGTTTTCCCGTCCCAGTCGCGGGGGATCGTGACCTCGAAGATCGCGTACTCCCCGTCGAGCTCGATGTAGTCGAGGACACTGTCGGAGGTGCAGCGGATCGCGGTCCATGCGGCGAGCTGCTTTTCGGGATAGACGACCTCGTCCGCGCCGCAGCGCAGGAGGAATTTCTCCTGTACTCCGCGCGAGGCGCGCGCGATGACCTTTTTCGCGCCGAGCTCCTTCAAGAGCGAGGCTGTGACGAGCGAGCTCTGAAAATCGTCGCCGATAGCGACGATGCAGGCGTCAAAGTTGCGAATGCCGAGCGTTTCGAGGAATGCGGCGCTTGTGCTGTCGCCGATCTGCACATTCGTGACGAACGGCAAAACGGAGTTCGCGCGCTCTTCGTTGACGTCGACGGCCATGACCTGATGGTTCAGCTCGGAGAGCTTTCTCGCGATGTGCGTTCCGAATCTGCCGAGACCTATTATGAGTACGGATTTCATTTTGTATTCTCTCCTTTTCGAAATTATCCTATCGTTATCTTTTCCTGCGGGAAGCGCTGCGCGCTCGGGTTCGCCCCGGAGACGGTCGCGAATATCAGCGTCAGCCCGCCGACTCTGCCGCAGTACATGAGCAGTATGAGTATGAGGCGCGAGACCGCGCCGAGCGTCGGCGTTATACCGAGCGTCAGTCCCACGGTCGCAACGGCGGACGCCGTTTCAAAGAGGCAGGTCAAAAGCGGCAGCCCTTCTATGCGGCTTATGAGGCAGCCGCCGCCGATAAAGAGCACAAGATACATCGTGACGACCGTCGCGGCGCTCCGCACGGCCTCCTCCGAAATGCGGCGGCCGAAGAAGTTCGTGCTTTCGCGGCGGCGGAAGACGGAGACTGCGTTTGAGAGCAGGACGGCGAGCGTCGTCGTCTTCATGCCGCCCGCCGTTGATCCGGGCGAGCCTCCGACGAGCATCACGGCGATCATTATCGCGATCCCGGCCTCGCTCAGCAGCGTGAGGTCGACGGTGTTGAACCCGGCGGTGCGCAGCGTCGCGGACTGGAAGAGTGAGCCGAGCACGCGTTCACCCATCGGCAGCGAGCCGAGCTCGAAGAAAAAGAAATAGAGCGCGGGCAGAAGGAGGAGCAGGGACGTCACGGTGAGGACCACCTTGCTCTGCATGCGGTAGCGCACAAGGCGGAATTTGTTTTTGCGCACGTCGTCCCAAGTTGAAAAGCCGATGCCGCCGATGACGATCAGGAGGATCACGGCGATATTTATTAAGGGCGAGTCGACGAAAGAGGTGAGCGAGGAAAACTTGCCGTTCACGCCCATGAGGTCGAATCCTGCGTTGCAGAACGCCGAGATCGAGTGAAAGACCGAGTACCAGATGCCGCGGAGCACGCCGAATTCGGAGCAGAACGCCGGCGCCATCAGAACGGCGCCCGAAAGCTCGAATATCAGCGTCATACGGATTATGAATCCCGTCAGCTCGACGATGCCGCCGAGCCTGTCGGCGGAGATCGAATCCTGCATGACGCTGCGCTGGCGCAGCCCAATGCGGCGGCCCGAAATCGCCGAAAAGGCTATCGCCATCGTGACGATACCCATTCCGCCGATCTGTATTAAGAGCAGTATCACGGATTGACCGAATACCGACCAGTATGTAGCCGTGTCCTGTACGACGAGTCCGGTGACGCAGAGCGCCGAGGTCGCGGTGAACAGCGCGTCCGGAAAGCTCGTCCACTCCCCGCTCCGGGACGAGGCCGGCAGCGTTAAGAGCGCGGCGCCGAGAAGGATCCCGACGGCGAAGCTGATGATTATAATTTGAGATGAGGAAAGTTTTTTGCTAATCTTTGCCATAAATGCTCCTTACCGTGCAATACAGCATTCAGAGAGAGGTGTGTGCGGCGGGCCAGAGAATGTCGCCGGAGACGGGGGTGTAGAACATACGGGCGACCGCGTCCGGGTCGCGCGTCTGCGCGAGGATCCACATCAGCTTTGCGAATACGGCCTCGGTCGTCATGTCGTATGCCTCGAGCACGCCGAGATTGTTTTTCAGGCGGTGCCCGACGTTGTAGACGCCGAGGTCGCTGCCCTCGTTTTCGACCTGCGTCGTCAGGACCGCGATCTTGCCGCGCGCCTTCCAGGTGCTGATGCAGTCGTAGAATCCGCCCGCCTCGGGAACGCCGCCGACGCCGAAGCTCTCGATTATGACGGCGTCACTCTCCGAGAAGAGGAAGTCGAGGATTCCGCGCCCCATGCCGGGCAGCAGCTTGACGAGCGAGACGCTCGTGTCGAGGTCTTCATAAAACGTCGGCGCGCCGTCGCACGGGCGCTGTATATACCGCAAAAGCACGCCGTCCCGCAAAACGCCGAGCTCGGGATAATTTATGCTCGAAAACGCGTCAAAGCTCTTTGAATGCGTCTTTTTTGCGCGCGTGCCGAGGATTATCTTGTGGTCGAAGACGATGGAGACGCCGGGCATATCGGAGGACGCGCACAGAAAAGCGTCCGTGAGGTTCGCCTTAGAATCGGTAGTGTCAAATCCTATCGGCTTCTGCGCCCCGGTCAGAACGATCGGTTTCGGGCTCCCCTGTATCATATACGAGAGCGCCGCCGCCGTGTACGCCATTGTGTCCGTCCCGTGCGTCAGGACAAAGCCGTCGTAGGCGTCGTAATTGTCCCTTATCGCGCGGACGATCATCTGCCAGTGGCACGGGGTAATGTTCGTGCTGTCGAGGGCGAAGAGCTCCACGCAGTCGGCGGAGCATATCCTGCCGACAGACGGCGTAAAGGAGAGCAGTCTCTCCGTTGAGATCCCGGGCGAAAGCCCGCTGTCCGTCATCTCGGAGGCGATAGTCCCGCCCGTTCCTATGAGAAGTATTTTTTTCATATTTGTCCTTTATGTCAACAGCAGCAATGCTTATTCCTCAAAATTGATCGACGCAATATTTTCCCACAGCGAACATGCAGAATCGAAAACGAGATCCTTTTCCTTCCGAGTTGCCGTTCTGAACATTGTTATCGACAATTTTTCATTCTTCTTTTTCCATTTTCCGACCACTTCGCCATCTATCATCAATGCGGGGCTTACAATTCCCGCAAGATTAAATATCGCCCTCATATTTTCCGGGCTCAAAAACAGGCTTTCCTTTTTTTCGTGAGCTAAGAGAAGCTGATCAAATCCCGCAAGGAATACGCATTTGGGAATTCCTTGGTCGTAGGCTCGATCATTGTCGATATAGTAATATGTTCTGCCCTCACATTCCGTCGACGATACGGGCAGGCGGGAGAGCCGGTCTTTGACCTGTGCGGCCGTCGCATGGAAATAGTACATGGCATCGTGAACGGTCGCGGGGGCCATGTGCGTAAAATACCGGCGAGCCGTTTCAAGCTCCGCTTCCCGTTCCGGGATCGGCTCAAACGAAGGGGAAAGACAGAAAGCTTTCTTTTCCCCGACAACATAGTTAATAAAACCGCGTTCGCACATTTCGCGGATCCCGCCGCCCCATTGATCGAACATACTGCCCTCTTCCGGTTCGGTCATGCCTTTTTGTCTGCATACGTCCTTTAATTCTTCTCTTGTGAGCTCGGAATATTTAAGAGCGTCTAAGATCACATCGACAAAATAAGCCTGTCTCTCCGGCGTGAGCGCCCATTTATCACGCTGATTCCAAAATGAATATCCGTGCCAATCATTGCGAAGATAATCCTGCCCATTATTACAATGAATAAACAGGGGAAGATCATCTTCAGCAAATACGTGGACTGTTCCTCGGACTGTCCAGTTCTTCACAAGACCGTCTTTGACCGTGTCCTCCCGAAAATCGGAGCACCTTATCTTCAGCGAGTGCATGGCATTTACCATGAATTGCGCTTGAACACCGCAAAGATCGCGGATCACGGTCATTTTATCTTTTGGCGTTATAAGATGCTGATTGGCTAATTGGCGGATCTTCAATTCCTCGACGGTCATTATATACCTGCCTTACTCATCGATCTTTCTTATTTTCATTACGGCTGCCCGACACCCGGTCCGGACAATAAGCATACCGTCTCCACGTGGCTCGTCCGCGGGAACATGTCGACGGGGGTGAGAGATACTATACGGCAGCCGCCGGAGACAAGAATGGAGGCGTCGCGCGCGAGCGTTGCGGGATTGCATGAGACGTAGACGATGCGGTCGGGCTTCATTTTGCAGAGGTGCGAGATCAGCCGCCGGTCACACCCGGCGCGCGGAGGGTCGACGATGACGCAGTCGGCGGAGGCGCTGTAAGATGAGGCGTCCCCGAGGATAAAGCGTGCGTCGACAAAGTTTTCGGCGGCGTTTTTGCGCGCGTCCGCGACGGCGGAAGCGTTGATTTCGATCCCCGTGAGGGAGACGGGCGTCCGCTTCGCGGCGGCGATGCCGATGGTGCCCGTCCCGCAGTATAGGTCGGCGAGGCGTTCGCCGGGGGAGAGCGACGAGAGCGCGATGACGCGCTCATATAAAAGCTCCGCGCACGCACGGTTCACCTGATAAAATGAATCGGGAGAGATGCGGAAACGGCAGCCCGCGAGCTCGTCGAATATTGCCTCGTCCCCGGAGGCGTGCGTATATTTACCGTCGACGGCGACGTAAACGCTCGTCAGAAACGGGAATTTCTCCGCCGCGGCCGCTGCCGCCGAAAACAGCGCGTTCCCCGGCGCGCCTGCATCGGCGCGGAGAATGAGCATCGTGCCCTCCGAGGCGCGGCGGACCGTGAGACGCGTGAGCCCCGGGACGTTCATTCCGGCGACGAACGCGCGCACCTCGTCCGTTTCCTCATCGTGCAGAAGGCAGCGCCGGGAGGGGACGATTTTTTGCGAGAAGCGCTCATAATACCCGGACTCGCCGCCTGCGACGGGGACCGTGACCTTTGAGCGCACGGCGCCGGGACCGGAGGTGAGAAACGGCTCCGGCGTTATATCAAGACCGCATTTTTTCATCGCGGAACGGATAAAGTCTGATTTGACGGACAGCTCGTGAGAATACGAGACGTGGCGGAACGTGCAGCCGCCGCAGCCGGAGGAAAACGCTTCGCAGTCCGGCGTTATCCTGTTTTCGGACGGGGAGGTGATTCGATCTGCCGCCGCCTCATAAAACGAGCCGCGCGCCTTTTCGACCGTGACGTCGGCAACGTCGCCCGCGACGGCTCCGGAGACGAAAACGACGCGCCCGTCCGGCGCGCGCGCGACGCCGGCGCCTAGATTCGTCGTCGATGTGACGACCGCACGAAAACGCTCTTCCATCATGATACCCCGCTGTCGGTTTTGTGAACAATCCGTTAATTTTGCGCCGCCGGTATTGTAAATGAATCATAAAAATTATATAATAGAACCGATTACGAAAAGCCGGCGCAGCCGTTATGAAGATTATACTATCGCGGCGGCGGAATGTCAAGGGCGGGGGTGAATACAGATGAATACGACGGAACCGAAGCGCAGGCACGCTGTCCGCGATCACGAGACCGATCCCGACGATGACGTATTTCTGCATTCTCTTGACGAGATAACGCCTGAGGAGCTCGGCGGCGAGGACAGGACCTACAAGCGCACGGGCAGCGAGCTCGTTTCATATATAATAGAGCGTTCCGTGTATTTCTTCGCGGTCGCGGTATTCATCGTATGCGTCGCCATGCTTTGCATGTCGCTGTGGCAGCAGTTTTCGGGCGAGCTGTATTATTCGCAGGTCGCGGACGAGTTCTCGATGAGCCATCTGCTCTCCGGCAAGGACAAAAACAAGCACGACGTCGCCGTCATGCAGGGCAGCGGCGCCTCGTCCCCGTATGAGATGGGCGTGACTCAGCCCAACTCCGGTATACACATAGAAAATACGGAGCACAACGCCGAGGTCGAGGAGCTGAAGGCGCAGATGGCGTCGCTCAAGCAGCAGTACCCGGACATGTACGGGTGGATATATGTTGAAGACACGGTCATAGATTATCCCGTGGTGCGCGGAGCCGACAACGAATTCTACCTCGACCACGCGTTCACCGGCGAGTCTTTGTCTGTCGGCTCGATTTTTGCCGACTGCACGCTCAGGGACTATATAATGGACAACTACAACGTCGTCCTCTACGGGCACAACAGCCCGATAGGAAACATGTTCGCGGACGTGATGAAATTCGTGCTTGACAGGGAATTCTTCGACACGCATCACATCTATATCTACACTCCGACGGGGCTGTACGAATATGAGCCGTACAGCATCAGCATGTTCGATTACGACACGTACTATTTCCGCACGGGATTTAAGGACGGCGCGGACTTCGTTTCGTTCGTCGACGAGATGTCGAGGGACGCGATCTACAAAAAGGACATGACCTTCACCAAAAACGACAGGCTGCTGACGCTGTCGACCTGCACGAAGACGGGCATAAATACAAAGCGCTATTGTCTCCAGGCGAAGCTCGTAAGGGTGATAGAATGACGGAGCTCATCTGCCCTTTATGCGGCTCCCCGCTGACGGAGCGCGAACGCGCGCTCGTCTGCGCCGCCGGCCACAGCTATGACATCGCCGCCTCGGGATATTGCAATCTTCTGCGGCCCGGCAAGCTGCGCAACCGCGCCTCCGGGGACGACAGGGAGATGGTATCCGCGAGAAAGCGGTTCCTCGCCGCCGGATATTACGCGCCGGTGCTCGAGGCTATATCCTGCCGCCTCGCGGCGCTCGTTGACGAAGGGCTCGTCATAGACGCCGGGTGCGGAGAGGGGTACTATACGAACGGGATCGCGCGCCGCCTGCCATGCATACATATGCTCGGCATCGACGCCTCGAAATACGCGGCGGACGCCGCGTCAAAGGGCGCTGTGAGGGACGGCGTCTCCGACCGCGTGCGGTATGTGACCGCGTCATGCACCGACATGCCGATCGCGGACGGGGCGGCGAGGGCGGTCATCTCGCTGTTCGCTCCGTGCGGTTACGGCGAGTTTTCGCGCGTGACGGCGGGGGGCGGTCATCTAATTATAGGTTCGGCGGGGCAGAAGCACCTCTCCGAGATGAAGGAGATCCTTTACGGCGCGGAAAATGTCCGCCCGAACGTCCCGATAGATCACCCGGCGCTCGCGGGGCCGTTCGGCTATTCGGTGCTGTCGCGCGAAAACGTCACGTTCACGGCGGAGGTCGCCGGGCGCGAGCACATCGCGGCGCTGTTTTCAATGACGCCGTACCGCTGGCGCACGCCGCGCGAGGGCGCGGAGCGACTGCTCTCGCTCGAGGCGCTCACGGTCACGGTCGACGTCGACTTGACCGTTATGAAGCTGAAAAAATAAAGACTCTTTTGCAAAGAGGAAAAAATAAATTGAAACTGTCAGTCTGTATACCGATGTACAACGAAAGCGCGATCGCGGAGGAGTCCGCGCTCGGCTTTTCCGGCGCGCTCGACCGCATGTTCGGCGACGACTACGAGCTCCTCTACTGCGACGACGGCAGCACGGACGGGTGCGGCGATATCATACGCGGGCTCGGGCTGCCGCGCGTGCGCGTCATCGGCTATGAGCACAACCGGGGCAAGGGCTCCGCTGTGCGCACCGCCGTTCTCGCCTCGGGGGGGGACGTCGTCGTCTGTACCGACTGCGACTGCGCATACGGGACGGACGTCATCGCTCACACAGTCGGGATATTTGACAGCATGCCGGACGTTGACGTCGTCATCGGCTCCCGCAACCTTTCTTCCGACGGGTACGAGGAGTACACGGCGCTGCGAAAGCTGATGTCGAAGACGTACATAAAGGTCGTGCAGATCATCGCGGGCTATTCGCATTCCGATTCCCAGTGCGGGTTCAAGGCGTGGCGGCGGGACGCGGCAAAGGCCGTGTTCAGCCTCTGCGAGACGGACGGCTGGGCGTTTGATATAGAGGCGCTGCTGATCGCGGAAAAGCTCGGCTTTCGAATCACGGAGACGCCGGTGCGCGTCATGAACCATACGGACTCCGCCTCAAAGATCAAGCCCGTGCGGGACACGGCGCGCATGCTGCGCGATCTCTGCCACATAAAGGCGCGCGTCAAAAAGCTGCAAATTCCCGGAAAATGAGTGCTAAAAGGCTGATATTCCACGTCGACGTGAATTCCGCGTTCCTTTCGTGGGAGGCGGCGAGGCGCGTGAAAAACGGAGAGGCGGACCTGCGCCTGATCCCGTCGGCGATAGGAGGCGACGTCGAAAAGCGGACCGGCGTTATCCTCGCGAAGTCGATACCGGCGAAAAAATACGGGATAAAGACGGGGGAGCCTGTCGCATCGGCAAAGAGAAAATGCCCGGAGCTGTATCTCGCGCGGCCGGATTTCGGCCTGTACGCGAAGTGCTCGCGGGCATTTACGGATATTTGCGGAAAATACGCGCCCGTCGTCGAAAAGTTTTCGATAGACGAGTGCTTTCTCGACATGACGGGGACGGAGAGGATATATCCCGACCCCGTCGCGATCGCGGAAAAGATAAAGGACGAAATACGCGACACGCTCGGCTTCACGGTCAATGTCGGCATCGGGGAGAATAAGCTTTTGGCGAAGACGGCGAGCGACTTTATGAAACCTGACCGCGTGCACACGCTGTTTTCGGACGAGATAGAGGAAAAGCTGTGGCCGCTCCCGGTGCGCGAACTATATTCCGTCGGGACGGCGACTGCGGAAAAGCTCGAGCGGGCGTATATTCTGACCGTCGGCGAGCTCGCGAGGGCGGACGAGGCGTATGTGCGCCGCCTTGTCGGAGACAAGATGGGCGCGATGATACACAACTTTGCAAACGGAATCGACGACTCGCCCGTGCGCGGCGAGCCTGAGGAGGCGAAGGGGTACGGCAACTCAACGACGCTCGAGAGGGACATAACGGACGCGCGCGAGGCGCACCGCGTCCTGCTCGCGCTGTCCGACAGCGTCGGAATGAGAATGAGGGCGGACGGCGTGCGGGCACGCTGCGTGTCCGTGACGGTGAGGTATAACGACTTCCGCGACCGCTCGCATCAGTGCGCGCTGCCGCTGCCGACCGACATAACCGACGAGATATACGAGACATCAAAGCGGCTGTTTTCGGAACTGTGGGACAAAAGGACGCCGCTGCGCCTGCTCGGCGTGTCCGTCACGGACCTGACGCGGGGCGAGGCGGAGCAGCTCTCGATGTTTTCAGAGGAGGACGAGGGGCGCGAGCGCGCGCGCAAGCTCGACCGCGCCACGGACGCGATCCGCCATAGCTTCGGCGCAGACACTATAGTGCGCGGCTCCGCCTACCGCACCGACATAAACGTCGGAAAGAAATACAAAGCAAGCCTCGACAGTACCGAAAAAAAGCCATAAAAAGCTTTAAAGATAGGGGCGCGGGGAAAGGAAATTTCTCGAAATTTCCTTTCCCCGCAAGTTTATTTTATTATTATGTCAAGCCTCCGCGCTGTACTGGAGGGTATAGAGCTGGTAGTATCGGCCGCGGCGGTGGAGGAGCTCCTGATGTGTGCCCTCCTCGACTATCTGTCCATGGGAGAGCAGGATTATGTTGTCGGCGTGCTGTATCGTTGAGAGCCTGTGCGCGACGATGAGCATCGTGCCGATGTTCTTCATCTTTTCGAGCGAATCCTGAATCAGGATCTCCGTTTCGGTGTCGATATTCGCGGTCGCCTCGTCGAGGATCATGACGGAGGGGCGGTGAAGTATCGTGCGCGCGAACGACAAGAGCTGGCGCTGCCCGGCGGAGAAGTTGTTGCCGCGCTCGCGCACGACCTCGTCAAGCCCGCCCTCGAGCTTGTCGATGAATTTGTCGGCGTTCACGTAGCGGCACGCCTCCTTTATTTCGTCGTCGGTGAAGCTCTCCTCGCGGAGCACGATATTCGACCTTATCGTGCCGGAGAAGAGGAAGACGTCCTGGAGCATCTGACCGAAGCGGCAGCGGAGCGACGATATCTTTATATGCTTGATGTCTATGCCGTCGATGAGGATCTGCCCCTTCTGTATGTCGTAGTTGCGGCAGATGAGGGAGAGTATCGTCGTCTTGCCCGAGCCCGTCGAGCCGACGAAGGCGACGGTCTCCTTCGGGCTGACATGGAAGGAAACGCCGCGTAGCACCCACTCGCCGGGATTGTATGCGAACCACACGTCGCGGAACTCGATCTCGCCGCGAATGTCTTCAAGCTCGACGGCGTCCGGCTCGTCGACGAGCTCGGGCTGCATATCGAAGACGGAGAAAATTTTCTCCGCCGACGCGAACGCGGACTGGAGCGCGTTGAACTGCTCGGCGAGCGTCTGTATCGGGTTGAAGAACGTCGAGATATACATATAGAACGAGACGAGCGTTTTTATCGTTATCGTCTGCCCGAGGAAGACGGTCTCCTTTATATATCCCCTGCCGCAGAGGAAGAGCAGGCACATGACCGAGGTGATATAGAGCATATATACCATCGGGCGGAAAATGCCGAAGACGAAGATCTGGTTGTTCTTCGCGCGCTTGAGGCCGTTGCTCTTTTCGAGGAATTCGTTCATCTTCGCGTCCTCGCGGTTGAAGATCTGCGTTATCTTCATTCCGGAGAGATTTTCGGAGAGGAACGTGTTGATGTCCGTCGTCCTGTCCTTCACCGTGCGGAAGACGCGGCGCGTGAATTTGCGGAAGATGACGGTGAACAGCACGAGGAACGGGATAAAGCAGAGCACCATCAGCGTCAGCATATAGTTGAGCATCAGCATCGCGACGAGAACGCCGATTATGACGAAGACGTTCCTTATCATGTTGACGAGAATGTTCGTGAACATCATCGAGATCGCGTTCGTGTCGTTCGTCACGCGCGTGACGAGCTTGCCGACGGGAATGTTGTTGAGCTGGTTGTGCGACAGGCTCTCGATGTGCGTGAACAGGTCGAGGCGCAGCGCGGAGAGGATCTTCTGCCCCGTCTTTTGCAGGATTATTGACTGGAAATACGTGCACACCATGGAGACGACGAGGATAACGCCGTAAAACGCGACGCGGATAAAGAGCTCCGAGAGCCCGAAATCCTTTGCGATTATCTCCTCGATGTCGCCGATGATGAGCGGGGATACGATGTCATACGCTATCGATACCGCCATGATGAGCAGCACGAGCAGAAAGCTCCGCCAATGCGGCTTTGCGTATTTCAGAAGGCGCGCCATGATCTCGCCGTCCGGCATGTTGCGGTCGAAGGTGACCGCCTGCCCGCGGCGCTTGAGCACGATATAGGCGGCGACGAATATGACGGCGAAAACGCCGATTATTCCCCCGGCAATGAGGACAGGCAGAAATTCACGCATTTTGCTCGCCTCCTTCCTCCTCGAGCCGCTGGAGCTCGACTGTGTGACTATAGTCCGGGCAGCGTCGGCACAGCTCTTCATGCGTGCCGACGTCGACGACCCTGCCGTCGTCGATGTATATTATCTTGTCCATGTGCTCGATAGTTGAGATTCGGTGCGCGATGAGGATCGTGGTCCGCCCGGCGCGCGTCTTTTTCAGGTTTTCGAGGATCGTTTTCTCCGTCTTCGTGTCGACGGCGGAAACGGAGTCATCGAGTATGAGGATCGGCGCATTCTTCATCAGCGCGCGCGCGATCGAGATGCGCTGTTTCTGCCCGCCGGAAACGGTGACGCCGCGCTCGCCGAGCACGGTGCCGTACCCCTCGGAGAATTCGCGGATATTGGAGTCGACGTCGGAGAGGACGGCGGCGTATTCGATCTCGTCCTCGTCTGCATCGTCGACGGCGAATGAAATGTTGCGCGCTATCGTGTCCGAGAAGAGGAAGTTGTCCTGCGGAACGTATGCGGCGGAGGCGCGGACGTCGCTGATAGAGACGTCGTTGACGTCGTGCCCGTCGATGAAGACGGTCCCGTCCGGGACGTTGTAGGTGCGGAGAATGAGGTCGACGATCGTCGTCTTGCCGGAGCCCGTCTTGCCGACGAGGCCGACGCTCTCACCCGCGTTTATGCGGAACGAAACGTCGGAGAGAACGTCAAATTCCCCGTCCGGATAGCGGAAGGTGAGGTGGCGGAATTCGATATCGCCGCGGACGTCGCGGAGCGCGCCGACGCCGGGGCGGTCCGTGACCGTCTGCACTTCGTCGAGCAGCCCGCTGATGCGGTCGAGGGAGGCCTTGCCGCGGCTCGTCATGTCGATGAGCTCGGAGACCGCCATGATGGGCCAGACGATCGCGTTGAAGTAGCCGATGTATTCGACGAGCTGACCGGCGTTGAACGTGCCGAGGTAGACGAGATAGCCGCCGTAGCCGAGAATGACGCAGATGACGGACTGGACGAACAGCGTCACGAGTATGTGCAGCAGCACGGAGGAGCGCGTGAAGTCGACATTGGCGCGTTCGTTCTCGGTGTTGAGGCTGCGGAACGCCCAGAGCTCCTTCGCCTCCTTGACGAACGCCTTTATCACGGCGATGCCGGAAAAGCTCTCCTGCGAAAAATCGGACAGCTTGGAGAACGCCTCCTGCCGTATCGCCCACTTTTTCTCCATATATTTGCCGACGACGGTGGACGCGCCGAGCAAAAGCGCCATCGGTATGAGGGAGAGCACGGTCATGAGGCGGCTCATCTCCCACATGTGCCACACGGCGAGGACGCCGAGCATAACCGCGTCAAACAGCATCAAGAGGCCGTTGCCGTAGCAGTCCTGGACCGTGTCAAGATCGTTCGTGAACAGGCTCATCAGGTCACCGACCTTGTTGACCTGATAGAACTCGTGCGAGAGGCGGCGGCAATGGTCGAACATCTTGTTTCGGATATCGGCCTCGACCTTGATCGCCGCGCCGAAAAAGCAGATGCGCCACAAAAACCGGCCGAACACCATGGAGATGATGACGCCGAGCATCGGCATACAGATGTGATCGAGCAGAAAATCCATGTCGAAGACGTATCTGACGCCGTCGATAGTCACCGCCCCGTCGTTGATGCCGTTGACGACGAGCTGGTAGAGGTTCGGGACGACCATCTGCATATAGTCCACGAGCGCGAGCGAAAGCAGCCCGAGTATGAGCCAGGGCGCGTATTTTATGTAGTATTTGTTTATGTATTTACCGAATATCATCTATCGCTTTCCGCCTTTCCCGTAATACGGACGCCGAGCTTTCATTATGGCATAATGCGCGCCCGTTGTCAATAAGTTTTTGCGCCCCCAGTGATTTTTTTCCTCTGTTTTCTTTATTTTAAGCGCAAAAAACGCCCGCCGGTGGAGGCGGGCGTTCTTTCACTCGTGAAATAGCTCAAAAACCGTTTCTTTTACGGCGGCGACGGAGGCGAGAAGATCGAATACCGAGTCCTCGGAGAGGACGCCGCGCTCAAGGTCGGGCGGAAAAAGGCCCGCCGCGTCGTCTGCGGCGTCGGTGAGCCAGTCCGTTTCGTAATACGCGCGCAGCGCCTCGATCTCCGGGAGCGCGGCCCTGTATCCTTCGAGCGCGGCCTCGAGCGCACAGACGGCGGAGGCGGCGCTTTTGAGATAGTTTTCGTTTCGCTTTACGCGGTCGATGTCGATCATATCGGTCACCACACGAAATTCGATTTTGCGGCCTCGCCGTTGTCGACGAGCAGGTCCTGCGCCGTCATCGATTTGTTTGTGACGGTGAGAAAATATGCCCAGTCGGCTATCTCGCACGGCTCCGCCCACTTCGGCAGGAGCGTTTCCGCCATGATGCGCTCCCACAGCGCGGGATCGCGCATGACGCGGTCGTTCAGGCTCGTGCGGACGCCGCCGGGGGAGAGGCTGTTCGCCGTCGCTCCGTATTCGGCGACGCGCAGCGCCGTATTTTTCATATAGGCGACAACGCCGCCCTTGCTCGCCGCGTATTCGGGGAACTCCGCGCCGGTCGAGGCGCTCGCGGACGCGATAAAGAGGATACTTTTTATCCCGGCGCGTATGCCGTATTTCTCCGTGACGCGGATCGTCCCCTTCAGGTTGACGTCGATGTCGCGCCCGGAATTTTGCACCCCGGCGTTATTGATGAGGATATCGACGCCGTCTATGTCGGGCAGCGCGTCCGAATAAATATCGGCGGTATAGTGCGTGTATGCTGGACTTGAAACGGCGCCTGTGCAGACGTCGATGCCGATGACGGTGTGCCCCTCGCTCAGAAATTTTTCCGCTATGGCGGCGCCGATACCGCCGCTCGCGCCGGTTATAAGGACCTTCATTCCCGTGCCTTCCGTATGTATTCGAAGTATTCTCTGCCGACGTCCGCCTCGCGCCATCTCTTGCACGTCACGTACCCGAGGCGCGAGAAGGCGACCTCGCATAAAAGCTCGGCGACCATGCCCGTGGCGGCGCACGTCACGCACTGGGTCAGCGTCCAGTCGAAGAAGACGTGGCTGACGATCAGCGCGAAGACGATGTTGTCCGCGAACTGACCGACGGCGGTCGAAATATATGTCCTGCACGCGTAGGCGAGAAAGCCGTCCTTGCGGAAGAGCTTTCCGACCGCGTAGTTCAGAGTGTTGTTGATGACGGCGGAAACGATGAACGCCGTCGTGCTGCCGAGCAGCACATACCACGTGCCGCCGAAGGTGCGGTCGAGCGCCGTGTTGATGACGGCCTCGGAACCCTCGACATACGATTCGCCCCACACGCCCGGGATCAGGCTCGCGAGGAAGAAAAAGAGCGCGACCAAAAGGTTGACGGCGGCGGCGAGCAGCGAGAGCTCCGTCGCGGCCTTCGGGCCGAAGTGCTTTGTGAGAATGTCCATCGACAGAAACGCGACCCACGAAACGATAATGCCGCAGTCGAGGGCGAGCCAGTCAAAGGGCAGGGTGACGCTCTTGTTCGCGAGCAGATTCATCGCGATGAGAGAGATGACGAAAAGCGAGGTGAGAAGAGCCGGAGTTGAGCGCAGAAGAAGCCCGAACTCCCGCATCTCCCGTTTGATGCGGGACATGGATTTGTACCTTCCTTGTTTTTTATTTAAGATGGTTATCAAGAAACATCTTATTTACAATATTAAATTAAAGCTGCATTATATCCAGCCAAAAGCGAACTGCCTTATGATGCCGAGACATTCGCGGACCGCGTTCGGGATCAAGAGATAGATCGGCGATGCGCCGTGTATATGAGAGGCGGCGATGCCCGCGGCGCGCGCGTGCAGCTCGGCGCGGGCGACGTGATAATCGCTCGTGACGATGGCGGCGCGCCAGTCGGCTCCGAGCCGGCCGTCGAGCAGTTCTTTTGAGTAAATGCAGTTTTCGCGCGTGCTCGTCGAGGCCGATTCTTCGATCATTATATCCTCGGGCACGCCCTTTGAGAGCAGGTATTTTTTCATCGCCCGGCATTCGGCGACCGCCTCGTCTTCCCCCTGCCCGCCGCTGAGAACGATGACGGCACCGGGGTTTTCGGCGTGATACCGCAAGGCGGCGTCGAGGCGGCACTTGAGCTGCACGCCGACCTCCTCGCCGCGCAGACCGCAGCCGAGGACGATGACGGCGTCCTCATCGTATGTCGCGGTGTCGACGCTGCCGTAAATGACGAGCGCCGAGAGCGCCGATATGCCGATGACGGTGACGGCGGCAAACGCGCGCGGCACCCACCGGGGCATATGCGGGGCAAGCCGTCCCGAGCACGCGCCCGCAAGTATGAAGACGGCGGCGAGCACGTATGTAACGATGACGCCGGAGTGCGTCTTCGACGTGAGCGACGACGCGCACGCGGAGGCGGCGAATACCGCGCCAAGCGCGATATAGATATACCCTGTTTTTTTCATAACGGTATTATAGCACCGCGCCCCTCAAATATCAAGTGCAAATTTTGCGCCCCGCAAGGCGGGGTTTGCGTCAGCGCCTGTCCCCGCCGCGCTGCTTGCGGTCGTCCTCTATCCGCGATTTCCACGAATCGGTGAGCGGTGCGCTGCATCTGACAGTTGCGATCGCCTCGCTCATGACCTCGTAGTTCAGGCGCGTGCCCTCCTTGTCCGAGATATACTGCGCCGCGCGGTCCTTCCCGATGCCGAAGCTCTTTGCGGTCGAGACGGCGTCAATGTTCGCGCCGAGGAAGAGAAATTCCCAGCCGTACTTTGATTTCTGCCGCTCTATCATCTCGCGGACGCGGTCGAGGGTGTATCTCCTGCTCGCGTTCTCCATTCCGTCCGTCGTGATGATGAAGACCGTGTGCTCCGGGACGTCCTCTTCGCGCGCGTATTTGTGGACGTTGCCGATGTGGTGGATCGCGCCGCCCACGGCGTCGAGCAGCGCCGTGCAGCCGCGCACCGTGTAGTCGCGGTCCGTCAGCGGCTCGACTCGGCGCACGTCGACTCTGTCGTGCAGCACCTCCGTCTCCCCGTCAAAGAGCACGGTCGAGACGAGCGCCTCGCCCGGCTCGCGCTTTTGTTTTTCTATCATCGAGTTGAAGCCGCCTATCGTGTCGGCCTCGAGCCCGCTCATGGAGCCGCTCCTGTCAAGAATAAATACGATCTCGGTAAGTCCTTTTTTCATTTCTTTTTTCCTCCCGAATAAAAATTATTGACCGCAGGCCATATCTCTGTCCTGCGGTCACAGTATAACTCTTTTTCGGGAGGTCGAGGTCGCCCGCCGGGCGACATTTTCACGCGCCGAGAAGGCTCTGGTCAAAGGCGAACAGCGCCTCGTTTATCTCGTAGATATTGTAGTTCCCGCGCTCGATGAAGTATTCGATTATGATATCGAATTTGCTGCTGTGGGAGAGGGTAAAGCCCGCCGTCCGCAAGAGGAGCTGCGTTTCCGAGAGCGGCAGCTCAAGCGCGACCGCGAACGCGAGCGCGGTCGGCTTTGACGGCTTATAGAGCCTGTCGCTGCGGATCTTGGAGAACAGCTTGCGGTCAATGTTCGCCTTTTTGTAGCACTCCGCGTCCGTCATGCCGGATTCGTCTATCTTCCGCAGCAGCATCTCGGAAAAGCTCTCGTCGAGGCGGGCGACCGCCTCATCGAGCGAGCGCGGCGCTTTTGCGTTGCGGAGGGGTGCGGCAGGGGCGTCGGCGCATACGGGCGCCTGAAGCGTAATGCTCTCTCTTTGCCTGTCTATGTGCGCGTCCGCATATATGTCGTCGATGTATCTTTCGATATCGGCGAACCGTTTCCCGGCAGCCCTGTACGACTCGCGGTCGAAGATGACGATATAGACCGTCATGTCGCAGGTTTTGAGAAATTCATCTATCGTGTCCGTCGCCGTCCGCAGCGCGGCGTCCTTCGGATAGCCGTATGCGCCCGAGGAGATCAGGGGAAAGGCGACCGACTCGCACCCCGCCTCTTTCGCGAGGCGGAGGGATTCGCGGTAGCATGAGGCGAGCAGCTGCGGCTCGCCGTGCATTCCGTCCGAAAAGACGGGGCCGACCGTGTGTATAACGTATTTGCACGGCAGCGAATATGCGCCCGTTATCTTTGCCATGCCCGTCTCGCAGCCGCCGAGCGTGCTGCACTCACGGAGCAGACCGGGCCCCGCGGTGCGGTGTATCGCGCCGTCAACGCCGCCCCCGCCGAGAAGGGAATTGTTCGCGGCGTTGACTATCGCGTCGACGGCCATTTTAGTTATGTCGTTCCTGACGATAAAAAGCGGCATATGTATTTGTCCTCCCGGTCTTTTTTTATTTTTCTTCGACGAGGTTGTTCACCCAGCGGCGGCTCTTCACAAGGTAAAAGCCGAGCGCCGCCTTGATGATGTTCAGCCCCTCGACGCAGATGAACATGTATACGACGTAAAGCTCCGTGAATCGCGACAGCAAAAACGCGACGGGGACGCACAGTGCCCAGACGAACCCGCTGTCAAAGATAAAGGTGATCACCGTTTTCCCGCCGGAGCGCAGCGTGAAATAGCTCGAATTGACGAACGCGTTCAGCGGCATCATCACGGCGGAGACGGTAAGGAGGCGGGACGCGAGCTCGCGCACCGTGTCCGTCGTATTGTATATCTTCGGTATGAACGGCGCGAGCGCCGCCATGACTATGCCGACCGCGGCGCTCAGGAGCACCGCGAAGACGATGAGCTTTCTGTTCTCGTCGACGGCGCGCTCCGTCTCCCCCGCGCCGAGGAGCTGACCCACGATGATCGAGACCGTCGTTCCCATCGCGAAGAACGCGCAGAAAAAGAGGTCGGAGACGGTCGTTGAGATATTGAGCGCGGAGACGACCTCGAGCCCGCGCACGGAGTAGCACTGATTGAGCATTGTCATGCCGGACGCCCACAAGAGCTCGTTGCAGAGCAGCGGCGCGCCGATGACGGCGACCTGCCGCAGCAGGCTCGCGGGAACGAACGGCGAGCGGTATACGCCGACGATGTACGGGTTTTTGTCCTTGTTCCGGTGCGTCCAGATGATGACGATCAAACACTCGGTCACGCGCGCGGCAACGGTCGCTGCCGCCGCGCCGACGACGCCGAGGGCGGGTATGCCGAGCGGCGCGACACCGAAGATGAGGACATAGTTCAGGGCGAGGTTCACGAAAACGGCGGCGATCCCCGCTTTCATCGGCAGGACTGTCTCCCCCGTCTCGCGCAGCGTGCTCGAATATACCTGCGTCACCGCGAACGGCACCGTCCCGAAGAGCATCACGTGCAGGTACGAGATGCCGTAGCCGAGCGTGGCGGCGAGGTCAAGGTCCTCCTTGCCCTCGTGCAGGAACAGCGAGATCAGGCCGCCGCCGAAAAAGATGAAGATCGCGGCGAACACCGAAAGCGAGATGAGCGCGATATAGAGCTTGATGCGGAACGTGTGGCGTATGCCGTCGCTCTCGCGCTTGCCGTAGAACTGCGCCGTGAATATCCCCGCCCCGGCGAGCCCGCCGAAGATGCAGAGGTTGAAGACGAAGAGAAGCTGATTGACTATGGCGACGCCGGACATCGGCTCCGTGCCGACCTGACCGACCATGACGTTGTCGAGCAGGCTCACGAAATTAGTAATGACGTTCTGCACGAGTATCGGCGCCATGACGGAGAGCAGCCTCCGGTAAAACGCGCGGTCGCCGAAATATTTTTTAAGTATCATAATTTTCCTTGACATATTTGCATGGAGCTTTTATATTATACTCAAGATGAAACACAAAATCAAGGACAAAATCGGGCGCGCTATGGGAAAAGGGACACACGGAAGAATAAAAATAGAATATGACTCGCCAGTCGTTCTGACGTTCGCGTTCTGCTCGCTCTTCGCGCTCATCGCGGACGCATTGACGGGCGGCGCCGCGAATGTATATTTGTTCAGCGTTTACCGCTCGCCGCTGTCGGACCCGCTTTTTTACGTGCGCCTTTTCTGCCACGTGCTCGGGCACGCGGGCTTTTCACATTTTTTCGGCAATATGACGCTCTTTCTGATAGTCGGCCCCGCCGTTGAGCGGAGGTACGGCAGCCGAGATCTTCTCATCTCTATGGCATTGACCGCGCTCGCGAGCGGGATATTGCATGTCGCCGTCTCGGCGGACACGGCGCTGCTTGGCGCGAGCGGGATAGTGTTCCTCTGTATATTTCTTTCGGCCGTCGACGGCGTCCGGGACGGGAAGCTGTCGCTCTCGTTCATTCTCGTCGCCGTCATCTACCTCGGGCAGGCGATATATGAGGGGCTCTTCGTCCGCGACAGCGTCTCGCAGCTCGCGCACATCGTCGGCGGCGTCTGCGGCATCGCGTGCGGGCTTTATCTCGGCCGGCGAGGACGGCGGGGAGGGGCGTAAAAACGCCGGAAAATTTATGCGGGGAAAGCCTTTATCGCGCCGCAGACGCGCATCATGGCTTTCCCCGCATTTTTATTCGTGGCGTATTTTTATGAGCAGCAGCCGACCGGTGCGGACGGTGACGGCGGCGGTCTTGCCGGGGAGGGGTTCGTTGCTGATCCCGTACTGGTAATTGCTGTCAATGACTGCGTCCGAGAGCGGATATTTCGCGCCGGTGACGGTGACGCCCTCCGCCCTGCCGGTCAGGTTCAAAAGCGAGAAGAACGCGTACCGATCCTCGATTTCCACCGGTTCGGAGCCGACGACGAGCAGCTCGGACGTGTCGTCAACGATAATGCCGCCGAGGCCGCGCTCCGCGAGCCAATAGAGGATATAGACGTTCCCGAGCGTGTGATCGAGCCTGCCGCCGGTGACGCCGAGCAGCAGAAAATCCGAAAACCCGCGCCGGACCGCCTCGCGCACGGCGAAAACGGTGTCGGTGTCGTCCTTTTCGCAGGGGAGGCGTATCGTCTCGATCTCCGTCTCCGGGACGGGGTGGGAGTCGAAGTCGCCGACGATGAGGTCGGGGTGGGCGCCGAGCGCCTCGGCGTTATATAGCCCGCCGTCGCAGGCGACGATGAAGTCGTCGGGGGCGATAAACACGGCTGCCTCGCCGACCTTGCCTATCGGGGCGCCGCCGATGACGACGCAGCGGCGATTTTTCGCATTCATCACAGAATGTCGATATATTCGCCCGCGAGCGCCTTGTTCATGCTGCGGACGGCGCAGAATTTCCCGCACATGGAGCAGCTCTCCTCAAGCTCGGGGCGGCTCTCCTCGCGTATGCGCTTTGCGGTCTCGGGGTCGATGGCGCACTCCCACTGGGCGTCCCAGTCAAAGGTGCGGCGCGCGTCCGCCATTTTGTCGTCAATGTCGCGCGCGTGCGGGATATGTTTCGCGATGTCGGCGGCGTGCGCCGCGATGCGCGATGCGATGATGCCCTCCTTTACCTGCTCGACGTTCGGCAGGGCGAGGTGCTCCGCCGGCGTCACGTAGCAGAGGAACGCGGCGCCGCTCGCGGCAGCGATCGCGCCGCCGATGGCGGAGGTGATGTGATCGTACCCCGGGGCGATGTCGGTCACGAGCGGGCCGAGCACGTAGAACGGCGCGCCCATGCATATCGTCGACTGGATTTTCATGTTCGCCTCTATCTGATCGAGCGGGACGTGCCCCGGGCCCTCGACCATGACCTGCACGTCGCGCGCCCACGCGCGCTTTGTAAGCTCGCCGAGGCGGACGAGCTCCTCGATCTGGCAGACGTCGCTCGCGTCTGCGAGGCAGCCGGGGCGGCAGGCGTCGCCGAGCGAGATCGTGACGTCGTATTCGCGGCAGATATCGAGTATCTCGTCAAAGTATTCGTAGAACGGGTTCTCCTCGCCGGTCATGCTCATCCACGCGAACACGAGCGAGCCGCCGCGGGAGACGATGTTCATCTTCCTCTTATGATTTTTGATCTGATCTATCGTCTTGCGCGTTATGCCGCAGTGCAGCGTCACAAAGTCGACGCCGTCCTCGGCGTGCAGGCGCACGACGTCGATGAAATCCTTCGCCGTCAGCGTCGAGAGGTCGCGCTGATAGTGTATGACGCTGTCGTATACCGGCACCGTCCCGATCATCGCCGGGCATTCGCCCGTCAGCTTGCGGCGGAAGGGCTGGGTGTTGCCGTGGGACGAAAGGTCCATTATTGCCTCCGCGCCCATGTTGACGGCGGCCATGACCTTCTGCATCTCGACGTCGTAGTCCTTTGAATCGCGGGAGACGCCGAGGTTCACGTTTATCTTTGTCCGCAGCATCGAGCCGACGCCGTTCGGGTCAAGACATTTGTGATTTTTGTTCGCGGGAATGGCGACCTGCCCCTTTGCGACAAGCTCGCGTATCTCCTCCTCTGTCCTGTATTCCTTTTTTGCCACGGCGGCGATCTCGGGCGTTATGATCCCGCGCCGCGCGGCGTCCATCTGTGTCGTGTAATCTCTCATTTTCCTGCACCTCAAATATTTATTCGGCATCTATGAACCTGCCGTGAAGGTCTGCCATGTGATCGAGCGGGCCGCGCCCGCGCCCGAGGTCGAGCATCGCGGAGAGCGCGCCGGAAACGTATTCCTTCGCGCGGCGAACGGAGGCTTGCAGATCGCTCCCCTTTGCAAGGTTTGCCGCGATCGCGCTCGAAAGCGTGCAGCCCGTGCCGTGCGTGTTCGGATTCTCTATCCTCTCCCCCGAAAACCAGACGGGGGCGCCGCCCTCAAAGAGCAGGTCGTCCGCGTTTGCGGCGGTGTGCCCGCCCTTGCAGAGCACCGGGACGCCGTAAGTCTCGGATATCGCGCGCGCCGCCGCGGCCATGTCCTCCCTTGAGGCGATACGGACGCCGGAGAGGATCTCCGCCTCGGGAATGTTCGGCGTGATGACGGAGGCGAGCGGGAAAAGGCGGCGGCAAAGCGTCCCGACCGCGCCCTCGTCTATGAGCCGGGAGCCGCTCGTCGCGACCATGACCGGGTCAACGACGACGTTTTCTGCCCCGTAATGCTCGAGCGTATCCGCGATCACCTCGATGAGAGCGGCGGAGGACACCATACCGATCTTGACGGCGTCCGGGCGGATATCGGTGAACACCGCGTCGAGCTGAAGGCGCAGAAATTCGGGCGTCACCTCGGAGATGCCGAGCACCCCGGTCGTGTTCTGCGCGGTCAGCGCCGTCACGGCGACCGTCGCGAAGACGCCGTTCGCCGTCATCGTCTTGATGTCGGCCTCTATCCCTGCGCCGCCGGAGCTGTCGCTCCCTGCTATTGTAAGCGCTGTTTTCATATTTTAAAGCCTCTTTATTATATCATGCGCGCCGTAAAAATCGTTTATGAACGCGTCGGCGGTATTTTTTATCTCGTCTCTGCCGCCCGCCTCCGCATCGTCGGCGACGCCGATGACGCGAAAGCCCGCGGTCTTCGCCGTCCGGACGGCGTAGAGCGCATCTTCAAACACGCATATGTGCTCGGGGGCGGCCCCGAGCGCGCACGCCGCGCGGAGGTATATCTCCGGCTCGCGCTTTGAGGTCGAGAGCTCGGAGCAGACAAAAATCTCGCGGAAAAGGTCGAGGATCCCGAGGCGGGCGAGCGCGGCCTCATGCGTCTGCCGCACTCCCGCCGTCGCGACCGCGAGGGGAACGCCGGAATCCCTGAGCGCCGTCAAAAACTCGCGCGCTCCCGGCTTGAGCTCCGCCTCATTATAGTAAAAATCGCGTATTTCGGACAGAATGT
Organism: uncultured Clostridia bacterium; assembly: GCA_947632285.1. GTDB lineage: Bacteria > Bacillota > Clostridia > Oscillospirales > CAG-272 > DTU064. The sequence continues at coordinate 30,395 of CANROT010000004.1, forward strand.
CCTCTTCCATCTGCTCCGCCGGGTCGGGGAGGGAGAAGAGGTCTTTTATATATCTGCACCCCTCCGGCAGCGTCATCGTAAAGACGAGGTCGGAGAGCCCGGGCGGCACCTCTATCCCGCGCCGCTGAAGGTATCTGTCGCTGACGTCGTGCCAGATCGCCATTGAGTCGAGCAGCGTGCCGTCAACGTCGAAAATAACGCCGCTTATCACGTCGCGATCTCCCGCGACATAGAGAGGAGCCTGCGCGCTGCGACCTCGATCTCGGCGACGTCACCCGCCGCGAATATCGCCGAAACGACCGCGACCCCGGCGACCCCGGTGCCGGAGAGCGTCCGCACGTTCGATTCGCTTATGCCGCCGATGGCGACGGCGGGTATCGACACGGACGCGGTTATATCGGCGAGCGCCGAGGGCGTTATGTGACGCGTGTCGGACTTGGTCGAGGTCGGGAACATCGCGCCGACGCCGATGTAGTCGGCGCCTGCGGCCTCCGCCGCCCTCGCCTCAAAAACGGTGCGCGCCGAGACGCCGATGATGAACCCGTCACCCATCAGGCGGCGGACGCTTTCGGGGTTCCCGTCGGACTGGCCGAGGTGAACGCCGTCCGCGCGCGCGAGCATGGCGACCTTTACGCTATCGTTTATGATGAGCGGCACGCCGTATCTGCGGCAGATCGGCAAGATCGCCTTTGCCTCCGCTAAAAATTCGTCCTCACCGAGCGATTTTTCGCGGAGCTGCAAGAGCGTGGCGCCGCCGCGCAGCGCCGCCTCAACGTCGTCCGCAAGCGAGCGGCCGCCGAGCCATGCGCGGTCGGTCACGGCGTAAAGCCTCATCGTATCACGTGATAATTTCATATCTTGCTCCGTTTTCGAGTGTTTCGGGCGTCATGTTGTATACGGCGTCTATGATGTATGCGCGGTATGTGCCGCTGCCGTCCGCATGCGTGAGCCGCCGGGCGGCGATTTCGCCGGACAGCCCCATCACGGCGGCGGCAGTCAGAGCGCCGTCAAATGCGTCACCGCCTGCGGCAAGGAATGCCGCGACGAGCGAGGTGAGCTCACAGCCCGTCCCGGTGACGCGGCTCATCATGACGTCTCCGTTATGAAGGAGCGCGGTCCTTTTGCCGTCCGTGACGATATCGGTCTGCCCGGACAGCACCGTGACCGTGCCGTATGTTTCGGAAAACCGCCTCGCGAGCGCGGCGTGCGGAAGGTCACCACCGCGGAGGTCCGCCTCCGCGGCGTCGACGCCGCCGGAGGTGGAGAGCTCCCCCGAAAGCGCGCGTATCTCGGAGACATTCCCACGCACGGCGGAAAAATGGACGCACGAGAGCAATGTCTTCGCCGCCTCCGTCCTGCGGCGGGAGGCGCCCGCGCCGACCGGGTCCAAAACGACGGGGCGGCAGAGCGCATTCGCCGTTTTACCGGCGGTGAGCATCGCGTCAAGCCTGCGGTCCGAGAGCGTGCCGAGGTTCAGGACGACGGCGGCGGCAAGCGACGCGATATCCTCCGCCTCCGCGGGATCGTCGGACATGATGGGCGAGGCGCCGCACGCGAGCAGGATGTTGGCGCAGTCGTTTGCGGTGACGTAATTGGTGATCGAATGTATTATCGGGCGCGCGGCCCGGACGCGGGTGATAAGTTCGCTGTTCATAAAACAAAAGCGGGCCGAGGGAGCCCGCATTTCGGCGGACTCCCGACCCGCGATCCTTTCTTTTTCAATCGGTAAATCAATCGAGCGATTTTTTAACGATGTCGAGTACCTTCGTGCGCTGCATCGCGGCGACGACGGCGCCGGACATCAACGAGCCGACGACGGTCGAGATGAGGAACGGCACGATGTACGCGTAAAATGCCGTTGACGCCGCGTCCGCGTTCATGAAGAGCAGCGCCACGGGGTACGCGCACAGTCCGCCGAGCACTCCCGTGCCGAACACCTCTCCGACGATGGCGAGCACGAGGGCGAGCCACGGCTTTTTCGTCACGCGGTACAAAAGCCCTCCCAAAAGCGCGCCTATCATCGAGCCGGGGAACGCGAGCAGCGTCCCGAGCCCCATGATGTTGCGCAGTATCGAGGCGATTAATGCCGCGCCGACGCCGTAAGCGGGCCCGAGCAGGACGGCGCAGAAGACGTTCACGATGTGCTGGACGGGCGAGCATTTGCTCCCGAAGACCGGGAAGTAGATGTAGCTGCCGACGACGGCGACCGCCGCGAGGACCGCGGCGACAGCGAGCTTTTTGACGTTTACCTTGCGGGTCTTTTTTTCTTTTTTTGCGGTTGTTGCACTTGTTGACTGCATTTTATAGTCTCCTTTGAGTTTTAGGGAAACGGCACACACAGCGTCACTTTCCCCGTGATGAAAAAAGTCGGTCGAGGCTCCCTGGCCTCCTCTCACGCCGGAACACGGCTTCCCATCGCTGCGTTTACTTCGGCAAAGGGCGCTCCCCCTCCGCCTGCACCGTTTTCCCTCCTTTCAAAAGAGATATGCGAAAAACAGCGGGCGCCCGACCGGGCGCCCGCAAAAGAAAATCGCTTACAGCAAAACTCCCTACGTTGGCATTGCCCAAATCAGGTGATCGGGTCCGGCGGAACACTATCCGCCGTCTCAGCCGCCTTGCGGCAGCGCCCCTGTTTTCCGCCTTGTATTGTAGCACAACCGCCCCTCCGTGTCAAGCGCCAAGGGCGATTTTATGTTTGCCCTTATCCCTGAATTAAAAAGGTTTTGAAAGAAGGGGTGCGGGGGAGAAAACTTTTCCTTAAAAAGTTTTCTCCCCCGCAATACAAACCCCTTACTCTTCAGGCGACCATGCTATCGTTGTCATCAGCGCGAGCTCGGCGCGGCTCGCGTCGAGGCGCGAATACTGCACGACGACGGGCTCGCTTGACTCCAAAAGGATCGCGTAAGGCGTGTCATACGGTATCGCCGAACCGTCCTCGCCCCGGAGCTTATCGAGCCTTATGTGATGCGTGCGCTCCGCGCCGCAGACGGCGCGGAACCCGCGGATCGGGCCGCGGTCCTCAAACAGCAGCGTCAGCGATATCTCGGCGTCCGCCCCGGACGTGTTTATGACGCAGACTGCCTCGTGAGTTGTGAGGTCGTTCGCCGATTCGGAGCCCAGAAACGCGTCCGGTATCAGCCACACCTTTTTGCCGTAAGCTTTCATTTGCTGCCCTCCGTTACAATAATATCATATATTTCACCGGGCGCGCGGACGAGAACGTCGGCGCCCGCATCAGATAAAATTTCGCGCGAACGGTAGCCCCAGAGCACGCCGGCGGACGTCATTCCCGCGTTGTGCGCGGTCAAAACGTCAACGTCGGAGTCGCCGACGAAGAGGACGCGGCGCGGTTCGGCTCCGAGCGCGGCGGCAACGGCGAGCGGCGCCTCCGGCGCGGGCTTGACGGGGTATTTCCCCTGACCGACGGCGATGTCGAATTGATCGGGGAAAAGCGTGTCCGCGAGCCGCTTTACGAGCGCGTCCGGCTTGTTTGACAGGACCGCGAGCCTGACGCCGGAGGCGCGCAGGCGGGAAATCAGCTCGAAAATTCCCGGATATGGGGCGGTCGTGTCGCAGAGGTGCTCGGAATATATCTTCATATAGAGCGCGAGCGTTTCGTCGACCGTCTCAGCATCGGTTCCCTCGGGCAGCGCGTGCTCTATGAGGCGGCGCGAGCCGTGATTTATGCCGAGCGCGGTATGGGAATATTCGCGCGGCGGGAGGCCGAGCCCGGAGAGCGTCAGATTGACTGATTTGTGTATGTCGGGGAGCGTGTCGCAGAGCGTCCCGTCAAGGTCGAATATCGCGGCTTTATATTTCAGTGTCATGATCTTTGTCGCCTTTTTCCTGCGGTTTGTAACAATGATATCACTCGCGCGCGCTTTTTTCAAGCATATGTGTGAAATTTGGGGGAAAAAGCGAAGGCTCACGCGTCCGTCCTGTGATAGAGCTCGACGCCGCTTTCATGTTCGCGGCGGAGCAGGCCGAATGAGATCATTTCTCGCCGGACGCAGCAGTAGTCGTCGTAATATTTCTTTATGTGCTCGTTTATTTCCTCTTCCGTGTATGGATCCTTTTTTTCAAGCTCCGAAAGCATGTGGCAGAGGACGACCTCGCGCTTTTTGTTCTGCGACGGAAGATGCGTCAGCCTGCCGAACGGCATAAAGGCGTTTATCACGGCGTCGCGGTATGCGGCGTCGTTATCAACGGGCGGGGCGGCGTCGGCGACAAGCTCCGCGAGCGTCGCGGAGAGCGCGTCCGGAATGAGCGAATATATCATGTAAAACTGCGTCCTGCGGCACTCGACAAGCCCCGCCTCCTCCAGCTTTTTCAAGTGATGGCTGACCGTGGCGCTCGTAAGCCCGAGGCGGCTTGCGATAAGCTCCACATATGCCTCTCCCTTCATCAGCATACCGACGATACGGAGGCGCGAGCTGTCGCCGAGCGCTTTGAAAACGGCGAGCGCGCCGGATATTTCGTCCATTACAGCGTCTCCTTTACGTATTTTTCCGCGGGATGCACGTCATAGCTCCACTTTTCAAACGGCAGAGCGCCGTTTTCGCGGTACCACGCGAGCCAGCCGCGGCAGACGGCGTATATGGCGTCGACGATGACGTTCGCCTCGAACGCGCGCTCGGGGTGTCCGCTCTCATACGCGGCGGCGATCTCCGCCTCGCGCTTGTCAAGCATGGCGTTGTGCAGGAACCACGTCCCGTGGGCAAAGAAGGCGAAAACGCCGAGATCGTCGGGCGAAAGCTCCGCGAGCGCGTCCTCAAGCCCGTCCGTGACGTGCTCTCGGCGGATCATCTCCATGCGCCGCGAGACGAGCTCACCGACCGTTTTTGAATTCCACGTCATACCGACGAAGAAGGCACAGTGCCCTGCCATGCGCTCGGCGATGATGAGCGTGCGGCGGCGGAGGTCGTTTTCGGGTTTCAGCGCCGCAAGCTTCGCGGCGTATCCTTTGGTGCGGGACTCTGCGATCCCGGAAAGCGCGCGATACGCCTCTATCGTCTTTGTGTATTCCGCCGCGTCCGGCATATGCCTCAAAAGCTTGTATGTGTTTATCCGGTTGTTGTCCACTTTATTTCTCCTTTTCCCGTTTTATCGTCCGATGATGCTGCGGACCCGCAAAACTATTTTGATGAGCATCAAATCAGACTGTGTACAGTATACACCGCATATGCGGACTTGTCAAGATTTATTTTGATGTTTATCAAAATATTTTTTATAGCGCATCAAAGCGCCGTATGCGGCGCATACATTCTTGCATATCGGGCGAAAATGTGATACAATCGGTGATATAGGAGAAGAAAATTTCGGAGACGTTCGTATGAGCATGAAGAGCAAACTGAAAAAACTCGAATATAAACTCGCGCCGTATGCGATAAAAAATCTGATGACGATAATGATCGGCGCGATGGCCATCGTTTTTGTCGCGAACTTCGCCGTCAGCATGTCGGGCAGGGACCTGTCGCTCTACAGCTGGCTGATGTTCGACCGCGACGCCGTTCTCGCGGGGCAGGTGTGGAGGCTGTTCACGTTCATATTCCTGCCGCCGGAAACGAATCTGATATTTGTGATCTTTGCCCTGTATCTCTACTGGATAATGGGCTCGGCGCTCGAACACGAGTGGGGCGCGTATCACTTCAATCTGTTTTACCTTTTCGGCATAATCGGCGCGCTCATCGCCGGGTTCATCACGGGGTACGCGACGAACAGCTACCTCAATATGTCCCTGTTTCTGGCGTTCGCGCTGTACTATCCGAATTTTCAGCTCTACCTATTCTTCTTTATCCCGATAAAGATAAAGTGGCTCGCGTGGCTCGACTTCGTCTTCCTCGCCATCGCTTTCGTGCTTGACGGCTGGGGCGGCAGGCTCGCGATAATATTCTCGCTCATAAATGTGATCCTCTTCTTCTGGCGCGATATGATCGCCGAGTGCAAGCGGCTCGGCATGAACATCAAATACAGATGGAACCGCTGGCGGCGTATGTGAATGGATATAAAGTCGCGGGGGAGACTTTTCGACAGCGAAAAGTCTCCCCCGCGTTTTGCGGTCAAAAAATGTCGGCAGCCACATCGGCTGCCGACTGTGCTTTATTCCTCGGGAATGATGTGGCAGGCCTCCTCGTCCTTTTCGGGGACCTCGAAGTCTATCTCTCTGCCGATCTTTTTGTAGTAATCGGCGAGCGCCGCCCTGACTGCCTCTTCCGCGAGCACGGAACAGTGTATCTTTATCGGCGGGAGCCCGTCGAGCGCCTCAACGACCGCCTTGTTCGTCAGCTCGAGCGCCTCCTTCACGGTGTGTCCCTTGATGAGCTCCGTCGCCATAGACGAGGTGGCGATAGCGGCGCCGCAGCCGAACGTCTTGAACTTGACGTCGACGATGACGTCGTTCTCTATCTTTAAAAACATCTGCATTATGTCGCCGCAGGTGGCGTTGCCGACGGTGCCGACGCCGTCCGCATTCTCTATCTCACCGACGTTTCTCGGGTGAGCGAAGTGATCCATTACTTTTTCGCTGTACTGCATTACGAAACCTCCTTATTTATCGTCGCCGGGGTATATCGGGCTCATCGAGCGGAGCCTTGAAACGATGCCCGGCAGCTTTTCGATTATATAGTCGACGTCCTCGTCCGTGTTGCCGTGGGAGAGGGAAACTCTCATCGAGCCGTGCGCCTTTTCGGCGGGGAGCCCGAGGGCGAGCAGCACGTGGGACGGTTCGAGCGAATTT
>CANROT010000005.1 GCA_947632285.1 uncultured Clostridia bacterium
CGTTCGCCCAGCTCCGGATGCCTTCATAGTCGTAACAGATTACGATCTTGTCATCACCCGTCTTCTTGGCGTACTTAATGGCCCGCGTGGCCGCTTCAAGCTCGCCCGCAATATTCCACACGCCGTCGGTATCGATCCCGCCGCCGGATATGGTTGCGACCGCCTCGCCGTCCTTGTTTACCACCACCACGCCGTAGCCGTACCTGCGGGTTCTCTTGTCGTAAGATCTGTCAACATAATAAATCATTTTCTTCCCGCCTTTCTGCAGTTAAAAAAAGGATATGGTGTGAAATTTCATCACACATGAGATGCCAGACCAACATCTCTCGCTCTGTTTGGTTTTTGTGCGGATCTCCGCCGCCGTCCGTCTCTGACTCAGTCTGTTCCCATCCATTACGGACAGGCCTGCTATGCGTCTTATTCCGCCACATATCCACTTTTGGTTCATGCACCTCTTGAAAACTGCCCGTCACGCGCCGGTACTTCACCTCTTGACGCGCGCCGCCTTAATATACTCCGAGATGCGCCGGCACGTATGCGCTATCTGAAGAAATCGGCGCCGTACCGCCCCTCCCCTCGCTGTATGCGCATGCTTTCCTGCCGGCAAGTTTTTTCCGGCGCCGTTACGGCCGGCTCCGGCTTTGGCAGAATGCGGCTGTTTAAGTTCCGCAGTTCACTCGCCTTGAAATTATATATAGGCTTGATAATTCTTTCTATATCCACCGTATCTCTGATTTTTTTCAGGATTTCACCGGCCGGCTTATAGGCCATAGGGCTTTCATCTATCGTTGACAGGTCTACGGACGTCGTGTAAATGCCGTCCATTGACTTTTCAAAATCAGAAAGCGAAAGGCTTTCCCTCGCTTCCGTGCGGCTCATTATGCGTCCGGCTCCATGCGGGGCGGACATGTTCCAATCCTCGTTGCCTTTTCCTATGCCGATAATGCAGCCGTCGCGCATATTCATGGGAATCAGCACCCTCTCGCCCTTCTTTGCGGATATCGCTCCCTTGCGGACCATGTTTGTATCATGCTCAATGTAATTGTGCACGGTTTCAAACCCCGGTGCCGTTACCGCCCAGCCCATGGAGTAAGCAATGATCTTCTGCATTGTCCTTCTGTTGATATGCGCAAACGCTTGACACAGGTTCATGTCATGCAGGTACATTTCCCTGTGTTCGCCGGTCAGGTAGCACAGTTCTTTCGGTATGTTCAGCAGGCTGTTCTTTTCGTAGCTCTCCCTTAACTCCTTAATCGCCCTGTCGATTTCCTTTTCCCTGCCGCTTTCCTTGTATTCTTTAATCAGCTTTTGGCAGTCCCCTTTGAAATTTGACCTGCCGGAAATATCATCAACCGCCATCTGCTGATAGATTTCCGCAACCTGTTTTCCAAGATTTCTGCTGCCGCTATGGATAATCAAGTACCTGTTTCCGTCATTATCAACGTCCAGCTCTATAAAATGATTTCCTGCTCCGAGCGTTCCAAGGCTTCGCTTTATCCGGTCAATATTTCTCAACCTGTCTCTGCAGTACATCTGATTGATTATGTTTTCCGCCGCATCTCCGTACACCTTATCATGTACGTTCATGCCGCTGGGAACGTATTTTCTGATGACGTCATCAAGCTCGGCAAGGTCAACGTCCCTTTTCCCAAGCTCCAGAACGTCCATGCCGCAGCCGATATCGACGCCCACGATGTTCGGAATTACCTTGTCTCCCAAATCGGCGGTAAAGCCGATAACGCAGCCGGATCCCGCATGAACATCGGGCATTATGCGCACCTTGCAATCCGCAAACGCAGGCTGCTGAACCAGCGTATGTATCTGCTCCAATGCCTTCTGTTCAATGTTGTCCGTAAATATCTTTAAGTCGCTCATTTTCCATAAACTCCCTGCACAGTAAACCGCATATGGCCGGACTCGAACCGGCGCTTCCGTCAGACCTGATTATCAGGCGGAAAGCTTCGCAAGGTGACAGCTCAAAAAGCTTTCGCATATGCGCACTTCGTTGAGGTAAGATGAAGATAAAGAGCGATCCCATTAACGCCTGAACGGGACCGCCTGACGGAGAAAGAGGGATTTGAACCCCCACAACATTGCTGTTGGACGGCTTAGCAAGCCGCTGTGATACCGTTACACCATTTCTCCTTAAAAAGGCAGAGGATTTTATCTCCTTTTCCCCGCTCTTTCAAATCTGTCATGCTTAAGAAAGCCGTACTCATCGCGGCTGCATCTTACCTCGCAGTCGCATTCATCATCATGCCTGCAGTAACGGCATATCTTCCGGCTCGCTTCCTCAACGTCCTGCGGAAAGTCAGGAACGTCCCTCCATTCCTTCTTCGCCGCATATCTTTTTACGGGTCTGAATCCGTGCAGCGCTTCAAAATCATCCGCGCGCCCAGTCCTGCACTTGTACCTCTGCCCTGTTTCCCTGTCCTCAAAGATTGACCGCCTGCCTATGTGACGCCCGAACAGGCTTTTTATTCCCCGCACGGCCGCAAGGACGACCCACAGCGCGACTCCGGCTATTCCGACCGCAAGGAAACATTCTACATTGTCGCTTATCTCAGGGCTTAAAAACTGCTCCGAGATAAGGTAAACCGCCGTCGTTACCGCTGAATAAACGATAAGCGTCAAAAGAATAACAGATGCCGTGTTCACGTTACGCTCCCCCTTGCGCCGTCAGTCTTATTAATCATCGTTTTTATAGAGCAGGCGGGGATTTGCACCCCGCATAGTTTGGAGTTTAGGAGGTATTATTGCTCTTGATTTCCTCCCATGCCATGCACCCGAAGGCTGGTATGAATACCGACCGACCCAAGGATTATTTTACGGGGCACCCATCTGCTTTCGCACGCTATCCCCAACCAAACCTATAAGTACGCCTCACTTTAGCGTCTACTATTGCCTTTCGGCTTTACCAGTATTCCTACTGTCTATTCCGCCACTGCTCTGTTTCCTACTGTCCTAATTATAACAAAAACATGGTACATTGTCAAGCTTTTTATACCATATTTTTGATTATTTTTTGCCGGATCACAGCTCCCTGTCCGTTTCCTCCTTCAGAGCCTTGACCGCATCCGGACGCTTTTCGATGGCAGCCCTGACGCTCTTTAGGGTTTCCTCGATAGTGCACCGTTCCTTCACCGGCAGGTACCGCGGTTGACGCAGAAGGGTTTCAAGCCCTTCGGAAAACCGGTCCTCATCCTCCCTGCTCATCGGACGGTACAGCGCCTCGCGCTCCATCTCCTGCAGGTCGTGAACCCATACGCAGGAATCCTTTCTCTTATGATGAAGCCGTCCGCAGGAAAGATATTTATCCATAACCAGCAGGCCCGACCCCCTGTCAACTTCCACCACTCTCGCATATATGTTAAAATTCCTGTTGCTGTCGTTTATCTTCGACTCGTCTCTCGGCTTGCAGATGACTAAATCGCCCGTTTTAAACGCATACCCCGCTGCGCTGTCTTCGAGAACTGCTGAAAAAAGATTTTCAATCCCTCCTAGGATTTCTTCCTTTGACGGTTCTTCCTCTTTTTCAATCTCCGCAAGGATTTCTTTTTTCAGTTCTTCCATCAGCTCCCCTATCAGTCCGACGCTGTACTGGAAAATCTTCGGATGCTCATCCTCCTGACTCAGGCATACGTCCTTTATCGTGGCAAGATAAGCCTCCGCATTTTCTTTGGTAACAATGCCGTCAGGCACGCAGCGCTCCAGCATCCCGTCTTCCCCGCTGTCCGCAATGATATACTGAAGACGCAGCATATCGCTTGTTCTCCTCGACCAGTCAAGAAAATCCTGCATCGGCAGGTCTTCCCCCGGCATTGCCTCATAAGCGCCGTTGACGCGCTTCCGTATTGAGTCGCACAAAAAATTTACCATGCTTTCCGACGTCATAATGTCTTCCATCCTTTCCTGTTTTTCCGCATTTTTTAAATTAAGCCCGTTCCCCTGCTATCGCCCATACGGCGACGTTCTTGCCCGTGCGCCTGCTCTGTCTTTTTCCGACCACCTTGACTTCGCCGCCTTCCTTAAGCTCCGTAAGGCGCGGAGCCACGAAGTTTCTGTCGTAATACTTAATGGTTCCGTTCATAATGAGCGCATCGGCAATCTCATCAACGGTCATGCCCTCGCGGTCCGCAAGGACGTCAAGGATGACCTGCTGCCTGTTTTCCTTTTTCGGAATAATTTCCTCATGGCTTTCCCTGCGCGTTTCAAACGTTATGCTGTTCTTTTTCATTTTTCCATACCTCCGCTTTACCGTTCCCGCAGGCGCCCTCTCAGCCGGATAAAAAAACAGACGGCAGAAATGCAGGTACTTACCGCAGTCTGCCGTCCGTCCGCGTTAAATGGCATTTAAAGGAGGACTCTATTTAATGCTCTTTCATTATAACAGAAAATGCGGGAATTTTCAATACTTTTTATACTATATTTTTGATTATTTTAATTATTTTTTACGGAAAGCATCCGCATTCCGCAATCACCTCTCGCATGCTTCGCGGGCGCAGCCGCCGGACTCTTTCGGAGGACTCGTCCTTTCGGGGCATCTCTTTATCCGGTACTTCCTTATTTCATCGAGACAGGCGCGGGGAGCGCCGTCGTCGCCGTATCTCCTGCGGATATCCTTAAGCCTCTCGTAATGCCCGACGTTATATCCCGTCCTGCCGATGCTTAAGTCCGCGTCCCAGAGAAGCAGAAGTTCCGGCGTTATCGCCATGCCGGCCTTCCTTAAATCGTCAGGGTGCGAACGATGGTTCTTAATCGCATAAACATGTTCTTCCGAAAGCCCCATGCCCCGCAGAAGCTCCGCCCCGTATCTTTCGTGGCCGTCCCGTCCGCCGAGATAGCCGACGTCGTGGAGCAGCCCTATCACGTACATCTCGTCCTTCCGGTCTTCAAGACCGTACCTGTATGCGTTGTCCCGCATGTATTCGGCGCATCCTATCATGTGGGCCATTTTATATTTATTTATGTGTTTTTTGTCCGCCTCAGCATGCTCCGCCATCTTCCGTCTCCTTCCTTGCGACCGTTCCCTCGCTGTTCAGGCTGCCGTAATCCCTCCTGTATATGCGGTATTCATGCCTTATGCCTAATACGGCAAGCGTCAGAGCCGCCGCAATTCCCAATGCTTCCATGCAGACGCCCTCCTTTCACCTCTCCGCCGTCATCTCATCCCTGTCCCTTGAGGCTTCGGACGCCGCAAAGGACACGTCGCAGAAATTTTCCGAGCCGAGAATGTATTCTCCTGAATAATACGCCTTCTCAACCTTCCTCTTTGCTTCTTCTTCGTTTTCGGCGGAAACCTCTACGGACTTCGCAAGGGTTTCCTCTATCGTTACTTCATACTTTTTCATCATATACGCTCCCTTCTCATTCTTCTTCCTCAAAATAGCCGTCCCACAGACCGGCGCCGCTTTCGGCGGCCTTATGCGCCAGCTCCGCAAACCGCTCCGCATATTTTACGTTAGGCGGATAGGTCGCCGTATTTGCATAACCGCTGCCTAACAGCCACTCCTGCACCATCGTTCCGTCCTCAAAATAGAGGTAGGCGAGCAGTCTGCCGTATCTGTCCGTCTCCTGCACGTCCGTCTCAACGTAAAGCACGCTTCCTTCCGTTATCCTGTCCTTAACTATGTCCGACACCATCCTGCCCTCCTCCGTATTATCCTTATAATAAGAAGAAGGAGCTGCGCTTTCAGGCGTGTCTACCCCTATAAGCCGGACCTTTGTTTCCCTGCCGTCTATGTTAAGGACGTATGTGTCGCCGTCTACCGTCCTTACGACCGTGCCGCGCGCCATGTTCTGAGCTTCCGGAAATCCGGCGTCTTTCCCTGCTTCCTTATCCTCCGTTTTTTCCAAGGCCGTCACCGCCGCAGGAGAATCCGTTTCCGGTGCGGGAGATTCCCCCGCGCATCCCGCAAGCAGCAGCATAAGAATAATCGGGAATATCCCTTTCTTGCCTTTCATGCCATCGCCTCCTTAAGCCTCTGCATCTCCGCCTTCGCCGTATGCGGCCTGAATTTCTTCCGGAATATCGGCAGGTAGACCCTTCTTTTTCCGCTTCCTTCCCGCCATGACATCTTTTTAAATTCAAACTCGTCTGCGCCCACGCGCACGATCCGTCCGTACTGATACCCGCATATCCTCTTTGCGCACAGGGCTGAGATGATGTCGTCCCCTTCCCCGTTTTTCATAAAGCAGGTTATTATCGACTTTGTGTTGATGCCGGTGAGCCTCGCAAGCTGCATCAGCTCCCCGATCGTTATGTCGGTTATGTACTCGTTCCGTCCGCCCAGCACGTTGATCGCAAGCACGCAGTCCGCATCGGAATCAAAATGCCTTACAGCCGCCTCCCAATATTCCGAAAGGGCAAAATCAGTTAAGTTAATGTACGTCTTCTCGCTTATCCTTTTGTAAACCGTCGCATCGCAGTAACGGTAAACGTTCAACAATCCGTCGTTACAGTCCATCATAGATTATTCAAATCCCCTTTTGAAAATTTTCTAAACTTTTAACTTGATTATAGTGTATATTTTATGTTTTGTCAACATTTTTTAGAAATTTTTCTATAAATATAGAATTTTTTCTAATGTCTTTGTGGAAAAACCTTGACATTCCCCGCGCCCTGCGTTACAATGAAGCTGCACGAAAATGCAGAAAGGAGGGCGAAAGCATGAGTACTTATCAGAACATATGCGACCTCTGCAGGCAGCGGGGCATAACCGTTTCTAGGCTTGAGAAGGAACTTGGCCTTTCCAACGGGTACGTCGGCCATCTCAGGGACGTCAAGCACTCTCCGTCATACAGCCGCATTGCGCTGATTGCGGATTATTTCGGAGTCGGAATTAAAAGCATTCTGGACGATCAGGCGTCGGGAGTGGAGGTCCGCCGCGTTCCCCTTTTGGGAAGCGCAGCCTGCGGAAAGCCAATCGAAGCCGTGGAAAACGTCCTCGGCTGGGAGGATTTCGCAATTCCCAGAGGATGCAGGGACGACTTTTTTGCGCTTAAAATGCAGGGAGATTCAATGTCGCCGGAAGGCAGCATAGCAATTGCCGCATACCGCCCTTATGCGGATGACGGGGATATCGTCATTGCAAAAATCGGCGGCGACGAATGCTGCTGCAAGCGCTTCCACAAATACGCCGACGGCATTATCCTTCAGTCGGTCAATCCCGCTTATCCTCCGATGTATTTTTCCGCAAAGCAGGTAGAGGATATGCCGGTAACGATTATCGGCAAGGTAGTCGAGGTGCGCACCCGCTACGCCTACAGCTGATACGGTTACATATCAGCCAGACATTTGCGGATCACGTCCTTCGGTATGCTGACGCCGTATCTGCCTTCCAGCACTTTTTTTACGTAAGAGATATCTGTACGCAGGTATCTCTTTTTTATGCTGTTCCAGTCTGCGGGAGAAAGCCCGCTCCTTATCTTTTCCAGACATTCCCTGCAGGTCTGCTCCTGTGCGGTCTTTCTGTTTTCGCTTTTCTTTTCACTTTTCATTATTCACCTCGTCTCCTTTCCTTTTCTTCCTTATTATTAATGCAGTCATCAGGCCGATCCCCGCCGCAGTCAGGAAAACGGTGAAGCAAAACGCAGGCTTCCTCTTTTCAGCCTCCCGCTCCCCTCCGCCTTCCGTCCTCTGCGCATCGGCGGCCGTGTGTGCGGTTCCTTCCCCGCCGCCTTCGGCGTATTCAGGGTCATCGCCCTTTATGCCGTATTTCTCCATCGCGGCGGTAAGGTCGAGCTCAAATTCCGCATCCTCGCGAATCACGACGGCGTTTCCGTATGGCAGCGAGTCCTCCTCCGCGCCTTCCCTGAACTCCTGCCCGTTTATCTTCGTCACGTAGTATCTTCCCGCCTTAAGCCTTGTTTCAAACGGCCGGTCCTTGCTTACGTAGAACACAAACCTAGTCTGCTCCCACTCGCAAAGCATTTCCACGCGGACCCCGGCGGGAGCCGTTATCCTGATTGTCCCCGACGGCGTTCCAGCCGGCAGGCCGTCGCCGTACTCCGTGCTTACAGTTCCCGCCTTTTCCCTGCTGTCCCAGTACTTATAGTCAATAATGACCGCGCAGGCGTTGAGATCCGTCTCCGTCTCTATTGACAGCCCGCCCTCTGACGCTTCCCTGTACGCTTCGTCAAGCAGGCCTTCCGGCAGGTAAACCCTGTATTTGTCCGCAGGATATCTTTCCTCATCAAGATAGCCCATGAAGAAAAAGCGCCTTCCGTCCGTTACGGCGTCTATCCTTCCGTCCGCATTCTCCCCGTTTACGGCAACGTAGCCTTCGGCCAGAAGCGCCGCTTCCAGAACCTCGGTAGTCGTCCTGCTGCCCGCGGTCTCCCCGCCCTGCGAGTTGATGCCGCCCTCCGGATAGCCTGCCGCCATGCCGGTTCCGGAACAAAGCAGCAGAAAAAGGGCGGCGGCCGCCATTACCTGAGCGGACCGTCTTCCCGCAACCGCTCTGACGTTTTCATGTATTTTTTCAGTACGCCTAAACATCTTGTCTTCTTTACCCCCTTTGACTGTGCGGCGCAGCACTCTATCTGCTTAATCAGCCCGTAACGGCCGTAGAGTATTTCCAAAACGATGCCGATATCGGAAGACGCATGGAATACTATATCCATGTCTCCGACATACAGCACGCAATCCTTAAAAAGAACGTTGAGACGGTATCTGCGCAGCGTTTCCTCGTTCTGATACGCCTTCGTTTCCTCAAGCGTCCGGCAGCCCAGCACATGCCGGTATACGAACCATATGAGATAAAACGCGCTCCGCTTTTTCTGCTCGCCGTCCTCGCCGATCACTGCGCACGACATCCTGCCGGTCGGATCTGCGAGAGAGCCCGCATATTCATAGAGAAGATTTTTGTCCATGTACTCAAGATAACGCCAATCCAACCTCATCTCTCCCTTTCATAAACAGCAGCATGCTAAGAATAGCAGTATATGCTGAGAGTTTTTCTTGCCCTTGTTACCGCCGTATACAAAAGCCTCTTCTCAACGCTTTTTCCCGCAGGCAGAAACAGCGTGACGTTATCAGCCTCGCTGCCCTGCATCTTATGGACCGTTATCGCATATGCAGGCACGAGGTCTTCTTCCGCCTTCGCCCTTGAAATGTTGAATGAACCCGTTTCCGTCCGCACGGTAAAACCTTGGGAATCAGCTCTTATAACCCTTCCGATGTCGCCGTTGCAGTAATCCTTGGTATTAGTAACCGTCATAACCTTGTCGCCGCAGTTGATCCTGTCGGGACCTTTTTTAAGGATTTTGTTGATAACGGCATTGACGTCGTTGTAGGGAGTTATTATCTGGCCGCCGTCATCGGCAACGGCCTTTTCCGCATCCTCAAGCCTTATCCTCTTTATGCTTATCCCTCCGCCCGCGCTCAGCCAGCGTCCGTTTAAGACGCCTTCCGCCGCGCTTATAATGGCGCTCCCCTCCTGCTGCCTGTGGTTGTTTTTCAGCTCATAGACGGGAAGGATTTTCAGAAAGTCGAAAAACGGCTCGCCGTATGACACGGGATAAAGCTGGCAGGCGTCTCCCGCAAATATAATCTTCGCATCCGGACGGAGCGCAGAAACAAGATCGTACATAAGCTCCGTATCTATCATGGACGATTCATCGACCACGACAAGCCTTGCCGGAAGCGGATTATCCGGACCGTAAAAGACGTACGAATCTTCCGGGTTCTTCCGAAGCGCCCTGTGTATGGTGCTTGCAGGCAGTCCCGTCTTTTCGGCAAGCCTCCTGCTCGCCTTGCCCGTAGGCGCCGCCAGAATGATGCCGTCCCGTCCGAACGTCCGCCTGCAGCACTCAGCGATCCCGCTTATTACCGTAGTCTTGCCCGTTCCCGGACCTCCCGTTATAATGCACGGAGCCGCATCCTTTAGGCAGGCGAGAGCGTCCCTCTGGCAGCGGTCGAGATCCGCCGCAGACCGTAAGTACGATTCAATGTCAGCCTCCTCCAGAAACGGCTCCCTGCGGCCGGCCTTTTTCTCCATGAGGTTCCTTAAGGACGTTTCCTTGCGCTTAAGCTCGTCATCAACGACATGCCCGTTGACGATGCTTACGTCCCTGCCGCCCAATGACAGTATTTTGACGGCGTACAGAAGCCTCTCATACGCTCCGTCCTTTTCCGCATCGTCGAACATGCTGAGGTATTCCTCAAGCGAGTATTCAATCTTCCTCTTAAGGCGTCCCCTCCTGATTACCTCCGTATTGATTGCCTTTATCCTTACGGGGTCTTCGCTTTTATTCTCGATCTCCTTATGAAGCGCGTCAGCCCTGCAAAACGGCAGCTCCTTATAGACGTAATCCCACAGTTTTTTTCCGCTTTTACAGGAGGCTTCCCAAGAAAGCCCGTATTTTGAAAAAGCGCTGTACCTGTTTATGCCTTCTTCGTATGCGCAGGGATCCATGCCGCTTTTTATGACCGCATCCCTGTTGCGCTTCATGCTCATGTTTATCCGGCATGATGATACCGTCGTTCCGTCCCCGTCAAAGCCGAGACTGACTATCATGCCCGCGCATAAGGGCGGAATATTGCCCCTTACGTGTACCCCGCCGCTTCCTTTTTTGTCCAGATCCTTCACGACGGCCCCCCTCGGCCCCCTGCAGTTTAAAACCAGATACATTTCCGAATCCCCCCTTCCGTTTTATTCGTCCTTTTTCCGCTTGCGCTTGATTCCCAGCAGATAATCGGCAGAGACGCCCAGCGCGACCGCCATCTTCCGAAGCTGCGACGCTTTAGGCTCCATCCTGTCGTTTAAATATCTTGATATCGTCGCCGCGCTTATCCCCGTCATCTCCGCGAGATTTTCCTGAGTCATATCTCTTGAGTACAGCGAGACAGCAAGCCTTGTTCCAAGAGTGTCCCCTATCACGCTCATGCCTTTCCTCCCATATACTCGTTTAAGGATATGTAATCTCCGCACAGCTCCCATCTGCCTCCAAGCTCGGCATAGCCGAAACGGCCCAGATCAAACGGCTCGGAAGAAAGCACGGTGCCGTACCTTCCCCCCGCCACGCTGTCCTCTATGCTTAACGGCTGCCATATGTCGTCATGGCTGCGCAGGTCATAGCAGTAAATGCCGTCCGGAACGGCGTTCCGGTCTATGCGGTCGGGCGTAAACAGCACCCTCTTTCCCAGTATTACCGCCAGTTCAAATTCTTTGTTTTTCAGGTCGTTCAATTTAATTTCCCCCTGCCGTAAAGTAGTAATTCCGTGCGGTTTTCCCGCCTTTTCAACCATTGTAGCAGAAAAAAAAATTTCGCGCTTGTGGTTTCATGAATACTACATCGTTTATAAAACTTTTATAATTTGTTCATTTTTTTCAGGCTTCCTCCGCTTCATTCCGAGAACCGGCGCTCCTTATGTTCAGCTGGCTCATTATTGCCGCCAGCACTCCCCTTACGATGCTGTTTCCCGCCTGCTTATAAAGCTGGGTATTCGAGTTCACCCGTTCCGCTTTTCGGAAGTCTTCATCGGAAAAATCCATCAGGCGCCAGCACTCAAGCGGAGTCAGCTTCCGGATGCGGTAATCGTCGGCAACCTTCAGGCCCGTCCTGCCGCTCCTCAGCGAAGGATATGCTTCCGCATATATCCTTTCATCTTCTTCATATCCGTATGTATCATCAACGCAGACCGTATTACCTTTTCGGTTTTCGATTCTTTCAATCCTGCAGACCCCGGTTTCTGTTGCCGTAAGCGTCGGACACACCTCTCCGTTTTCCTGCACCCTGCCTCTCCTTGTCTTGCTGTCCGGATATGATAAATCAGCAACACCGCCAACATTGCACTCTATATATCCATCTTTTGTGGCCTGCTTAATTTTTACGGTTTCTATAATTTTCGGAAGATTGCCGTGCGTTTCCGCCCTTAAAGTCGGTGCCGTCCCATGCTGACCTGCGGCTCTTTTTCCGAAAAGCCCCTGTCGTTTATGCAGACGTCTTCGAGAACAATGTTGTCCTTTTGGACGCTCGTAAGCGTGTTGCAGATGCCCCTGCTGTTTGGCTCTAACCGCTGCTCCGTTTTGATTCCAACCGTTCCGCCTGACGGATTGTCAGGATTTCTTCCGCGCATGGCAACAATCATAGGCTCTGTATTTCCTCCGCTGTGACTTCTAAGCGTTGGTGCAATATTCTCTGAATCATAAACATTTCCGGCATAATTGCCGCCGTCAAATCCGTAGATGTTTCCTATCTTATTTACTTCCATTCGACCACTCCATTCCCCATAGATTTCTGATTGCTTATGCCTCTATCCTCTCTTGCGGTAATGCAATTACTTATTTCCATACCCCCTAGGATTATTTACTGTCAAGTCGCAAGTTAAAACTTTTGGCTCATTACCTGCATGACCGCTGCTGATAACCGTTCTACATATGGAATCTTCTCCATGCACCCTTCCGCGCTGATTAAAATTTCCATCCATCGCAAAGTCAGTCCGGCTGTCGAGCGTTCCGCTTTTTATCAGCTTGTCAATCAGCTGACGGGCTCTTTCCGTGTTTATGTAATATTTCTCATCGACCCAATCTTCCAGATAATCCTTCATGGTTTTCCCAAGCGGCACGGGCTTTGGAAATTCATAGCTCCATTTGCCGAGCAGGCTTACCATGAAGCATCTGTTTCTGTTCTGCGCCGTACCGTAGTCCTTCGCATTCAGATCCTTCCAGTAATTTGAATATCCCTTGCCTGCGAGGAAGTCTATCCATTTCTGGAAGTCCTCCGCATTCCTCGTTGAATGAACCGCCGGAACGTTTTCCATCAAAAGCACGTCCGGAAGATTCCCGCACTCATTCAGCAGGCGCTCCACTTCCCATAACAGTCCGGACCTTGTTCCGCTGCCTTTCTTCATGCCGGCCTGCTTGCCGGCCACTGACAGATCCTGACACGTCCTTACGGGAACGAATAAGTCAAGATATATGTATATCTGTCTTTATCCGTTATCCCTAAATCACCCCCTTTTACGTTCCGTATATCTGCCGTCTGAAAGTCCGTTCCATGAATGGCGTTATAGCTTTTCATGGCGAACTTATCAAATTCTACAACCCTGTAATGCTCAAAATCCGCTCCCAAGTCCCGCAGCGCCATAGCTTGCGAACCGATGCCCGCAAAAAGCTCTATCAGACGGATGGGCTTTTCTATCCGGTACTGCGGGGCGGCATCCTTATGCAAATTCTCCTTCATTATTCAATTGTCCTCATTCCTCTTCTTCGAGTTCGCTTATCTCTCCGTACGCCCTTATGGCATCAGCTACCGCATCCTTGATTTTTGAGTACGTCATCAGATTTTTTGAAACGTCCTCCGGATTTTTCAGGCTCTCCGAATAAAGCTGCAGGTCTTTATGCTTGTCAGCCACATAGCCGTACAGGTCATATATCTTTTCTTCGTTTTTCATCATTTTCCCTCAATATCTGCGTATGCGGAGAGGAACTCGTAGCCCCTCGCCGCCAAAAAGACTTCCCTTCCGTTTACGCTTTCCGCAAAAAAAGCCACGGCTTTTCCGTCTGAAAGGACTATATCGGAAACCGCCCGCATCCTTACCCTGCCGTACGCGGGGCTTTCCTCAAGAATCTTCCGTATGCCGTCCGAGTACGTCTCCGCTTCCCCGTCCGCGCATCTCACAAAGAAGATTTCTTCATCCCTTCCGCATCTCTTTAATATACCTAACGTTTCCAACCGTTCTTCCCCCTCGCATCATCCTTCCGGCGGCATTCCCGCCGGAGCTTTTGTTACCGCGGGAGCCTCCGTCACTGCGGGAGATTCCGTCACCGCAGGGACTTCCGTAACCGCAGGGGGTTCCTCCGTCTGTCCGCCGGGAACGGGTTCGGGTCCGGCATTTCCTCCGCTCCCCGAAGGAAGGACCGTTCCGTCAAAATTCAGGCCGTCCGTTCTTACAATGTCCTCAACGGCCCTTATATCGCCTTCGGAGGCTCCTTCCCTGTAGAACGTAAATCTTTCGTAGCGTTCCGACAGCTTGTTGTACGTCGTTACGCACAGCACTCCGTCCCTGTAGGCAAAAGCCTGTCTCAGGGACGCGTCTTCAAACACCCAGTCCTTAATCTTCCCTATGAGCGCTTCGGACGCCCTGCCGGATTCATCGGGGTTTATGAGGAAAACGCTGTCGCTCTTTCCGTAACGGCTGAAAAAATCCCCGTTTTCATTAAGGAACGGATATGAAGCATACAGCGCGTTTTTCTCCGCCGCATCTTCCGAGTACGTCCCCCATTCGCCCGTTTCGGGCAGGAGTTCATACGCCTTAAAGGTGCTTCTTGCGTTTCCGGAAAGCCTGCTGTAGTAAAACTCCGACACCGTTCTCTCCCTGATGTCCGTATCGGCTTCGGCGGGAGCAAGCACGACCAGAAGGCGTTCCGTCTCCGTCTGGATCGCATAGTGATCCTCGTCAAGCCTCCTGTATTCAAAAAGCCTTAAGGTAACTCCGGGCAGGCGGCCGTCCCCCGTATCAACGGTCAGAAGCGCCTTGCACCAGTCCTTGTCGCAGTCATACAGGATCGTCCATTCTCCCGATCCGCTTAAGGTCACGCCGTCGGCGGCCCATTTTTCCGTCTGACCGCTTAAGATCGTGTAATCATCCTTTTCGTTTCTCGTAATCGTCATGGACGGGTACCTGCTTACCAGAGAACCGCTGCCGTCCGTCTTCGTGAAGGAGTTTTCCACCTCGAAAATCCTTGACGTTACGGTCTGCCAGTCGGTCTCCTCCTCGTTAAAGAGGCTCGTGTCGGTAATAAGAGGCGTTGACATGAAGTTCATAACGAAATCCTGCCATCCTTCCGAGTCCCAATAGGTGTTCGGGGATTCCGTCCTGATCTCCGCATTTCCCGACTTCATGTCTTCCACGGAGGACAGTACGAGCCTGCCGACCGCCTGCGTCCGCATGATCCCGCCGCGGTAATCATTCTGCCTTAGTTCCTTCGTTGCCGTGTCATCGCCTGCGGCGCTCCTGCCGCCCCTTCCGCCTGCCGCAGAGAGGACGGCAAAAACCGCAATAATAAGAACCGCTATGACCGGCACCGCTATGTATGCCTTTTTCATGTCAGCCTCCCGTTATGCGGCGATTATGCCGAGACCGACAAGTATCGACTTGATTCCTATCATTACGACTCCCGCAAGAGCCATGATGATGCCCTTAGTCTTCGCTTCCGGCTGGTTCTGCATGAAGCTCATTACGATTTCAAAGACTCCGAAAATAAGAAGCGCGATTCCGACGTATCTCGTTATTGATATCATTATTCCGATAACGCTCCCCATGAGCGTTCCGGCGTCCGCGTCCGCATCCGTTACGGTTACGCTGTCAAAGCTTGACGCCGACGCCGTTCCGATGAGCGCCAGAGCCGCAAGCCCGCCCTGTAAGCGCTTCATTATTCTGCCTGCTGTTTTCCTTATTCTGTTTTTCATGGTTCTTCTCTCCTTTATTTAATTATTTGTTTTTGTTCCTCCCTCGTTCTCTTTACGGGGAAATCCTCATCCGGCGGGGCAGGACCGCCCGTTTCTTCCGCGTAAAGCTCGTCAAGGTCGTATATGAAATCAGTCTCGCAGGGGTATACCCGCGGAGACATCATTTCCATAAGCACCGTCCTAAAAAATGCCGCGCACGACATTCCGAACGGTTTTAAAAATCCGGCGACAAGGATAATGACTATCGGCACCGTGGCTTTTTCCACGCTCCCGAAAAGCCGGTAGCCCGCAAATCCCGCGCCTATGGCAAGGGCGATGCATCCGGCTTCCGCAAAGGAAAAGATGCCTACGTCCTTTGTTTTGTACCTTCTGATATCCTGTGATATCCTTACTTCCACTTTCTTTCCCTCCTTAACCCAGAGCTTCCTTCGTTACCTGTTTTGCAGCCGATAAAATGCCTATCTCCGCCAGAGGCGCGAGCAGACAGAAAAAGAAGTATATGATGTAACTCATTCCGTCCGAAAAAATCATTGAATCCATATCGGCGACAAAGAGCGAGTTACCCATGCGCGGTATTATGATGAAGCACGCTCCGTACAGCACGTGGGCTAAAAAGCCCTTCAGGTAACGCACCGCATTTGCGTGCTGCCCGCTGTAGATGTCGGCAAGCGCAACGGGGGCGAAGCACGTCCTTAGCAGCAGCTCAAGCTTGTACGTAAATGACTTGTATATGAACACAAGCGACAGGATTACCGTGCAGAACCAGAGCAGAAGGCACGGTATGACAAACAGGATCTTCTCCCAGAACCCCATTCCGTCTATAATGCCCTCCGACGATATGCCGGCCGTGCCGAGCCCTGCGGAGGTTCCAAGAAAATTCGCATCGGCGTAACTGATGAGCGTGTTGTTGAATGTCAGGATCCACGAGACGATCAGCGCCCCTTTTGAAAGAACGAAATACGCCAGCGCAAGCTTAAGAAACGGCACCAGAACCGTCTTGTAGGTCACGTCCCTCCCTTCAAAAACCATCATCCTGTTGATCTCGGCAAGGAAATACACGAGCGTAAGCCCTATGCCTATCAGGCGCAGGTACGCCCACACGCTGTTTACTATTTCAAGCGAGCCGTCGCTCACAATCAGGTAGTCGGGGTCAAGCGACACCGAGCGGCTTGAGTCGATGATGAAATCCAAGAGGGATTCCAGAAAATCATCCATAGCCCTTCCTCCTTTCCCTTAAGGGTTGAAAATATTGTTCATGTTGTCGTTCTTGTAATACTTGGCGACGTCTATCTTCCGCTCCTTAATGAGCTTTTCCGCCCTTTTGACGTCTTCCCATCTCTTGTGGTGCGTCAGGTTGAGCTTCTGGCAGATAAAAGCGGGAACGTCCCTTACTATCACTATCTCGTCATCGCGTCCGTCGCGGTTTATTGCGGATATCTCGTCGATGCTCATAAGGTCTACCTGTGTAGGCGTATATGAGGTCGATATGCCGGTTCCGCTCGACGACGTGGATTTCTGCCGGATAGTGGATTTTGACAAAACCTTCTGGATATACTCCTTATCGTCCGGCTGAATCGAACCCAGAAAGATGGTCGTGTCCACGTTGGCAAGAAGCGTCTCATGCTCCTGCTCCTTATACATCGTCTTGATCTGGCCCAGATCCTGAATGACGACGTGGGAACCTATGCGGTATTTACGGCTTGTGGACAAAATTGTCAGAAAGTTCGGAATTTCGCCGATGTTCTTGAACTCATCAAGCAGGAAGTTTACGTGCATCGGCAGTGCGGGATCCCCTCCCGCAAAATCGTTTCCCGACCAGATGTACATGCCGTCTATGCCGTCGATCATCTCCTCCAGAGGCTCCCTTAAGACGGAGGATTTATAGCACCGGCCCTTCCACATGAGGTTGTAAATCTTAGTGCCGTTTACATAATCCTCCTCAGCAATGTTGTCCTTTGTCACGGTTTCAAAAAACAGCCTTGCATCCTCCTCGCTGTCAAAGTAGTCAAACACCGGAGTGCCTACCTTTCTGCCGATATGCCACTTGCCTCGCATTTTCCGTTCTCCGAGCTCGTACAGCCTTGAATAAAGCTGCGAGTACAGCATGGCGATGAGAAAGTTATAGGCCTCGTGCGACTGCGGGATTCCGAGAAAGAGATAAGACTGCTGCGTCGCAATCCAGTCGATATTGATGTTCGCCTCCTCATGCTCCGTGTCGTACCTCGTAACGCGGTCGATTTCCTTTGTGGCAAAAATCTGCAGGTCAACGGCGGTGCTTATGAGAATCGTGTTCGCCGTCTTCTGAGGCGCAATCAAGAACGTGTCGTAGTACATCTTCGTCTTGTACTCCCTGCCCTCGCGGTCCATTCTCCTGTACCATTCGTTAAGCTCCCTAGTAAGCGGAGTGTCCTCTCCGTCGTCCTCGACCCTTGCGAGCTGTACCTTTTCCAGTATCGTCCGGAAGCACTTGTCCTCTTTTTTGATGTCGTCGTTTTCAAGCACATAGTAGATAAGCGCCGTAAGGAACGCCTTTTCCGATTTCTCCCAGAACGGATCGGCCGTGCTTGCCTCCCTGCCCGCCTTTGCGTTCTTCAGGTACAGATCCACAAGGATGTTTACCTGCCTTTCGGAGATTTCCCCGAAGGCGTCGTACACGTTAAGCAGGGGATTGTAGCGGTTGGAAAGGGTCGGGTCGGACGCATTAAAGAGGTACACGTTATATCCCCTAGTCAGCAGGTACGGCGCAAAGCTCCGGAAGATGTCCCCGGACGGATCCGTGATGATCATCGAGCAGTTTTCCTGCAGAATGTTCGGCTTTATATACTTGAACGTCTTACCGGTTCCGGTTCCTCCGATAACGAGAACGTTGGCCGAACGGTTTACCTTCTTGTTGTTTAACGACAGCCCCATGTATTTTCCGTCGCGGACTCCGAATATCATGTCCTGTTCGTCGCTTTCCATGAAATCCCGACGGTACTTTGCGAAGTCGCGGGCGGTACCCATGCGCGCTCCGCCGTGTTCGTGGCCTATCCTCGACTGCTTGTGCATGTCGTACTCAAGCCATATGACTAGGAATACCGCCGTAAGCGCGGCGGCGGCGAAGGCTGCCGCAGACAGGAACACGGATGCGTTTATCGGAAAGTCAAACCACAGCAGCCTGTCGTTTAACAGGCTCTGGAACAGGCATGCGGCGCCGCTTTTCACCCTGCCGTCCATCGAAAGGTAGTAGGCGTTTGCGCGAAGCCCGAAGTAAACCGAAAACGCCGCAGTCGCCGCAAGCGCCATTGCGGCCCTTGCAAAGAAGCCGTTCCCTTCCTTCTTCGGCTTTTTGTAAACGACCTTTTCCAAGCTTGCGTTATTGGCGTACTTCCTGACGCGCTCCGGCTTGGGGTCAAGGGCTTCCTCCGCCTCCTCCGCCTTCCTGCGAAGCACGTACTCCGTTTTGTCGATGACCTTTTTCGTTTCGACAAACACCCTGTCGGGTTCCTTAAACTCTCTCGCAGGAACCGCTACCTGTTCGATAAATTCCCTGCCGCCGTTCGGCCTTTTCAGAAAATCGAACGGATCGGCTATCCTGCCCGTTTCCTCGCCCGTAAAGACTTCCGTGCCGTCTTCGTCCGTGCCGTCTTCAAAACCGCCGTAACCGGCGCCGCTGTTTAAGTCGTGCATTATCTCTGCAAACTCATCAGCGAACTCATCGCTCCATGAGCGGTCGTCGGAACTATTCATTTTCCTTATCCTCCCTGTACTTGGTAACGTAATAGCAGTCAGGCTGCCATTCGGGTATCTGCGGGCTTACCTTGCGGATGATGTAAATGACGATCTTATAAGTCGAGGTCTTGTCTATCTCAATCGCCTCGTAGATAACGTCCTCCGGCTTTCCGTAGGCAATCGTGAAGACGGAGTTTTCGTATGAAATGTGCCACTTAAGCAGCGAGAACCTGCCTTCCAGCACGTAATTCATAAAAAACATGAATCCGCACGTGCCCGCTCCGAGAGCGCAGTCCCCCGCAAGCCTGTCGGAAACCACCATGCTTCTGGTGATAATCATCGTTTTCGAGATGACCCCCATGTCGTTTATGACGAACTTCTCCCCCGAACCCGCGTCCTTCGGACTGTAGACGTAAATGCGTTCGGAGTCGGCGTAGTACTCATAGGACAGGGGCGAGCATATGATCGGATTTTCAATCGCCTCTATCTCGCGCTCGATTTCTTTTTTATCAATGTAAAAATCGGTCACTCCGTAGGTTTTGCGGAGCTTCAGGCCGAAGCTGCGGTCTTCCTCCACTTCCTCCAAGCGTTTTATCTCCGCGCCCCCGTCGTCAAGATAGCCTCCGAGTATGAGGTAAATCAGCAGCACCTTCGTGCCGTCTTCTTCCGGTTTATACCTGTAAAACATTCCGCCTCCCCGCAAAAAAGAAAAACCCCTGCGGTATACCCGCAGGGGTCCGCTTTTCCATATTCAGTTGTTTTCATGCGCGCCGGGATTTATCTATCCCGCCATGCTTTTCACGTATGCGTTTCTGCCGCTGCCCAGCCAGTCAAAGACAAAGCCGCCGCTTCTGAGCCTTACCGTTCCGTATCGGCGTTTTCCGTCCGAACCGGGAACGATCGTGCAGTAAATCGGGTCTCCGGCGCTTATGACCCTCCCGTCAGACAGCACGGCGTCCGATGAAAGCGTTCCGAGATATATCGCGCATGCCTCCTGATGATCGGATATCCCGTCATCGGCGAGCATGCCGGAAGCGGCTTCCGCCGGATGAATCAGAAGGTCTCCCGGAAGCGCATTTGCCGCGCACGGAGCAAGAGGCGTTCCCGCAGAGCCGTAGCCGAGCCCCGCCGCATCAAACCCCGCGCGGTCGTAGACAAACCTCGCATAGCCGAGGCTGTCGGAGACGGTACAGCTTACGGTGTAGCTTATGCCGGCATACGTCCCGTCGCCGTTGTCCCATCTGTAGGTCTTGGTATCGCAGCTTGCGCTCAGGAAGGCATGGTCCTCATGCGATACGCCGAAGTGTCCCCTTCCTACCCATTCAAGGGCGGTCCGGCAGACCTTCTCCCTGTCAGCGCCGTATGCGCTCCCGTATTCGGCGGCAATCAAGTCCGACAGAAGGTCAATGTCCTGCTGCGGCAGAGGCGCCGCGCCTATTTCAATCGGAATGTCAAAGCCGTACATCTCATACCAGTCGGCGGCGTACTTTGCAATGGCAAGCGACATGTTGTCGGAGGTCCATCCGCTGTAATCCTTGTATGATTTCAGCGGAAATACGTTGCGCCCCTTCAGTATCATCGTGTCTATGTCAAATATGTCCCTGAGCAGATAGTACACGTTGCAGTCATCGTTTACCGCAAAGCCGTCTCCCCAGCTTCCGTCTTCGTTTACGAGCAGGTTAAGGCCGTACATTCCCGCAAAGCTTCCGTTAATGTCCGCTCTTGGAGAGCGCGACGCGCCCGACGCCGACGCAGTATAGACGGTCGAATAATCAAGCGTGTCGGCATTTATCTTTCCGACAATAGCATATCCCGCCGCTTTGGGATCGAAGCCGTCAGCCACGGGAACGGTCCTGCCGTCCGACGGTCCCGCAAGAGCCGCCTGTTCGTTGGTGATGCTGTACACGACGCCCTGACAGTGCAGGCTCAGGTGTCCTCCGCAGTGCGCAAACTCATGTCCCTTGCAGCTGCGGCTGTATGCGGCGGTCGTTCCCTTTACGGTCACGCGCCCGCAGACCCTTACGGAGACCTCATAGGTATGCTTTACGGTCTCCGTCCCGTCGGCAAGCGTCACGTTCTCCGTGTAGTGCGTCAGGATATAATCGGATATTCCGTCGTCCAGATTGGTTTTTTCCGCATCTATGTCGTCCCAGTACATCTCCGATGCGTCATAGTCGAAATCATCCGGCACCTCATAGCTTTTCCATTCGTAATAATTGCCGCGGTCAGGCAGAGGCGACGTATACGAGTCGTCGTAAAAGCCCGCTTCCTTTTCCCTTGTGCGGTAGTAATTCTGCCCCGCGCATATTGAGGCTATCGCATCCGCAAGCGTTCCGTCTTCGTCCGCGCTTGCGGCATATCCGTCCATCTCCGGAAGCACGGGCTCCCTGCCCCCCGCAATTGCGGCGTGCATCTCGTCGCTGCCAATCAGCATCTGCTCCGGAAGGGCCGTGCTTTCCCCGTACGTCACTACCGCGTAGTTAAAATAATCGTACACGCCCGCGCTGTAATCGCTTTCCCTTACGCTCTTTGTCCAGCAGGCGTTTCCGCCGTCAATCAGATCCTCTATGTACTGCACGGCGCTTCGTCCGGCCTTCATGCCGTCATAAATGCACGGAGTCTCGCCATCAGTCAGGTCTCCCATCGTAACCGCCACGCTGCCGACCGTCTTTTTCCCCGCATCATCGCACAGCGGCCTTACCGTCCCGTTTACGGAAATAACCGGCTTTACCTTCGTGCCTCCGCTTGCGGGAACCATGCTGATTTTGAACCGGCTCGTTTCCGATTTGCAGCCCGTCTCGTGGAAGACCGGCAGAAGCGTTATCTCGTTCTGGTGGCTGTTTTCAAAAAGCGTTGCGGCATAGTTCTGAAGCGTCCGATACGACACGGTAGCCCCTTTAGAGTTCTCATATTCGATATAAGCCTCCTCGCCTTCCCAGAAGGAACACACAAACGCCTTGCACCACTTGAATACGTTCTTTACCTTTTCGCAGAAATCATTCCAGTTCATCTGAGCCGGCGTCATTCCCATTACGGATTCCAGATAAGCGTCCTCGCCCAAGCCGTCCATGTCAAACCGGTACATGACGTCGGCCATTGCTATAATGTCCTTGATGTTCGACGTATGCCCGCTTTCAGCCGACGTATATATCGAATCCCCGCCGGACGCCGAGGTTGCCCCGTAGGAGCTTGTGTTTGCGGATATTCCGCAGTCTGCGTATGCCGACGGATATCCCGTAAACTCCGTATCGTATTCGCTCGGCGTTCCCGCTCCGAACGGCTTAAGGGCTATGGCGTCTCCCGTATCATACATATCGGAAAACCTTGCCATGTACGTGCCGTAATCCTCGTAGCGGCTTCCGTAAAGCATGTCCGCCCTGTCCTCAAATATGCCCTCATAATCCTCAAGGTCGGAGATCCACGCCTTCTCCTCCTCCGCAAGAAATTCATAAAGATGATATGCCGCAGTATCGGCATAGGTGTCGGCCGCAAGAAGGCTGTTTATGAACCGCTGCGGATTAAGCACGTTAAGAAACGACGACACGGCGGTTGATACTATCACCGTTATTACAATCAGCGATGCCATTAAAAAGACGGCGAGCAGGCTTAATGCGAGGCCGTGCACGGCGTATCGGGAGAAGAAATCGGTTATTCCCGAGAGCGCCTTTCCCGCAGGAGTCTCAAGCAGGCGGTTTTTTACCCTGTTTATCTTATTTGTAGCCTTCGCGGACAGGGAGTCCTTTTTCCTGCGGGCCTTTTCAAGGCTTTCCGCATGCTTCTGCGCCAGCTTTTCCGCCTTTTTCTCCAGTTTTTCCTCCGTTTTCTTGGAAAGCTCCCGCTTCTTCAACTCATCCGCAGGGTCCCTGCCGAGGATCTTGTCCCTTATGCCGTCAAGCAGTTCCTCTCCGTTTCCGAGGGCTTTCGCGCTGCGGTATTTGACCACGCCGATATATCCCGTCCTCCTTATGAGGTCGTAAGCCGTCCTCGTATAGCTCCCCGCCCTTGACAGGTACATGGAAACGGAAAGCGCTTCGGAAACTCCTTCGTTTTCCCCTCCGATGGAATATCCGATGCTCCTGATGAAATACGACGACATTCCGAGGCTTCCGCCCGTCCTGCGCCCTAACGTCCCGTCATTTAAGGACATCATAACGTCCCTCGTGCCTTCGGAAACCCCCATCCTGCCGAGGTCGTAAGCGGACAGGTTCTTTATCCTGCCGGCGTCAATGCGGCCGCGCGAATCGTACAGGCTGATGTTCGCCCTTGAAGCCCTCGCAAGGAAATCCCTGTTCATTGCAAGCAGGTCTTCCTCCGTTATCGGCTTTTCCTGAGTGAATGAGCGCTTGAAATCCCTTTCGAGGCTTTCCAGCAGACGCCCGCCGTCGGTTCCCCTTACGGCGTCAGCCCCCGCGCTGTCCCTTGCGGCTATTGCGGTCCTTATTTCCTCCTTCATGCGGCCGTAACCGCCCCTGCTTACGGGTTCAAAGTCCCTGACCCTGTCCTTGACCCTGTAGGCAGCGGAAAGAGGCCCGCCTTCGGCAGACCTCCTGTTTGCCTCATGGATCCTGTTTGCCGTATGGTCCCTGAAGCGGCGGCCGGCCGAGCCTTCGTTCCAGAAGATGTTGTCGCGGTTCGTCTCAAGGTTTTTCCGCGCCTTTTCCACCTTTTTCCTGTGCTGCTTAAGCACGTCGTCCCTTATCAGGGGATCCGTTACGATCTCCCCGTCCATGATGACGGTATCTCCGTTTAAAACATAAGCTTCCTTCCTAGCCCCGATGGCGGCCGTAAGAAAATAACCGCCGGACATCGCCCTTGATGCCGCCGCGCCTAAAACGTCAAGCTGGTTAAGCACGGGATATGCCATATAGCTGGTGTCGCGGTCGGTCCCGAAGCCTTCGCTCGTTATCTCGCGGTCCCTGCTTTCCGTGCTTCCGCTGTTTAAGCGCTCTATATATACGTCATAACTGTCGGAAAAAGCCTGCACCCTTTCCTGCGTGCTTTCCTTTTCGGTTACGTCAACAATGTACTGTCCGTCTACCTTTCTCGACATAAGGAGCGTCTCCTCGCCGACCTTCTCCATCTCGCGGACGAAAACGGCGGCGTCTTCATACCTGCGGAACGCAACCGTGCGGTACACCCTGCCGTCATACGAATAACTGCTGTTTCCGCGCGCGCTTTCATGGCGTTCATGCTCCCTCTGAAGGCCTTCGCTCAGCGCCTGCGCATACGCATCCGCAAAGGCCGCCGACATTTTTCTTGAGAACCCGTCGGCTTCTGAAATTCCAAGCTTGAAAAAAGGACTTAATTCTCCCATGATTCTTCCTCATATTCTTCTTCGCCTTCACCGATTGTTTCCGCGCCGTAAGCTACCGCCTGCTGGTGAAAGGCCATAAAAAGCCCGTCGTCTCCCGCATACAGAAATACGGGCTGCATCCCCGTTATCCTGTACGCCGCGCCGTCCTCTGCGGTAAGAGCGTCGGCTAAAAACAGATAGTCGTTTTCAAGACCCATAAGCGAGGCCTCCGTAGACCTCCGCGCGCATTCGAGCCATGCGTCCCTTACCTCCTTGAATCCGTCCCCGCCCGTCGCATGCATCGTGCAGAAGCCGTCGATAAAGTACAGCTTTAAGCCGCACCGGAAATCCTTGACCGGAAATACGAACGTCTTAAGCGTTTCTTCCCTGAACTCCCCGTTATCATCCGACAGCTTCTTAAGCGTGAAGATCAGGCTGGTTTCAGCGCATTTCTTAAGCACCGTCTTCAGTTCTTCGAGATCTTTTTCTTCCGTTTCAGTAAGATTCTTCATCATATTCGTCTTCCTCATCCTCCGCGCGGAGGAATCCGCACGGCACCTCCTCCGGTTTTTTTCTTGCAAATAATCCAAGCACGTTTCCAATCGACAGCGTTCCTTCGGACAGGTTTGCAATCAGATATGCGTTTTCCCTGTCGGGAATTATCCCGTAAAGATCGCACAGCCTTATGACCTTCTGCCAGCGAGAGAAATCCCTCTTGCTGTCGAACACTTTCGCTGCCCTCATCTCATAAGCGACGCTTTTGACGATCCGCTGAAGCACCGGCGTTTTGTGTCCGGCATATAAGTCCTCCGCCACGTCCCTGTTGTGCAGCAGCAGTTCCATCGTTTCCGCGGCGATGTCATCGGCATCCGAATACTGATGCCCCGTTTCCAGCGCTATGCGCCTGCTTTCGCTAAGCAGCCATTCCCACATGCCGCATTTCCCTCCTCGGCGATGCGCCTTATAATATCCGCCGCATCGGCGATCGTATTGCCGATGCAGTAATCGTTTTTCGAGCAATAATATTTATCTCCGTTTAGGAACCTGTTCCTGTTTTCACTGCTTTCAAATATCATTCCCGCTCGTTCCTCCTGTTCCCGTTTTAACCATTGTAGCAGAATTAAAAATCCCCCGCTTGTGGTTTCATGAATACTACATCGTTTATAAAAATTTAATAATTTTCCTCTTGCATGACCCAGTATCAGCCGTCCTTCCCGTCGTTAGGATTGGTCGATATGAGCCTGTAGAGCTCATTGTCCTGCGGAATCCGGAAGTCGAACGGTATCAGCGTGCTTGCGTTGTATAAAAGACCCGTTCCGGGCGCCTTGTCGTTGATGTAGTCAATAAGCGTGTCGCTTATCTGGTACAGGTTCTGAAGGGCGCTCCTTCCGAGAGGCGACTGCGACAGGAAGATGAAAAAGCCCGTGCTTTCGTACACCGACGAGCCCTGCGGGTTCCTTAACACGTCCGCAACGTCCTGCGTTATGCCGGTTATGATGCCTCCGTATTTTCTGGCCCGCTTATACATGGTCTTTATGATCCCCGCAGAGCTCTGCGTTTCAAAGAAAAGGTGTATCTCGTCGAGAAATACCCATATAAACCTGCGGGTATGGTTTTTCGCGTTGTTCTCCCTGTTTTTGACTATCCTGTTCCATATATAAGAAGTGCAGACCTTCATAGCCATTTCCTTCATTTTTTCGGGCACGTAAAGCAGATTGAACGTCACGAGCCTTCCGGTATCGCCTATGTCGGTCCTGTGCGCGAACAGATTGTACTCCCCGACGCAGTACGCCTCCACGGCGGACGCTATCTTGTTCCCTTCAACGCTCCCGTCCTCCCTGAGCTGTCTGTAGAAATCTTCCAAGGTAGGGCATATCGAAGGATCGCAGTCAATGTCGGCGATGCCGCCCTCCGCACCCGCGGCGGCCTTATGCCTCTCCGTCATCGCCTTGATATAGCCGTCGTACATTCTCGAAGTAGCCCTGTGTATCGCGTTGACTTCGTAGGAGTTGCACTCCCTGCCCCTGCCGAGAATGGATTCAACGAGGCCGACCATGTAGTCGCACTTTTCCATGAGAGGGGCGGCCTTCGGGTTGTCCCATTCCATTGACAGGTCGCACGGGTTTATGTGGTACTCCGCATTGGGCTCTATGTCAAGGACGGTTCCGCCGAGCGCCTCCGTAACGGCTCCGTATTCGTTTTCCGGATCGAGGATAATCATGTCGTCGTTTCCGCCGTCGAGATAATTCGGTATGATCTCCGCGCCCTTCACCAGAAAGGATTTTCCGTTGCCCGATGAGCCGAAGACGAGCCCGTGCGGCAGCTTGGATCTCTTGCGGGAATACATAATCATATTTTTTGAAACGGAATTTATGCCGTAGAAATGCCCGCCCTGCTCCATCAGCTCCTGTATGTTGAACGGCAGAAGGGCGCACACCCCGTCGCTTGTCATCATGCGGTCGTTAATGACCCTGCCGTGACCCGTCAGAAGGCTCATGTTCAGCGCCGCCGCCTGCTGTCCGACTAGGAAGTTGGGCGTTATCGAATAATCCGAGCACCGGCTCCGGTACTGTTCCGCTATGCTCGCAAGCTCTTCCTCCGATTCCCCGATGAGCGTGACGCATATGGTGGCAAAGAAAAGCTTCTTCTGCTGCACGACCACATCATTCCTCAGCTTCTTGGCCTCTGCCTGAGCCGTCTGGAGATCCTCGTCTATGAGGGACGGGTCATATCCCCCTTGGAACGCCCGTTTCGAGGCTTTAATCACGTCCGCCTTGACCGACGTATTCATCATCTTGACGGAAGTGACCGCCTTCTTTCTGGGAACCGCTCCGAGCTGTATCACCGTAACCATCTCATACGGCAGGTCGGTCGTTCTTGTAAGAAACGACGTGTCAAGGCTTCCCGGAAGGTCGGTGTATGTGAATGAGCGGCAGAAGCGCTTATAGCCGAGCTGCAGGTGCCAGTTCCCGCGCACTATGCCCTGTTCGCACACGAGATCCTTGACGGAGACCCCGCGCCTTTTCATTTCCTTCGCGTTAAGCACTATCCCCGCGCTTTCATCTTCGTCATAGGCGGTTTCCTCCATATACCTGCCGTACCTCGTGATGAAGGGCTCGCTTCCGGCTCCGCACATGATGCTGTTCATTATGGAAAGCCTCTCAACCGCGCCGACGGCCCTTACCCCCGTCTTATTGATTGCCTTTACGCCTTCGTTAAGGGATATGTCGGCAGTGTTGAACGTGCTTCTCGCATCGGACAGGCTCTTTTCCTTAAGCGTCAGCAGTATGTATTTCTCTTTCCGGATGTCGTTGTTGCCCTCTTTTATCTTGGCGTCGATGATCCCGTTGTATGCCTCGACGTACTTATCCGTGCCGTCCCCCGTGCTCCGCAGATGGAAGGACTGCGCAAGGTTTTCCTTAGTGCTTCTCTTGTTCACCACGGCGATGCTGATTTCGGCATTGTCGGGGAACCGGTTTACCAGTTTTGCATAATCCTTTAAAATGTCTTCCTGCTTTTCCTCGTTTTCCGTGGCAAAATTGCTGTCGGTCAGATGATACAGCCTGCTGTAGTACTGCCCCTTTACTATGATTCCGTCTTCGGTTATCCCTTCAAAATCAAGCAGCCCCTGAGCCGTCATCTTCCCGTCTCCGGTCATTCCTGCGAAGTCAAGCATCTCCTGCGTCATTGTCTTTACTGTTCCGCTCATTTATCCGTTCCTTTCTCCATTTCGTTCATTCTGCCTCCTCCGGACGCCCCTGACGTTCCGGTGTAGTAGCTTACGGGGTTGTCAAAGCTCTGAAGCACGTTTCTCGCAAACCCGTATTCGTCGTATGCGCCGTGTTCAATGTAGATGCGCCTTCCCTTAAGGTCCTCCTCCGCCCTCATCAGACCGGCAAGCTCCATAAGGCTTGATACCGCCTGTCCTCCGCTGTCGGCCTTGTAGTACAGGTACAGCCTGTCCCCCGCCTTCCTTATGGCGGCCTTTTCGGGAGAGCGCATCACCGCAAGCGTCGTCCGCTCAAGCTCGCCGTCGCCCGATATCAGCCGTTCCTGCGGAAGCCTTCTCTTATTCCTGTCATACAGCTCGATTACCACCGCCGCATGGCCGTCAATGCCCGCATCCGCAAGCGAGCCCGCCACGGCGTTTATGCCCGCGCTTCTCGACGGGACGTGCGGGACGGCCTTCATCCGTTCCATGTCGCTCCTTGTATATGAGTAGCCGTTTCTGGTGAGTATGTCCCTCAATACGCCGTTTGCGTTTTCAAGGGCCGCTATCCTGTCCATGAGCGGCACAAGCCCCATGTCTCCCTGCGTAAGCCCCAAGCGCCTTATCGCGCTTCCGAGCCTTGCAAGGTCGGCCTGCAGCCCAGCCAGAACGTCTTCCTTCTCCCTTATCTGCGCTTCAAGCGTTTCGTTCTTAAGCTCCAAGACGGTCCGCCTGCCCTTTGCGGTCGCTCCGTTTAAAACCCCCGCCCTGTAGCCGAGGCGTTCCTGCACGTAATCGGACAGCCTGTCGTGAAACGACGCCAGATACCGCCTGTTTATCTTCTCCTTGCAGCACAGCCTTTCATACGGCGGCTCGTGCGTTTCCTTCCATGCCCTGACGCGCTCCCCCGCCGTTGCTTCGGACAGATCGTCCGAAACGACGCACGGAACGAAATCAAGGTGCATGTGCGGAGACGCCTCGTCCATATGCACGACGGCATTAATGACGTTTTTGTCGCCCAGATCGTCCAGCATAAATTCAAACGCCGCCTGAAAGAACACCCTTGCGTCATCCTTTCCGACGTCCGCAGGAAGCGTGACGCAGAACTCAGCCAGAACAACGGAACATTCCTTTATTGAATATGAAAATATTTCGTCCAGCCGCGTCCTGACGTCCTCCGCCGTGCCGTACCGCAGATGATAATTCAGGGCGGTCCGCGACGGGTCTATGTCTTTATTGGAATGTTCGGAGCCGTCATCCGCTTCCCTGTTGTTGTGCTTAAGCAGGTGTCCTACCGCCCGCGCCTTATACTTTTCAAAGTTAGCCATTTGCCCTTTCCTTATCCGATCTCGTTAATGTCTTTTCCCGTAATGTTGAAAAACTCCTCCGGGCTGTAGCCCTCTATTGCCCCTATGAGGAAATCCGATTTAAGGACTTCCCCCCTGTCCGCCAGAAAAGCCCTGAAGCCTTCAAGGGATTCGGCGGCAAGCTGCCTCCGCAGGCCCGCCGCTCCGATTTCATTAAGGTACTCCCCGATGCAGTCCGAAGAAAGCAGCTCTGACAACAGCTTATCCATCGCCGAATAGATTTCCCCGTCGCGGCCGTTCAGGTTTTCCCTGCAGAAGACCGCCGTGTCAAAGTAAGACATTTTATTTCCTCCGCCAAAAGTTTTCTTTATTCATAAGCCGGTTCAGGACCGGAAAAAACGGCTTTCCGGATTCCAAATCGGCCCTTTCAGGTATATTGTAGCAGAAAAAAATTTCCCCCGCTTGTGGTTTCATGAATACTACATCGTTTATAAAAATTTAATAATCATGACATAAAAACCACTTTACACCGCCAAAAAGCCTCAAAAATGGGAATTAGTATTCATTTAGTGTTACATTTTGGGATATATACTCCACTTTTGCTTCAGCAAAAACGGGATTCGGACTGCGTACCGCCTTTTCCCGCCGTTTCCGTGCAAACATCTGTTCGGCAACCATTTAATCCCGAAAAACGCCCCCCAAAACGTCCCCAAAACGTCAAAAAATTGACGTATACGTCAAGAAATTGACGGAAACGTAAGTTTTTCGCTTAATTGCACCACTTATAAATAAAGGGATAATTTTTTTCCCTTTTCCACAACGCATAAGAAAAAGCCGCAAATTCGGCTAAGCCGGGCGGGGCATAACGTCCCCGCCGGTCCGGAGACACATACATAAGCATGGAGCGCAGCAAAGGGAAATAAAGGCGTCCCCTATCCTCACGCAGGACGGGGAGGCCGGGACACTGCGCTGCCGACAAACAAATCAACAGCCCGGAGTTGCGCCGCTCCACAGTTAGTGAAAAAAAGAGGCGTTCCGCGTTTACGGCGGCCAGATCCACTCCGGACGGTCTGGGAACGGTTTGGCTGGAAGACTCTTTGTGGATTCCGGAAAGGACTGGTCGGGGGGAGTTCGGCTTTAAGGTCTGAGTACGGCGACAGCGATGGGGGCATACGGTCCATTCATTATTGTCGGTAAGGGGAATTTCTGAAAACGGGATTCCCTTACAATACCCCTTGACATGCAGAAATCCAAGACAGATCGGGCGTACTTAGACCCTTTCTGCCTTTTTCTGCATGACAAGGGGAAACTCTGCTTCCGAAAGCTCCAATCCCAGCCCGCTTCGACCCGGCGGAGCCGTCTACTCGGAAGCAGGAGCCCATCCACACAAAGCTTCCCCTTCGGGTTATGAAGATGCTTCCTACAGTCAGATAAGGATATAGAGTTCCTTCAGGATATGGATATAGAGTTCTTTCAGGATATTGATATAGATACTTCCTTCAGGATATGGATATAGATACTTTCTCCGGAATATGGATATAGATACTTTCTTCAGGATATTGATGCAGATGGATATGGATATAGGGTTCCTTGGGGATTAGGATTCCTTGAGATATTGATGTGAAACGGGGCTGGCTGCTGCGCGACGATATTATATGGCAGAAGCCGAACAGGATTCCCTCCGGCGTTGCCGACCGCCTGAACAACACGTATGAACACGTATTCCACTTTGTTCTGAACAGGAAATATTTTTTTGATTTGGATGCGATAAAGATTCCCGGCGCAAACGGCCGCATGAAGAATCCGGGCGACGTCTGGACCGTCAATACGCAGCCGCTTAAGGAGTGCGGACACACGGCCACGTTCCCGGAACGGCTCATTGAACGGATCGTGCTGTGCGGAAGCCCGAAGAACGGCGTTGTGTTCGATCCCTTCTTAGGAACGGGCACGACTTGGATCGTCAGCGACCGGCTTGGGAGAAGCTGCATCGGGTTTGAAATTAATCGGGAGTTCTTTGATTTTGCACAGGGCAGGTTTAAGGAGAACAGGGCGTTTGAACAATGTCAGCCGACGGCGTTATAATCAATCCGACGGCATTAAAAACATTGACAATGTACCCTATTTTTGTTATAATTAATTTATAGAAACCATAAGGAGGAACAATAAAATGTCAAGACCGAGGATGACCCGAATCTGGTATACGACGACATACGAAAGCATGCCGATAAACGTTATTCCCGAATGCGTGGAGATTATCCGCAATGCGATGAGGGACAAAAACATAAGGATCGTAAAAATGGCAGCGGATCTTAATATTCCAGTAAGCTGCCTTTATCATTTTTTCAGCGGTTCCAGCCACTCCATAAGGCATCACTACCTGCAGCGGATTATCAGATACCTTGAGCTTAAGGCCCTGATAAGGCCTCTGGGATGCGACTATTAAGGAGGCGGGCATGATAACTTCATTCAGAAAAAACGGCGCGTTTATTGTCGCCATTGAGAATCCGGACGATAAGGAACGGGAGCTTATAGGCATTATACGCAGGTTTGAAAACAGCAGGGTCCTGCCTGCCGCAACCAAAAGCGAGCAGAAGGAATACAGGCAGATAGAGCTTAAGGATCTTGCGGGCGCGGAGGAATGGCGGTTCGTAAGCGAATGCGACGTTCCCTTTGAAAAATGATCGGGAACATACTCTACATCGCCGCCGGAATTTTCTGCCTGTCCGCCGGCATATTCATCCGATCGGCAGGAGAAGGCATGCTCCTAGCCGCCGCCTTTTTCGCCCTTGCCGCCTTCCGGATATGCAGGGGTCCAAAGAAGAAGCAGGGCCCGACAAAGCGCAGCCCTTTCTTTCCAAATGCCCGCAGAAGCAGATATGCGCATGACCGCCTGCGGGACGCTTACATAAAACGCCTTGCGGACATCGACAGGGATTTTGATTTCCGCGGGGAAGAAGGAGAAAATTCAGATGAAACGCAGAAACGGTAAGGAATATCTCCCGCTCCGGTGGTGCAGGGACTTTTCGGACGTCCTGTACGGCATGTGCGGGGACTCATTCGACCCTGAAAAAATCAGGAGGCTGCTTATGGTCCGCAGCTCCGGCGAGGCGGAAAGGCTGCTTGAAGACCCAGCCCTCAGAAACCTAGTCCGGTGCTTCACTCCCGCCATCATGGAACGCCGCGGGGCATACGGAGCGTTTACGGAGAACCTGTTCGACATGGACTGCGTTTCCCTTGCGTGCCTATGGGGCAGGAACAAGCAGGCGTTCCGGATCGATCCCGATTTTGCAAGGGAGCTGGCAGGCACGGAAAACGTGCGCATCTTAAAGGACATGTTTGATTTCCTGCCGTATAAATACGTTTACCTCGATTTTTCGGAATCGCCCGAAATCTGCCGCGCAATAAGGGGCGAAGGGCTGTTTGCGTGCGTCGAAAAGGACTGCGGAGGCAGCTGGCGCATCCACTCCTGCAAGATATCGGACGCCTTGTTTTTCGGCGACGTCATATCGCTGGCAAACGAAGACGCCGAGATTGGGACGGACGTTTTCATGGGACCCGATGAGATTGAGACGTATGGCGCCGGAGGCTTTGCGGGCACCGTTTCCGTTGACATGCGGCTGCAGCGGACGCTCGTGCTTCAGACGCTCATGTACCTCTGCTCCGTCGAACCCGACATTCGGGAAAACCCCGAAACCAAGGAAACCTACAGAAAGCCTTCTTCAGCCCTTGCGAGGCCGCGCGACAGGTTTTCGGAACTCCGCGCATGGGACGTCGGCGCAAGGTACGGAGCCGCCTTCAGGAAATGGAAGGCTGAAAAGGAAGGCTGCGCGGACGGAGGAACGCGCGGGACTCAGGGAAGGATGCGCCCGCACTCAAAGAAGGCGCACTGGTCCCATTTCTGGTACGGAAAAAAGGACGGCGGGGAACGCGTCAGGCGTCCGAAGTGGATCGCCGAGTATTACGTCGGATTAGACGGAAAAAGCCCCGACAGCCTTCCGGCGGTCATACACAGGACGGCGAAAGCGCGCGGGGAAGCCGAAAGGGATTAAGGAGAAAGGAAAAAACAGTGAATACGATATTTATAACCGAAA
This sequence comes from uncultured Clostridia bacterium, assembly GCA_947632285.1. Lineage (GTDB taxonomy): Bacteria > Bacillota > Clostridia > Oscillospirales > CAG-272 > DTU064. Next base: position 33,529 of record CANROT010000005.1, read on the forward strand.
AGCCGTCAGTGGCTCAGGAGTATGCAAAGATACTGAAGGTGCAGAGGGACGGCGAAAAAAGCGATGGCCGCATAAGCGGGCGCTCTCCCGTCTTGGGAAAGAACGTGATAATCACATGGGCGGTAGGACATCTCATCGCAATATCCCCTCCCGAAGAACAGAATCCCGAATGGGGAGGCAGGTGGTCTCAGGCCAAGCTGCCGATGATTCCCGAAAGATTCAAGTATTACGTGCTACCTGACACAAAAAAGCAGTTCGACGTCATAAAGAGCCTGTACCTGTCGAAGGAGACGGAGGCGATTTACTATGCGGGCGACTCAGGACGCGAGGGCATCTACATACAGGCGCTGATAAGGAACCAGATATTTAAGACCGAGCCGAAGGCGGACGAAAAGGTCGTATGGATCGACAGCTATACCGAAAAGGCCGTGCTTGACGGCATCAGGAACGCAAAGCCGTATGCCGACTACCGCAGCATCATTGACGCGGGCTACGGACGCGCCATCTCCGATTGGATCATCGGAATGAACCTTACCGAGTGCTTTACGCTCAAAACAAGGAAGCTCATAAAGGTAGGCAGGGTAATGACCCCGACCCTCGCCATGGTTGTCAAAAGGCAGGAGGAAATCGACGGATTCGTCAAGACCCCGTACTTCGGCATAAAGGCGGAGCTTGGGGACGGCTGTGCCGCATGGAAGGCCGTTAAGGGCTCAAGGTTTCATGAAAGCCCCCTTCTGTATAACGAAACGGGCTTTTTAAGGCGTTCCGATGCCGAAAGCCTCCTAAACGGGCTTAACGGGGACCCGAAGCTTACGGTCTGCGGCGTTAAGGTTCAGAAAAAGACCGAATACGCGCCTTACCTTTTCAACCTTGCCGACCTGCAGGCGTACTGCTCCAAAAACTACCGCATATCTCCCGCTCAGGCGCTGTCCATAGCCCAGAGCCTCTATGAGAAGAAGCTTACCACATATCCGAGAACGGACGCAAGGTTCCTGTCTTCCGCCGTCGCCGCCGAGCTTAAGGCGCAGGGATATGACGTGCCTGAAAGATACGTCGATGACGGCAGGATCACCGACCACTACGCCATCATACCTACCTTTAACGGAGACCCTTCTTCCCTCACGGGGCTTGAGGAAGCCGTTTACAAGGCGGTGCTTAAGCGCTTTACGGACACCATGAAGCCTCCTTACGTCTACAACGCCGTATCGGTCGATTACGAACACCGGTCCGGCGAGCATTTCTTCGAGAGCTACAGGCAGCCCGTTCAGGCGGGCTTCAAGAACATATCGGAGGACGGCGAGGCTGTCAGGAAGGAACCTCCCGTTAAGGGAACGTCAGTAAACGTCTCTGCGTTCGGCATTACCGAAAACGAAACCAAGCCGCCTGCGGCATACACCACCGGCTCTCTCATTCTTGCAATGGAGAAGGCGGGAAGGCTTATTGAGGACGAAGAACTCAGGGAACAGATAAAGACGTCCGGCATAGGCACGTCGGCTACGAGGGCGGGAATCATAGAAAAGCTTGCGGCTCCCGACCGGAACGGCGTCAGCTTCATAACGATCGACAGAAACCAGAAGGTCGCCCCTACCGAGTTCGGCAGGGCGGTCATACCGCAGGTGGCGGCGTTTGACGAAAAGCTGATTTCCCCCGAAAAGACCGCTGAGATGGAATCGGGGCTGTCCGACGTGGCGGCAGGCAGGCTCGCCCTTGACGCCTACCTTGCGGCAGTAAAAAAGCAGGTCAGGGACACCGTGGCGGCAGTGCTTAACGGGACGGCCGCTTCGTTTGCGGACATGCGGGGAACGTCATCGGAATACAAATGCCCCCATTGCGGAGGCAGGGTAAGCAGGGGACGCTTCGGCTGGTACTGTCAGGAAAAATGCGGGTTCTCTCCGATGAAGGTCTACGGGCATGAGCTTACCGACGGGCAGATAACCGCCCTGCTGTCGGGCAGGGAAGCCTCCTTCAGCGTAAAGGGCAGGAAGACCGTCGTGCTTCCCGAAGTCACGCCTAATGAGTGGAACGGCAGAACTTATTACAACTGGAAGGTCAGGAAAAAGGATTAAAAGAGGGGAAACGACATGGAAACTGATTACGGAAAAAATTTAACAGAAAAAAACGACAGGGCTGCAAGGGAGATCTTAAAGAGGGAGGCAGCGGAGCATCCCGACGGCTACAGGCTCTGCTTTGACCCCGACCCCGGCAACAGGATAGACCCCGCCGACATGGCCTCCGCTTTTTCGCGCTATGCGGAAGACGTGCGGGCGGCCCGCAGGAAGGGCGCAGAACCCGATTACCCGTCCTTTAAGAGCTTCCTTAAAGACTTTATCTACAGGAAATGGGAGCTTTGGGACGTCTTCGAGGACTTTACGGCAATATACTTCTTTGAATCCAAGACGCCGGAGGAATCGGAGGCGGTGAGGGATTACCTGCACCGGAACTGCCTCAGCCTTGAGGATGCTCTTGACGAAGCGGGCTTTGCAGGAATCGACTTCGCGCGGAGATTGGCCGAGCAGAACGACGCCCGCCGCGCCGCCGCTTCGGCGGCTTTTTTCTTGCCGCATGGGTGCGGCAAAGGAAAATGCATGCCTTTGGGGCATCATAACGTATTTGCGATAGGTATTTGCTTTTCCGGCGGAACCGGCATAAGATGGGGAGGAACGCGAAAAGGAGGACTTCCCATGAGAACGACTGTGACTGCAGAGCAATTGGACCAGGAGCGCGCGCTGTATCATCTTCAGCATGCGGACGTGACGGACTGCATGTTTGCAGGCCCTGCCGA
>CANROT010000006.1 GCA_947632285.1 uncultured Clostridia bacterium
CGAAGGCCTCACGCCGCGCGATCTGCCTGACCTCGCCGGGCGTGACCGGGCGGCTGACGGCGGCGCGCAGTATCGCCGCGACGGCGCGGTAATAGGCGCCGTACAGTTCGCTGTAGATCACGTTGCCTCACCTCCTTCGCCGTCAAGACCGTAGAGCGCGTACATCGCCTCAAGGTCGCGGCGGAATTTGGCATCTTTGCGCTTGTCGGAAAATTCGAGCTCCGTTATCCTGCATATAAACGTGCGGATAAAGGGGAAAAGCTCGTTCGCGTCGTAGACGTCCGCCTCGAACCGGGTGTGGTTCTTGTCGAGGCGCTCGACGCGGCCGCAGCGCTTTTCGCGCTCGAGGCGGGCGGGTATGTGTTCTTCGTCGTCCCCGTGGTATACGGTGAACGAAACGTGATCGAGCCGGGCGCTCCCCTGCGTGTTCACGCCCCAGATATGCGGCATCATGCGGTCGAGGATCGCGCGCCGCGTGTCAAAATCCGGGCATACCTCACCGGCGTCGACGGAGGTGATATTGTCGAGCCGGAACGGCGTGACACGGCGGCTCTTTGCGTCATATGCAAGGAGATATTCGCGGCCGCCGCCGGCGCTGATGAATATGCGGAGCGGCGTCACCGTGTCGGAGTATGTCTTTTTTGACCGTGACGGTCGGGAGGTGACGGTGACGTCTCGCTTTTCGTGCATCGCGGACAAAAGCTCGCACATGATCCCGCTGTCGAGCGTGCCCGTTATGTAGTGATGCTTGAACGTGAAAATTTCGTTCTCCTCCCCGTCCCCGTCGAGCAGGAACGAGCCTATGACGCCGCAGGGGGCGACCTCCGAGAAGAACGCGACGGCGTCCCGCCCGCCCGCGCGGCACTCGGGCGCGCGGCGGTAAACGAGCGTTTTCCCGCGCTTTTCGGTAAGGATCAGCCCGGCCTTTATATATTCGCCGAGCTTTTTGCGGACGGTCGAGGCGTCCGGCGTGTGCGCGGACGGAAATTCGGCGAGGTATTCATCGACCCGCTCCGTTATCTCCGAGAGCGTGAGGGAGATCTCCGGGTTTTTGAGTATATCGAAAATGATGAAATGCAGCGTTATGTCGCCGTCCGTGAACGCGGCCGTCTGCCACACGCGGAAGAGCGGGTTTCTGTGATAGGCGCGGCTGTCGATTTTGAGAAAGACGTTTTTGCCGTCCGGCGTCTGCCTTGTACCGATGTGGCCGCCGAGCCAGCTTTCGACGCGGCGGCGCTCGTCGTCATATGAGCGTCCGCTCTTCTGCCGGAAGTCGCCGCGGCTCTTGAAACCGAAGACGTAAAAGTCCCGCAGATAGCCGCGTATGTTTTCGAAATTTTTCAAGAGCTCGCTGTATGCCACGTCTCCGTCCCCCTTTCGACTTTGTTTTACACAATTATATATTAAAACTGCGGGTACGTCAACACCGCCCGCCGCGCGCATGGATAATTTTGCCTGCCGCAAAAACGGATTGACACGGGCGGGGGGAGGGTGTATAATATAAAGAAAATTGTAAGGCGCACGGGTGGCGGTGATGGCGGACGTCATACCTATTTCGATATGCGGGGCGACCGCGACCGGCAAGACGGCGCTGGCGCTCGCGCTTGCCGATGAATACGGCGGGGAGATAATCTCCTGCGACTCGATGCAGATATACCGCGGCATGGACGTCGGCACCGCAAAGCCGACGGAGGCGGAGAGGGAGCGCGTCCCACACCACATGATCGACATAAGGGAGCCGACCGAGCCGTATTCCGTTTCCGATTACAAAGCGGACGCGGAGGCGGCGGAGGCGGACATAATCGCGAGGGGGCGTGTCCCCATATACTGCGGCGGCACCGGGCTCTATCTCGACGCCGTCGTCTACGACAACAAATACAGCGACGGCGGCGGGAATGACGAGCTGCGCGGGGAACTGTTGCGGTTCGCGGAGGCGCAGGGCGCCGATGCGCTGTACGGGCGGCTTTTGGAGATCGACCCGGAGGCGGCGGCCTCGATACACAAAAACAATATCCGGCGCGTCGCCCGCGCGATCGAGATATATGAGACGACCGGAAAGCGGAAGAGCGAATGGGACGCCGAATCGCGGACGGGCGGACGGCGGACGATGACGGTCATCGGACTTCGGTTCCTTGACAGGGAGATACACCGCGAGGCGATAAGGCGCCGCTGCCGCGAGATGATGCGGGGCGGGCTGCCGGAGGAGGCAGCGCGGCTTTACGGCTCGGGCGCGCTCGCGGACGGAATGCCCGCGTCCCGCGCGATAGCGTATAAGGAGCTCTTGCCGTATCTTTCGGGGCTTGAGACCGAGGCCGAGGCGGAGGACAGGCTCTTTTTTGCGACGTGCCGGTACGCGAAGCGGCAGGCAACGTGGTTTTATAAAAAGGACTATATAAGCTGGCTCGACGTTGACGGCGTGTGGCTCGGAAAAGAGGCGCCGGGGTCGCTTTTGTGCCGGGCAAAGGAGATAATAGAACGCGAACGGAGGTGAGGTCTTGGATAAGGAATATCTGAAGCGGGTGCTGACGTATGTTATAATTTCTGCGGTCGCGATCGGCATAATGATATACGTCGGCTACCACATGGTAAAGGGCTTCACGTCCGAGGTCGAGGCGGAGCCGACGTATCTCGACACGTTTGACGAGGTCGCGTCGTTTGACGCTTATATCCTCCGGCGCGAGCGCGTCGTCCGAACGGACGCGGACGGGATCGTGAACTACCTCGTCCGGGACGGCGAAAAGGTCGCGATAGGGGACCGGCTCGCGGACATCTGCCGCAGCGGCAGCACCGGAATACGCGAGAGGATAACGGAGATCGACGAACAGATAAAGGCGCTCGATGCGATCGAGACGGGGGCCGCGCATTCGTCGACATCGGACGCCGTCAACATTGAGGCGGGCATACGCGAGCTTTTGTACTCCGTCACATACAGCGCCGCCGGGGACGATATCGGCAAGGCCGTATCGCTGGCGGGCGAGATGAAGGCGGAGCTCGACCGCCACGCGATAGTGACGGGGAAGACGGAGGGCTTCGCCGAGAGGATCGCGGAACTGCGCGCGGAGCGCGCGTCTCTTTCGGCGCAGCTCACGGACGTCGCAAAGACGGTCACGAGCGGGGACAGCGCGTACTTTTACTACGACGTCGACGGGTACGAGTCCGCATTTTCGTTTGACGACGTGGACGAGCTCACGCTCGACGATATATATGCGATGACAGAGGCGTCACAGGTGACGCCCGGATCGGACGCGATAGGCAAGCTTGTGCTCGATTACGCCTGGTACATAGTCGTGCCGACCGACCGCGCCGCGACGGTGTATTTCACCGAGGGGCAGGAATATGACATCAATTTCAGCGCCGCAGGCAAAAAGCTGCCGATGGAACTGCACTCGATATTGTCCGAAACGTCGGACGAGGGGCGCGCGGCGCTCATCTTTGAGTGCTCGGAGCTGCCGGACGACTTCGGATTTACGCGTATGCAGCCGGTGACGGTGACGGTCAGGTCGTATACGGGGTACAGGGTGCCGCTCTCGGCGGTAAGGGTCGTTAATTATGACGGCGTCGACGTCACGGGGGTGTATATCCTCTACGGCAGCGTCGTATATTTCCGCCGCGTCGAGATCGTCCTCTCGCAGGACGGGTACGCGCTGTGCGACAGCGAGGCGGGCGTGCCGGAGGCGGGCGACGATTATGATCCGTTTGCCGGGCAGGAGACGCAGCCGCCGGAGGAGACGACGCCCGCGGACAATATCCCGTACCTGTCGCTCTACGACATGGTCATAACGTCGGCGCGCGGACTGTATGACGGGAAGATCGTCGCGGGGTGATGATATGGGAAAAGAGATCTGCGGATATGATACGGACGCGCTGCGCGAAAATTTTGAGGCGGTGCGGGAAAATCTCCGCCTCGCGGGCGAGCGTTCGCCGTGGGGTCGCGCGCCGGAGCTGATAGCGGCGACGAAGACGGTGCCGGTCGAGGTCATAAACTACGCGGCGGAAAATTTAGGGCTGTCGCACATCGGCGAGAACCGCGTGCAGGAGCTGTGCGAAAAATACGACCGGCTCGCCCCGTCTCTGACCGTCGACTTCATCGGCAAGCTCCAGACGAACAAGGTGAAATACATCATCGACAAGGTCGCGCTCATACATTCGGTCGACAGCGTTCATCTGGCGGAGGAGATAAGCAGGCAGGCGGTAAAGCTCGGCAGAACGGTCGATGTGCTCGCCGAGGTGAATATCGGGCGCGAGGCGTCAAAAAGCGGCGTTATGCCGGAGGACGCGGTCGATTTTGCGCTCCGAATATCGGGCTTGCCCGGCATTTCGGTGCGCGGGATCATGACAATGGCGCCGAAATGTGATGAAAAATCGGATTATTATAAATATTTCGAAGAAACTTATCGAATCTTTGTTGACTTTTTGAGAAAAAAACGGCATAATATAATAGAACCCGTATTATCGATGGGAATGAGCGACAGCTATGTCGCGGCGGCGGAAAAGGGAGCGACGGCGGTCCGCGTCGGAAGCGCGCTTTTCGGTGAACGCGGCGCGGCCGGGGGCCGTTCCCATGACAAAAAATTATCGGAGGATAAGACTGAGATGGGATTCATGGATAAGATAAAGAAGATAACCGGCGTTGAAGAATACGATGACAACGGTTACGAGGACGACGGCTACTACGGCGATATCACGAGCGGATACGAGACCGACGCGGACAGCATGGGACAGGGGCAGCCTCAGCAGCCCGCCATGCAGAACCAGTACGCGGGCGGTTACACGGCACCGCAGGACCAGTATTCCCGCGGCTATGCGGCACCCGCGAACACGGCGGCAGCGCCCGCTCCCTCGGTCATGGGCGGCATCAACATCGGCGGCAGCGCGCTGCAGATGAAGGTCATTCGTCCCGAGAACTTCTCGAGCGTCAACCAGATCGCGGATCATCTTCTGAGCCAGCGCACGGTCGTCCTCAACCTTGAGGCAACGAACAAGGAAACGGCCCGCAGACTCATCGACTTCCTCTCCGGCGTCGCATATTCGATAGACGGTTCGCTCAAGCGCATCGCCAACAATGCATACATCATCACGCCGGCGAACGTCGACGTCAGCGGGGACCAGCTCCGCGAGCAGCGCCGCCAGCAGAACCAGCAGTCCGAGGACGAGAACTACAACTATTGAGCCCCGACCGTCCGGGTCAATAATCCTGCCGTATCAGGCAACGGGTACGGCACTTTTATTGTACCGTCCGAAAAACTGTAATATTATGGTAATTGCGATCATAAAGGCCGTCGCTCTCGTCCTTTTGCAGACCGAGATGCTCCTGATGCTCGTCCGCGCCGTGCTGTCCTGGTTCGGCCCCGGCCGGGCATATGAGATACTCGTCATGCTGACGGAGCCGATAGTGTATCCGGTGCGCATAGTCGTCGAGCGGTTCGTGAAGAACGACGCCTTGCCGATAGATATTTCCTTTTTCGCGGCGTACATTCTCATTTATCTCCTTGAGGTGATCGTCAGACTTTTATGAACACGGAATTTGACGGCGAGCTGTTTTCGGCGCGCGTGCTCGAGTTTTCGGAGCGCGCCGGGCGCGGGGCGCCCGCGCCGGGCGATTTTTATACGCCGCGCGAGATCCGCATGGCGACGGAGATCCTTCTCCGCCACGGCAAAAGGGGTACCTTTGCCTTTTTCGGCGGTTATCCGACCGCCGAGCGGCGCCGCCTATGCTGTCTGCCGGATTATATGATCTATGACGAGACGGAAGAAGGGCTGTCACGCGCGGCGGCGGACGTCGTCGGCGAAGATATCGCCGTCCTTCGCGTGCGCGGCAGCGGGTACAGAACATTGTCGCACCGCGATTTTATGGGCGCGATACTGAATTTGGGCATAAAACGGCACACGGTCGGGGATATTATTGCAGATGAGGACGGATTCGGCGCTTACGTTTTCTGCGAGCGCAAGATCGGCAGATTTATCGTCGAAAATCTTTCCCGCGTCGCGTCCGACGCGGTCACGGTCTGTGAGACAGAGCTGCCGGAGGGGTTTGCGCCCGAGAGAAAGACGGAGCCGATCGCGGACACGGTCGCGTCCGAACGGGCGGACTGCGTTGTCGCGGCATTGGTGAACACATCGCGCGACCGCGCGAAGTCGCTCATTGTGTCCGGATTCGTCGAGGTCAATTATGAGCCGATGGAAAAGCCGGACGAAAAGCTTGAGCCGGGCGACACGGTCACGGTTCGCGGCGAGGGGAAATTCAGAATTGAAGGTTTTGACGGCGTGACGCGCCGCGGCAGGCTGCGTCTTTCCGCGGAAAAATTTATATAGCGAAAGCTGAGGTGCAAGTTATGTTTTCACCCGAAGAAATAGATAAGGTACGGTTCACCCGCGCGCTCTACGGCTACTCGCCGCTCGAGGTGGACGAGTTTTTGTCGCATATAAAGACGGTCGTGACCGAGCTCTGCCGTGAAAACGAGACGCTGAGGGCGGCGCTCGGGGATTCCCGCTTTGAGGGTGCAAAGCAAAGGCTCGGGAAAGGTGAGCTTGAGCGCGACCTTGCCGTGACGGCGAGAAAGCTCGCGGAAGCAGCCGCCGTTTCGGAAACGCTGAAAATAGAGGTCGCCGAGCTTCGCCGCGAGCTTTCGGAGGCGGGAAATGCCGCTGGGGAAAAGCCCGAACCGGAGGAAACCGCCGTCGAAGAGGCGGACGCGGCCCCGGCCGAGGCGGAAACGGAGACGGCGCCGAACATGCTTCCCGACGACGTGTACACCGCGCCGGACGATGAATACGGCGAGGACGAAACGCCGTCCGGGAACGCGGAGGGACAAGGCGCCGAGCTTGACGACATATATTCCGACCTTCAGAGAATGCTCGTCGACTGGGACGAGGAGACGGACGGCGCGGACGCAGTCGATCAGCTGCCGACGGACGAGGGCGTCGCGGAAGCTGTCGGCAATGGGGCAGCAGCCCCCGGGACCGGTTTCGCCTACGGTGCGGCATATACGGGGGAGGTCGACGCTCCCGAGATTGGACCGCTCGAGGGCGCGCCGCAGGAAAGCGCCGCAAGCATACCGCAGGAGGCGGCGCCGACAGTATACAGGAAAAAAACGTATCATATAAAGAAGAGCGGCAGAAAAGCGGCGCCTGCTTACAGCGAGCAGGAGACGCCCGAGCAGGAAAAAGAGGACGAGGACATTCTCGCCGCGCTCAAATCCGAATATAACACATATAATTATATTTTCGGCGACGGAAAGAAATAATCCGGAAAAAAGGAGACATTTTTACACATGGCAACCGATTACACAAGCACGCTGAACCTCCCGAAAACGAGCTTCCCGATGAGGGCGAACCTCCCGGAGCGCGAGCCCGAGATGCTGAAATACTGGGACTCCATTGACCTCTATCATAAAATGCTCGCCAAGAACGAGGACGGAGAGCCGTTCATTCTCCACGACGGCCCGCCCTTCTCAAACGGCAATATCCACATGGGCACGGCGATGAACAAGATACTGAAGGACTTCATCGTCAAGTCGAAGACCATGGAGGGGTATCGCGCGCCGTACAGACCCGGCTGGGACAACCACGGTATGCCGATCGAATCCGCGATAATCAAGAAAAACAAGCTCGACAGAAAGCGCATGAGCATACCCGAGTTCCGCTCGGCGTGCGAAAAGTTTGCGTCCGACTATGTCGACATTCAGAGAAAGTCGTTCAGGCGGCTCGGCGTGACCGGAGACTGGGAGAACCCGTATCTGACGATGTCCCCGTCGTTTGAGGCGCGCGAGGTCGAGGTGTTCGGCAAGATGTTCGAGCGCGGCTACATCTATCGCGGGCTCAAGCCCGTTTACTGGTGCCCGCACGACGAAACGGCGCTTGCCGAGGCGGAGATCGAATACGCGGACGATAAATGTACTTCAATTTACGTAAAATTCAAGGTCACGGACGACAAGGGAAAGCTCTTTGACGTCTGCCCGAGGGACAACACATATTTCATCATCTGGACGACGACGACGTGGACGCTGCCGGGCAACCTCGCGATAGCGCTCTCGCCCGTCGAAAATTACGTTGCCGTGAGAGCGGATAGCGGCGAATGCTATATCGTCGCCGAGGCGCTCTGCGAAAAGACGATGGGTGAGGGCGGCGTCGGAACGTATGAGGTCCTCCGCACGCTGCGCGGCGACGAGTTCGAATACATGGTCGCGCGCCATCCGTTCCTCGACCGCGATTCTGTTGTTGTGAACGCAGACTACGTCACGATGGACAGCGGCACGGGCTGCGTCCACACGGCGCCCGGCTTCGGCGCGGACGACTACGTGACGTGCAAGAGATATAACATTGACATAATCGTCCCCGTGGACGACAGGGGATATCAGACCGCAGACGCCGGAAAATACGCCGGCATGTACTACGAGGATTCGAACGCGGCGATCCTTGCCGATATGAAGGAATCGGGCGCGCTCTTTGCCTCGGAGGAGGTCGTGCACAGCTATCCGCACTGTTGGCGCTGCAAGCACCCGATAATTTTCCGCGCCACGGCACAGTGGTTCTGCTCGGTCGACGCATTCTTGAACGAGGCCGTAAAGGCGGCGGAGGCGGTCGAGTGGCTGCCCGCGTGGGGCGGCGACCGCATTCGATCCATGATGAGCGAGCGCTCCGACTGGTGCATCTCGCGCCAGCGCCACTGGGGGCTCCCGATCCCGATATTCTACTGCTCCGACTGCGGCAAGCCGGTCTGCACGCCCGAAACGATAAGCGCGGTTTCCGAGCTCTTCGGCGAGTTCGGCTCGAACGCGTGGTTCGAGCGCGAGGCGGAGGATATTCTCCCCTCCGGCTTTGTGTGCCCGCACTGTGGCGGCGCTCATTTCACAAAGGAAACGGACACGCTGGACGGCTGGTTCGACTCCGGCTCGAGCCATTTCGTGGTCATGGCCGATTACCCGTTCGCGAACGGGACGGCGGACATGTACCTCGAGGGGGCGGATCAGTACCGCGGCTGGTTCCAGTCTTCACTCCTTACCTCGGTCGGCGCCGGAGACGGCGCGCACGCGCCGTATAAGACGGTGCTCACGCACGGCTGGACGGTCGACGGCGAGGGCAGGGCGTTTCACAAGTCGGACGGCAACTTCGTTGCGGCCGATGTTGAGATAAAGAAATACGGCGCGGACCTCGTGCGCCTGTGGGTCGCTTCGAGCGATTACAGGGTCGATGTGCGCGTTTCGGACAACATTTTCAAGCAGCTCTCCGAGACGTACCGCAAAATAAGGAACACGGCGCGCATCATGATGGCGAACATCGGGGACTTCGATCCCGACACGGACGCCGTCCCGGTCGATGAGCTCTACGACATCGACAAGTGGGCGCTCTCAAAGGTGAACGCGCTCGCGAAGGTCGTAAGAGAGGCTTACGACAGCTATGAGTTCCACATCGTTTACCATTCGATCAACAATTTCTGCACGATAGATATGTCGAAGCTCTATATCGACATAACGAAGGACCGCGTCTATACCGAGGCGGCGGCGAGCACGGCGCGCCGTTCGGCGCAGACCGCGATGTACCTGATCCTGCACTCGCTCGTCAGAATGGTGTCTCCGCTCATCGCGTTCACGGGCGAGGAAATCTGGCAGGCGATGCCGCACGGCAAGGACGACGTCCGCGAGAGCGTCTTCTGCAACAGGCTGCCCGAGTTCCGTCCCGAGTGGGAGTTCGGCGACATCGCGGCGAGGTATGAGTCGATGCTCTCCGAGCGCGATATCGTCATGGCGGCGCTCGAGGGCGCGAGGGCGGCCAAGCTCATCGGCAAGTCGCTCGACGCGAAGGTTGACATATATTCGACGGACGGCGACCGGCTCATGACGCTCGCCTCGTTCAGCGAGGCGGAGCTCGAGGACGTGTTCATCACGTCCGGCGTGAAGCTGCACAGCGGCCAGGCCCCGGAGGGCGCATACGTGTCCGAGGCGGACCCGGCGCTCGCGGTGCTCGTTTCCGTCGCGGACGGCGAGCGGTGCGACCGCTGCTGGAAACATTCCGAGGACTGCGTGCATGACGGGGAGGGGACGCTCTGCCGCCGCTGCCGCGAGATCGTCTCGAAATGATTTTTGTATACTATCTGATCGCGCTTGCCGTCGTCCTGCTCGATCAGCTTACAAAGCGGCTTACCGTTGAATACCTGAAGCCGGTGGGCAGCGTTCCGCTCATAGAAGATGTTCTGCATCTGTCATACGTCGAGAACACAGGCGCCGCGTTCGGTATAATGAAGAACAGCCGCTGGCTGTTCATGGTAGTTTCGGCAGTCGCGATAGCCGTTCTGATATTCGTCATCGCAAAATACTGCAGGGGACACGCGTTTGCGTCCGTCGCGGTCGCGATGGTGCTCGGCGGCGGCATCGGAAACATGATAGACCGCGTGCGCCTCGGGTACGTGATAGACTTTATAGACTTCCGGCTCATAAACTTTGCCGTGTTCAACGTCGCGGATTCGTTCGTGACCGTCGGCGTCGTGATGCTTTTGTGCTTCCTCATCTCGGAGATGGTGCGCGAGTCAAAGGCGGAAAAAGCGGCGGCAGCCGTTGCCGAAGACGCGGGCGAACGTGAGGGCGACGACGCAGACGATGCGGTCGACGCAAAGGACGCGGACAAAGGCGGCGACGCCGATGAAGCCGATGATGGCAATGAAGTCGATAATGGCGGGAAAAATGATGGCTGAAAGAGAGCTTTATTCGGTAACGGAAGAAAACGTCGGGGCGCGCCTCGACGTTTTTGTCTCTGCTGCGGCGGGCGTCACGCGGTCCGCGGCGCAGCGGCTGATAGAGGCGGGAGACGTTGATGTCGGGGGCGCGGCAAGGCCGAAAAATTATTTGCTGCGCGCCGGGGACGAGGTATTTGTATCCGTCCCGGAGCCGGAGGCGTGCGAGGCGGTGCCGGAGGACATACCGCTCGATATCGTTTACGAGGACGGCGACATCATCGTCGTGAACAAGCCGCGCGGCATGGTCGTCCACCCGGCGGCGGGAAACGAGCACGGCACGCTCGTGAACGCGCTTTTGTTCCACTGCCGCGGCTCGCTCTCGGGGATAGGCGGCGTTTACCGGCCGGGGATCGTGCACAGGATAGACAAGGACACGACCGGGCTCATCGCGGCGGCAAAAAATGACGCGGCGCATGAGGCGCTGTCCCGGCAGCTTGCGTCCCACGAGATGCACAGGATTTACAGGGCCCTCGCCGTCGGGACGCTGCGCGACGACAAGGGCACGGTGGACGCGCCGATAGGGCGGCACCCCGTTGACAGAAAGCGAATGGCTGTCGTTGCCGGCGGCCGCGAGGCGAGGACGGATTATACCGTCGTCTCGCGCATGACCTCGCGCGAGCGCGAGTCGTTTTCGTATATAGAATGCAGGCTGCACACGGGGCGGACGCATCAGATACGCGTGCATATGGCGTATCTCGGCCACCCGCTCGCGGGGGACGCGGTATACGGCGGCGGAAGGACGAAGTTTGAACGGCTGCACTGTACGTCGGGACAGCTCCTGCACGCGTATAAACTTCTGCTGCGCCACCCGGGAACGGGAAAGGAAATGGAGTTCGAAGCGCCGCTCCCGGCAGACTTCGCCTCGGCGCTCGGTATGCTCGCGGGGGAGTGAATGGGATATAAACCGCGGGGAAAGAAACTTTCGGGAAAGTTTCTTTCCCCGCGACCCCTTTTTTCAAAGCTTTTTATTGATCGGATAAGGGAGGCGAGGCGAATGATTTTTTGAAAAAACGCCAACCTTTTGATTTTTTCGTGTCTATATAGGTGAAAGCTTTCAAATACGAGGTAAGAGCAAGTGAAAAGAGAGGACGCCGAGAGGACGATAACGGAGTATCTGCGGCCCGTGTACGGTTTCGCGCTGCGCCGCTGCCGCACAACGGAGGACGCGGAGGACCTTTCGCAGGAGATAATACTGCGGGCGTTCCGCGCGCTGCTTAAGAGAGAGGATATCGGGGACGTCGGGAAATTTATATGGACCGTCGCGCACAACTCGCTCGCGAATTATTACAGGGAGACGGCAAGGCTCGTAGTCGGCGTGCCGATAGATGACGTGGCGGAGCTCATTGCCGACACCGATAACACGGGCGGGGACGCTGACATAGAACGCAGGGCGGCGATATCGCGGCTCGGACGCGAGATCGCGTATCTTTCAAAAACACAGCGGCAGATACTCATAGCGTACTACTTTGAAAACCGAAAGCAGGCGGACATCGCAAAGTCTTTGGGAATACCTCTCGGCACCGTAAAGTGGCACTTGTTCGAAGCGAAAAAAGAACTTAAAAGGGGTATCGACAAAATGAGAAAATCAAGCGAACTCAAATTCAATCCAATCAAATTCAGAGCATTGGGCATAAACGGTTCGGCGACAAAGTCCCCGAACGACGTATTCCGCTCGGCGCTGACGCAGAATATCTGCTACTGCGTAAAAGACACGGCCAAAACGGTGAACGAGATAGCGGACGACATCGGTGTCTCTCCCGTTTACGTTGAGGCAGAGGCGGAGTTTTTGGAGGAACAGTGCTTTCTTCTTGAGCGAAACGGCAGATATATTGCCAATTTCATCATAGACGAGCCGACGGAAGAGCTGCTCGTCATGCGGGACAGAATGTACAAGCGTGCGGCTGATATTTTTGCAAACGAGCTTTACGATGAGCTCACCTCCTCCGGCATACTTGACGACGTGGACATCATGTGCCGGCAGACGGACGGACCGGTAACTTTATCATCGTCGCCGCGCGCAGACATGAATTTTATCCTCTGGACGCTGATACCGTATATCGCCGCTTGGTCGGGAGAGGCTCTGATAGAGGAAAACGTCAGCTTTGAAGAGGCGGCGACGGTGCGGCCGGACGGCGGGAACTACATCTTGCACGCGACGGTGAATGATGAAAGGCTCCGTCTTCCCGACGACTACGTCGTCATGAGAAACTGGTGCGGCCCGATGTGGAATATGATAGGCAAAACGATGCTCTGGCAGCTGGACAGCGAATGGAGCGGGAGAGAAGAGGGACGCGGCATCTTGATAGCGGAGGAGTCCGCGCGCACGATATCGCTGTACGAAAGGGAAAAGGGAGAGCAGCTTTCGCGGGACGAATACGCCTGGCTCGCGGAGCGCGGATACGTCAAGACGAACGGTGAGTGCGGGGGCCTTTTCAAGTCGGCGTGGCAAATCGTCATACTTAAAAAAGAAATAAACGAAAGGCTGCTCGCCGTCGGGGATCGCATCAAGAGGGCTCACATGGCGGAGCTTGACGAGCTCAAGGCACCGTATGTGAAAGCGGTGCTCGACGCGACGCCGGAGCATGTGCGCCTGATGAGAGAATATGAACTGCAGCAGCTCTTCCACAGTCACGGCATGTTTTTGCTCCACTGTATCTCGGCTCTGATGAGAGTCGGCAAGCTCCGCCTGCCGACGGCGGGGCAGAAAAAGGCGCTGTCAACGCTTATCGTTGACGGGGAGGGGTGAAAACAGAATTTATTTCGGGAAAAATGCGCGACGGTATTGCATAGAGGGGCGGCGTATGCTATAATCTTCCGTGCTTATAGAGACTGCATTTTTCACGGTTTTATGTCTATTCTCGGTTGGATAATTATTGTAACGTTTATTTCCGGCGTGCTCGGGACCGGGCTCGGCGGGCTTGTGGGCTGCGTCGCCAAGCGCGACTCATCGCGGATCGTCAGCCTGTTTCTGAGCTTTGCCGCCGGAGTCATGCTGTCGATAGTCTGTTTTGATCTGATAGAGGACGCGCTTAATCCCGGGTCCGAAAGCGGGCTTTTGTTCCTGATTTTGACGATAGCGGGGCTGACCGTCGGATATCTGACCGTGTTTTTGCTCAACAGACTGATCGACAACAGGACGAACAGCGAGGTCGAGCACATCGACAAGGATCACCCCGCTACCGCGGACGACCTCGGCGAGCTCATCCACAGCGACCACTACAGCCACCACAAGGAGACGGGGCGCTGGCAGGAGATGTTCGTCGCGGGCATTATTATGGCGTGCGCGATAGCGCTGCACAACCTGCCGGAGGGCATCGTTATCGGCGTTTCATACGCGGGCGCCGAGGGTGTGGCCGACAGGGCGGGGCTCGTCATGGCGATAGTCATAGGGCTGCACAATATACCGGAGGGAATGGCGGTGTCCGTCCCGCTTATATCGGGCGGAATGAAGCGGTGGCGCGCGGTGCTCGTGACCGCGCTCAGCGGCGCGCCGACGATAATAGGCGCCGTCGCCGGGTATGCGCTCGGCGGACTCGGGGCGGCCGCGCTCTGCGCGGCGCTGTCGTTCGCGGCGGGGGCGATGATATACGTCGTGTTCGGCGAGCTGATCCCGGAGGCGTTTCTGATGTGGCGCTCGAAGGCGCCCGCGTTCGCGATACTGATCGGTATGATCGTCGGCCTTATCGTGATATACGTCTGAAAAGCCGGGCGGCATGAATTTTTCTAAAATAAACGCGGGGGCGGAGCCTTTTGTCCGGCCGTTTTATGCGGCGTTCGGCTCCGTCCCCCGGTTTTTTATTCGGCAAATTCGCGGAAAATGTTTCGTGTGCGGTGCTATTCCGAGCAAGGTAAAGACGGCAGGATCGCTCCGGTGAGGACAAATCGCCGGAGCGTATTTTTCCGACATGGACTGCGAATTATTGATCAGTTGCCATAAAGGACGGAGATTTCTTCACATTTGAGTGGTATAATGTTAGGTATCGAGCGGGCAGCTAAGGAGGCACGGCATGGTCTACTATAATAAAAACGGAATTGTGATTCGAGATTTGCAGCAGAGCGATGCCCAAATCATTACAGATGAAGAGATCGCGCAGGGCTGGGATACGACAATAGACAAATACGAAATGCGGCTGAGACATCAGGCAGAGGGAAAATCGATCTCATTAGTTGCCGAATGGGGCGGCAGCGTCGCCGGATATATCAACGTTTATCCCGATGCCGAGAGCGGCGCTTTTGCAAATCGAGGCTATGCGGAGATCGTGGATTTCGGCGTCCTGGAGAAATACAGGTGCAGAGGGATCGGCAGCAAGCTCATGGATATTGCGGAACAAATCGCATTCTCTTATTCGGACGTGGTATACCTCGGAGTGGGGCTGCACAGCGGATACGGGAGCGCTCAGAGAATGTATGTCAAGCGCGGATATATCCCTGACGGCAGCGGCGTCTGGTATAAAGATCAAATATGTGAGCCGTATCGTGATTGCTGTAATGACGATGATCTTGTATTGTATTTATCGAAGCGTAGAAAGTAATTGATCACTATGAAGGAGACTATAAATTTTTAGAGAATGCCAAATATACTTTCAAGCGGATATACGCCCATGCTTTATACGGATGCGGACTATGCCGCCTCCGGTCGGTGTTTCTTTATCTAACTCAAGCTAACGCCTCGGGCATATATATTTTAAAAAGTTTTGAAGGGGTCCGGGGGGGACTTTTTCCAAAAGTCCCCCCGGATAAATTTTACATAACCCTCATCACAGCCTCGGCGAATTCTGCGGCGGTCGCGCCGTCGGGGCGGCCGGTCATGACGACACGGTCATTCCCCTCGGTGCACTTGTCGAGCGCGGCGGACAGGCGGCGCGCCTCGGCGGTGAAGCCGATGTGGTCGAGCATCAGGACGCAGGCGCGCATGATGCTTGTCGGGTTCGCGTATGCGCCGTGGCCGCGCTCTATCATGCGCGGGGCGGAGCCGTGGATCGCCTCGAACATCGCGTATCTGTCGCCGATGTTGGCGCTGCCCGCCGTGCCGACGCCGCCGCCGATCTCGGCCGCCTCGTCGGTGATGATGTCGCCGTAGAGGTTCGGCAGCACGAATACTTCGAACTGCGAGCGGCGGTTTTTGTTCAGCAGGTTCGCGGTCATGATGTCGATGTACCAGTCCTCGGCGGTGATGCCGGGATAATCCGCGGCGACCTCGTGACAGATCGCGGAGAACTTCGCGTCCGTTTTCTTCATTATATTCGCTTTTGTGACGATAGAGACGCTTTTCTTCCCCGTCTTCTTCGCGTATTCGAACGCGGCGCGCGCGATGCGGCGCGTTCCCTCGTCCGTCGTGACCTTGAAGTCAAAGGCGAGCGTGCCCGGAACGTCAAAGCCGCGGCTGCCGAGGACGTATTCGCCCTCCGTGTTCTCGCGGAAAAACGTCCAGTCTATGGATTCCGCGGGCACCTTGACGGGGCGCACGTTCGCGTACAGGTCGAGCTCGCGCCGCATCGCGACGTTCGCGCTCTCCATGCCGGTGCCGTGCGGCGTTTCCGTCGGGCCCTTCAGGATTACGTGGCATTTTTTGATCTCGGCGAGCGTGTCGTCCGGGATCGCCTTGCCGACGGCGAGGCGGTTTTCTATCGTCAGCCCCTCGATCGGGCGTAGCTCGACTCTGCCCGCATCGATTTTTTCTTTCAACAGCTCGCCGAGAACGCGCATCGCCTCCCGCGTGATGACGGGGCCGATCCCGTCCCCGCCGCAGAAACCGATCACGACGCGGTCAAGTGCGGTAAAGTCCACGATCTCGCGGACCTTCATTTTTTCCGCGCGGTCAAGCTGCTCGGAGACGATGGCGCGGAAATGGTCGCACGCCGCGTTTAAAATCTTTTCCTTTTCCAAGTTCATTTTCCTCCGTGTGTTTTCGTGTATTCGAGCAGCCCGCCGCATAAAAGCACCTCGCGGGCGCGCCCGGTTATGTCGCAGAGAAGGCGGTATTCTTCGCCCGTCGTCTCGTTTTTCACCGTGACCGTGCCGGATTCGATCCCGGCGCGAAGCTCGGAGAACGAGAGCACGTCCCCCGCGCCGATCTTATCATAGTCTGCGGGGTCGCCAAATGTCAGCGGGATTATGCCGGCGTTGACGAGGTTTGCCGCGTGAATGCGGGCGAAGCTCTTGGCGATGACGGCGCGCACGCCGAGATAGAGCGGGACGAGCGCCGCGTGCTCGCGCGAGGACCCCTGCCCGTAATTCGAGCCGCCGATGACGATGCTCTCCCCGAGCGACTTTGCGCGCTCCGAAAACGTCTCGTCGCAGACGGAGAAGCAGAACTTTGAAAGATACGGAATGTTCGAGCGGTAGGGGAGTATTTTCGATCCGGCGGGCATGATGTGATCCGTCGTGATATTGTCGCCGACCTTGAGCGAAACCGGCGCGCGGAGCGCGTCCGAAACGGGGCGCGCGGCGGGGAACGGCTTTATGTTTGGCCCGCGCCGTATCTCAATGCTTGCCGCCTCCTCCGGGGAGGCGGGCGGGATGACGGCGCTGTCGTTCACCGCGAATGACGCGGGCATACTTACCTCGGGCATGACGCCGAGGCCGCGCGGGTCCGTGATAACGCCGGCCAGCGCCGAGGCGACGGCGGTCTCGGGGGAGACGAGGTAGACGCCGGCGTCCTTCGTGCCGGAGCGGCCCTCAAAATTCCGGTTGAAGGTCCGCAGGCTGACGCCGCCCGAATTCGGCGAAAATCCCATGCCGATGCAGGGCCCGCACGCGCACTCGAGCAATCGCGCGCCGGAGGCGAGAATGTCGGAGAGGGCGCCCGAGTCCGCGAGCATCGTTAAGACCTGGCGGCTGCCGGGCGAGACGGACATCGAAACGGACGGGGATATGACGCGCCCGCGCAAAAGGGCGGACACCTTCAGCATATCGTATAGCGAGGAATTCGTGCAGGAGCCGACGCAGACCTGATCGACAGGTTTGCCCGAAACGCTCCTGACCGTCACAACGTTGTCCGGGCTGTGCGGGCACGCGATGAGCGGCTCGAGGGAGTCGAGGTCGATGCGGATTACGCGGTCATAGACGGCGTCGGGGTCGGCGGAGAGCGGGACATAGACGTCCTCGCGCTCCTGCGCGGCGAGGAACTGCCTCGTCCGCTCGTCCGAGGGGAAGATCGAGGTCGTCGCGCCGAGCTCGGTGCCCATATTCGTGATCGTCGCGCGCTCGGGGACCGAGAGCGAGAGCACGCCCTCGCCGCCCCATTCGATGACGGCGCCGACGCCGCCCTTTACGGAGAGGATTCGGAGAATTTCGAGGCTGATGTCCTTCGGCGTGACGAACGGGCGCAGCCTGCCCGTCAGCTCGACTTTATATATCTTCGGCATCGTGATATGATACGCGCCGCCGCCCATCGCGACCGCGACGTCCATGCCGCCCGCGCCGAACGCGAGCATTCCGAGTCCGCCGCACGTCGGGGTGTGGCTGTCGGAGCCGATGAGCGTTGCGCCCGGACGACCGAACCGTTCGAGGTGGACCTGATGGCAGATGCCGTTTCCGGGGCGCGAGAAGTATATGCCGTATTTTTTCGCGACGTCGGCGATGTAGCGGTGGTCGTCCGCGTTCTCAAATCCGGTGCCGAGCGTGTTGTGGTCGATGTAGGCGACGGAGCGCTCGGTGCGGACGCGGGGAATGCCCATCGTCTCGAATTCGAGATACGCCATCGTGCCGGTCGCGTCCTGCGTGAGCGTCTGGTCTATGGAGAGCGCGATCTCGTCCCCGCGCGCCATCGTGCCCGCGACGAGGTGGCTTTTGATTATTTTTTCGGCTATCGTAAGTCCCATTTATGTTTCCTCCCTGTGACTTTTAAGATTGCGAAGAATGCTCTCCTTCGCGTTTTTAACGTGCTCGGTGACGATGCGCTCGGCGAGGCCGCCGTCGCGGGCGGTGATCGCGTCGAGAATGGCGCGGTGCTCGGAGACGGCGAGGCGCGCGCGCTCCGGGTCCGCGTATGAGGCGCGGCGGTAGCGGCGGACCTTTTTGTGCAGCGTTGAGAGCAGGTCGTAGAGTATCCTGCTGCCGCAGTTCTCGTAAATTATCTCGTGAAAGCGCGTGTCGAGGT
This sequence comes from uncultured Clostridia bacterium, assembly GCA_947632285.1. GTDB lineage: Bacteria > Bacillota > Clostridia > Oscillospirales > CAG-272 > DTU064. The sequence continues at coordinate 18,831 of CANROT010000006.1, forward strand.
CGCCGGAGCTGTCGGCGCGCCCACTCTCGGAGCAGAATTTCTGCATTCCGACGTTTTCCGCGAGCATATCGAGCTCCGCCTCCGTGACGCGGCCGGTGAAAAGGCGCGCCGCATACCCTTCTACGCGGGCGCGTATCTCATATATGACCTCGATGTCGTCCTCGGAGACGCCGAGGACGAGCGCGCCGCGCGGCGTGTCCTCGATGAGGCCGTCCTGCGCGAGGCGGCGGAGTGCCTCCCGCACCGGCGTGCGGCTGACGCCGAGCCCGTCCGAGAGCTTGTTCTCCGACAGGTACTCGCCCGGGGCGTACACCCCGTCGAGAATGCCGTCCTCAAGCTGCTCGAAAACCTTGTCCGCGAGCGAAATTTTCCCGATGTTCATATCCCCGCCTCACTTTGAGAGCGCGCCGTCGGACGCCTCGTAGGCGAGCTCCTCGAGCTCCTCGTCCGAAAAGTCCGTTTGCCTGCCCTCTTCATATGCATTTTCTATGCGTTCCCTCATCATTTCGACGATGGGGGACTGCTTGTCTATGGCGCGCTCGCCCGTTAACCGGAAGTGCGCGTTGAGCCAGAACGCGATGCCCGCCCGCCCGGACGTCTTGCCGACGGAGACTGCGGCGGGCCTGCCGAGTATCTTTGCCGTGTCGAAGATGTTGTATATTTCCTCGTCCTTCAGGAGGCCGTCGGCGTGAATGCCCGCCTTTGTCGTGTTAAACTTTCCGCCGACATACGGCGTCATCGGCGGGATCTTGTAGCCGACCTCGTTTTCGAAAAATTCGGAGATCTCGGTGATGACCGTCGTGTCCATGCCGTCAAGCGTGCCCTTGAGGGACGCGTACTCGAGTACCATCGCCTCGAGGGGGATATTTCCGGTCCGCTCGCCGATGCCGAGCAGCGAACAGTTCACGGCGCCGGCGCCGTAGAGCCACGCCGCCGTCGCGTTCGGGACCGCCTTGTAAAAGTCGTTGTGCCCGTGCCACTCGATCATCTCGCTCGGGACGTCCGCGTAATGATGCAGACCGTATATGATGCCGGGGACGCTGCGCGGCAGCGCGACCTCGGAATACGGGACGCCGTACCCCATCGTGTCGCAGGCGCGTATCTTGACGGGGATACCGGCGTCGTCGGACATTTTTTGCAGCTCGTTGACGAACGGGACGACAAAGCCGTAAAAATCGGCGCGCGTGATGTCCTCAAAGTGGCAGCGCGGGACGACCCCGGCGTCAAACGCGTCCGCGACCGTGCGCAGATAGTGCTCCATCGCCTGGCGGCGCGTCATTTTCAGCTTTTTGAAGATGTGGTAATCGGAGGACGAGACGAGGATCCCCGTCTCACGGACGCCGAGGTCGCGGACGAGGCGGAAATCGTCCCGGCTCGCGCGGATCCACGTCGTGATCTCGGGGTAGCGCAGGCCGAGATCGAGGCACGCCTCGATCGCCTCGCGGTCCTTTTTGCTGTATATGAAAAATTCCGTCTGCCGGACGATGCCCTTCGGCCCCGAGAGCTTTGCGAGCAGCTTGTATATTTTCACGATCTGTTCGGTCGAATACGGTTCCATGGACTGCTGCCCGTCGCGCAGCGTCGTGTCCGTGATATAGATCTGCTCCGGCATATCCATCGGGACGCGGCGGTGGTTGAACGGTATCTTCGGGACCTCGTCGTATGAATAAATGTCGCGGTAGAGGTTCGGCTCCGCGACGTCCTGAAGCGAGAATTTGTACGATTTCTGCTCGAGCAGATTCGTCTTTTTTGAAATTTCGAGCATATGTGCGACCGCCTTATTGCTGTATACTTGTATACATGTATGTATTATACACGCTCCCGCCGGCGGTGTCAAGCCGAAACTGCACGCGGCAAATGCAAAAAATGCAAAATTTTTCTCCATCGCCCCGTATAAACGGTACACGCGCACATTTCACGGCTTGAAAATGCAGACTATGGCAAAAAAGCCATTCCGCATAAAAAAACGGACACTTTTTTGCCGCTTTCGGCGGCCGTATTTTATTTCGGCGCGCGGTGTGGTAATATTTATATAAAAGGAAAAAATCGAAAAGGGGAACGGAACATGAACGAATTTGAAGTCAAAGCGCGCGAGCTCGTCGGAAAGATGACGCTCGCCGAAAAATGCGCGCAGCTCAAATATGACGCGCCCGCGATAGAGCGGCTGGGCGTCCCGGCGTACAACTGGTGGTGCGAGGCGCTGCACGGCGTTGCGCGCTCGGGGGTGGCGACCGTGTTCCCGCAGGCGATAGCGATGGCGGCGTCGTTCGACGACGAGCTTTTATACAAAGTCGCGGACGCGATCTCGGACGAGGCGCGCGCGAAATATAACGAATATAAGACGTTCGGCAGCACGCAGATATATCAGGGGCTGACGTTCTGGTCGCCGAACATCAACATTTTCCGCGACCCGCGCTGGGGGCGCGGGCACGAGACATACGGCGAGGACCCGTATCTGACCGGGCGAATGGGAGCCGCGTTCGTGCGGGGAATGCAGGGAGAGGGGAAGTATCACAAGGTCGACGCGACGCTCAAGCACTACGCGGTCCACAGCGGCCCCGAGGCGGAGCGCCACGGGTTTGACGCGCGCGTCTCCGCGCGCGACCTGCACGAGACATACCTTGAGGCGTTCCGCTACTGCATCGAAAAATCGCACCCCGCCGCCGTGATGGGCGCCTACAACCGCACGAACGGCGAGCCGTGCTGCGCGTCCGAAACGCTGATAGGGCTGCTGTACGGCGAGCTCGGGTTTGACGGGTACTATCTCTCCGACTGCGGCGCGATAAACGACATCAACGCGCACCACCACGTGACCGAGACGCCCGCCGAGAGCGCGGCGCTCGCGCTCAGAGCCGGGTGCGTGCTGAACTGCGGCGGCGCATATGCGCATCTTTTGGCGGCGCACGAAATGGGGCTCGTCGACGAGGAAACGGTGACGGAGGCGGCGGTCAAGCTGTTCACGGCGCGGTTCCGGCTCGGAATGTTCGCCGACGACTGCGAATACGACAACATCGGCTACGACGTTGTGTGCTGCGAGGCGCACAGGGAGCTGAATCTGAAAATGGCGCGCGAATCCGTCGTACTGCTCAAAAATGACGGCACCCTCCCGCTCGAAAACAGCGCGGAGGGGAAGCTCGCCGTCATCGGCCCCGCCGCGGACGACGTTGACACGCTGCTCGGCAACTATAACGGCACCCCGGACAGCAAAACGACGATATACGAGGGCATCCGCCGCGCATATCGCGGCCGCGTCTATTACGCGCGCGGCTGCCGCGGGTATTACAGCGGCGACCGTGAAGACAGCGACGCCTCCGGCGTCTGGGACGAGCAATATCTGCGGGACGCGATGCTTGCCGCGGACAGGGCGGACGTCGTCATAATGTGCATGGGGCTCTCCCCGGCATATGAGGGCGAGGAGGGCGGCTTCGGGCACGGCGGCGACAAGCCGGACATCTCGCTGCCGGAGGCGCAGCGCCGCCTCTTTGAGGCGGTCGCCTCGCGCGGAAAGCCGATCATATATATAAATGTAAGCGGGAGCGCGATGGATCTGTGCGAGCAGGACGAAAAATGCCCCGCCGTGCTCCAGTTCTTCTACGGCGGCAGCCGCGGGGGCGAGGCGATGGCGGACATAATATTCGGGCACGTTTCCCCGTCCGGGAGGCTGCCGGTCACGTTCTATCGGTCGGACGGCGACCTGCCGCCGTTCGAGGATTACGCGATGGAGGGGCGCACGTACAGGTATTTCAGGGGCGAGCCGCTGTACGCGTTCGGTCACGGCCTGTCGTACACGAGCTTTGGATATTCCGATCTGACCCCGATCCCGAAGGCGGGCGGCGCGGACTTTACGGTAAAGGTAAAGAACACGGGCAGAGTCTACGGTGAGGACGCCGTTCTTCTATATATAATGGGGCGGGACGGCGTGCCGGGCGAGCCGATAAAGACGCTCGCCGCGTTCCGCCGTGTGTCACTCGCGCCGGGCGAGGAAGCGGAGGTATATCTCAAAACGGAGCCGGGCGCGTTTATGCGCGCGGGCGAGGACGGGAAAAAGCGCCTTGACCCGGGGGAATATACGGTCAGCTGCGGGGCGCTCTCGGCGCGCGTCACGGTCGCTGTGTGACGGCGCAGATGTCACATATGCACAAAAAAGCATAAAGAATGGGCCGGGCTCCCCGAATCCAAGAATATGTAAACGTGAAATCCTGCAAAGCCCGCCATGCATGGGGCGGGTCTGCAAAATCGAAAACGGGTCGGAAAATCGGCCCGGAAATCAAGCCGCGCGGCAAAATTTGAGGCGGACGGCGGCGGGCCGCGCGCGCCGCAGAGGCGGCGCCGATCACCGTCTTTACGACGTGATGCGGAGCGTTTTGCAAGTTCCGAAACGGGAAAATTTAAATAAACGTGTCATATTTATGCACCTTATACAGAAAAAAACGAGATGCAAAGAAGAATTTCAGCAAAAAAAAACTTGAAGTGACGGGACCTTTATGGTATAATCACTTAAAAGTTGTACCGAAGGCATTTGCCCGGTCCCGAGGGTGCGGGGCGGAGGGCGCGCCACGGTGCGGCAAATTATGGAGGTAAAACATAATGAGTAACATGAAAAAGATCCTTTCCTTCATACTCGCTCTTATGATGCTCGTTTCCATGCTTGCGGCCTGCGCGCCCAAGGATGACACAGGCGACGACGGCACAAGCGGTCCCGCGGAATCGAGCGGAGAGCAAGGCAAGGAAGAGATCAAAATCACAGAGTTTGACAAAGACAAGAAGTACACGTACAATTCGTGGCAGACCGGTCTTTCGGCAAACTGGAACCCGCACGACTATGAAGATGCGAACAGCTCCGATCAGATGAGCTACCTCATCGACAGCTTCTACACGTTCGCATTCAATGACGAGCTCCATCCGATGGAGGATACGAGCCGCACACCCTTCGACGGCTACGTTATCATTCCCTCTATGGCAGCCGGCATGCCCGTTGACGTGACCGAAGAGGTCGCGAAGGAACATCCCGACTGGGTCCCGGAGGGCGCTACTTCCGGTTACGCGTATGCGATCCCGATGCGTGAGGACCTCTACTTCGACACGGGCTACCACATCACCGCGAACACCTACGTTGAAGGCATGAAGCGCATTCTGGACTACAAGTTCCAGAACTACCGCTCCACGGACGTTTATTCCGGCACTTACGGTATCGCTGGCGCTGAGGATTACTTCTTCCAGGGCCACGAGAATTTCAAGTCCTTCTCTGATATGGGCTCATCGTATGATGACTATATCGCCAACGGCGGTAAGGAAGAAGACATCTACATCGACATCGGCGGCTTCTGGGGAATCGAGACGGCTGACGGCAAGACTTATGCTTCCGTCACCGATGACACGATGATCCGTGACCCCGCAGTCCCTGAAGGCGCTGATGAGGATTACGTCTCCGCTAAGTATCTGTGGGACAACTACCTTGGACCGAACGGTGTTCTGACTTCATATACACCCGGCTACGCCGGAATACTGAAGAGCTACCCGGCTAACGTAGCGTTTGAAGATACTGTCGGCTTCTATGCGAAGGACGAGTACACGCTCGTTGAGGTCTTCAAGGCTTCCTGCAGCGGCTTCACCCTCTTCTACAACGCTATTCAGGACTCCCTGATCCTCGTTGATCCCGATATTTACGACAAGTGCGCTACCCAGCAGGCTGACGGCACATGGGCAAGCACATACATGACGAGTGTTGAGACCTCCCCTTCCTACGGTCCTTACTCGCTCACCGATTATCAGACCGATAAGGTCGCTCACTACAGCCGCAACGACAAGTGGTACGGCTACAAGGACGACGTCAACAACATTTACAAGGATCCCACCGACGGCAACGTATACCGTCTCTATCAGACGACCGATATCGACATTCAGGTGCTTGACAGCGCCGCTACCGCGAAGAACATGTTCCTCGCAGGTGAGCTCGCTACCTACGGCCTGCAGGCAGACGACGTTGACGAATACCGCAACAGCGAATACTGCTTCAACTCGCCCGGCCCGAACGTCTTCTTCACGCTCCTGACGGGCAACAAGGACGGCCTTGACGCCCGCGAGGCTGCAGACGGCTTCGACACATCGAAGGAAGATATCCAGACGATCCTCTGCCCGAGCTTCCGCAAGGCGTTCGCCGTCAGCTTCGACCGTCAGGCATTCTGCGACGAGACATCTCCTCAGAATATCCCCGGCTACGGTATTTTCGGCACGACGATAATCTATGACCCGGATACCGCCGCTTACTACCGTGACACCGACGTTGCAAAGAAAGCTCTCTGCGACTTCTACTCGGTCGACACGTCCAAGTACTCGAACCTCGACGACGCCGTTGATTCCATCACCGGTTTCGATCCCGAGGCTGCAAAAGAGCTCTACACGGCTGCATTCCAGGAATCCCTTGACGCGGGCTATATCACCGACGAAGACAACGACGGCAAGTGCGACCAGACGATCACGATCATGTACGCGCTCTCCGCTGAGTCCGACTCGATGACGCGCCGTATCGACTGGCTCGACAAGGCTATTGTTGAGGCTACGAAGGGCACACCGTTTGAGAACAAAGTCCATGTCGGTAAGACCGCTCCTCTCGGCTCCGGCAGCGAATTCGCTGACGCACTGAAGGCCGGCTCCGCTGACGTCTGCCTCGCCGGCTGGGACGGTTCCGCTATGGACCCGTACAACCTCCTCACGGCTTACACGCATGAAGACCAGGCTTATGCTGCTGAGTGGTATTATCCGAAGCAGGATATGCTCACGCTCACGCTCGACGGCAAGGAGATCACGATGAGTGTTTACGACTGGGCTGAGGCTGTTACCGGTAACAACACCAAGGCGCAGGACGGCAAGACCTACAACTTCGGCACCAACGACGCCGACCAGGAGACGCGCATGCAGATCCTCGCGGGCGTTGAGGGCAAGCTGCTCGAGACGTACACCTATATCCCGTTCATCAACAACGGTTCTCTCGCTCTTCTGAGCCAGAAGGTTTACTACGTGACCGACGAGTACAACGCGGTCATGGCCCGCGGCGGCATTGCGTACCTCAAGTACAACTATGATGACGACGCTTGGAAGACATTCTGCGATGAGCAGATCGCTGAGCACGGTATGATCCAGTACTAATACTGAAAGCTTAATTACCGTTCCCTGAGCTTTGACGCGGGAGGGGGCAACAGCCCCCTCCCGTATCTGATATAGAAGACTTTTATATTTTCTGACAGAATTTGCTGTTTATTACAGCCGGTCCTCACAACCCCCGCGAAAATTTGCGAGGTTTATGAGAGCCGAAAGAACGGAGGATAAAATATGCTCAAATATACCCTTCAGAGGATATTCTACATGTTTTTCGTGTTTATGATAATCACGTTCATGTCGTTTATCCTCATCAGAATGCTGCCCCTGCCGGCGCTCGCACCGAACGACCCGCACAAAGAGATCCTCGAGATCAGGCGCGAGGCACTCGGCTACAATAAGCCGTACCTCGAGCAGTTCTGGATATTCCTGAGAGGCATCGTCACCAAGTGGGACTGGGGCACGAGCGAAAAGCTCTACATAGGGCGCGACGTGTGGCAGGTCTTCGTTGAAAAGCTGCCCGCCTCGATGATAGTGAACTTTTATTCCATTCTTTGGACGATCCCGGTCGGCATCGCTCTCGGTATCGTCGCGGCGCTTAAAAAGAACACCTGGGTGGACTACACCATATCGACGCTGACGATGGTCGTCATCTCGGTGCCGAGCTTTGTGTACGCATTCTTGATCCAGTACCTGCTCTGCTTCAAGTGGAGGCTCTTCCCGTTCGTCATGAAGGCGGGCACTGATTACTTCAGCTGGGATATGTTTGTGTCCATCGTACCGCCTATTCTGGCGCTCAGCTTCGGCGTTATCGCGGGCTTCTGCCGCACGACGCGCGCCGAGCTGACCGAGGTTTTGACGAGCGAGTTCATGCTGCTCGCCCGCACGAAGGGCCTGACGAAGACGCAGGCGACCGTGCGCCACGCGCTGCGGAACTGCTTTGTCGTCGTCGTTCCCGCCATCTTTGGCGAGTTCATCGGCATCATCGGCGGCTCGCTCATCATTGAGAGGATCTTCTCCATTCCCGGCGTCGGCAACCTGACCATCAACGCCATCAACGGACTTGACTACAACATTTTCATGCTGTCGACGTGTTTCTACACGGCGATAGGCCTGGCGGCGGGGCTCGTCGTCGACATAAGCTACGGCTTTATCGACCCGCGTATCCGCATGGGCTCGAAGAAATAAAGGAGGGAGAGAGATGGAATACGAAAAGATCCCTGCGGAAAAATTCCGGTTCGTACAGGAAAACGAAAAGCTCCACGACAAAGAGCTGCAGACAAAGGCCCGCGGCTTCTTTGCGGACGCTATGATCCGCTTCGGAAAGAACAAATCCTCCGTCATCGCGACATGGATCCTGCTTGCGCTCGCGCTGTTCTCGATCATCTCGCCCCTCGTTTCCCCGTACAGCATTTGGGACAGGGACCAGATATACCTGAACTATGCGCCCTACATTCCGGGCATCGCGGACTCGGGCCTCGGCATCTTTGACGGCGCGAGGACGCTCAACAGCCAGAACGACACTTCCATGAACTTCTGGCGCGGCATCAGTGAAGAAACGGGCAGAAATCCCGTTATCCGCACGCTCGCCGAGCACGAGACGACGGTCAGGGACCACGGCAGAGACGTTGTCCGCACGACGTATGACATCGAGGTCAACTTCTATTACGCGAAGGGTATGCTGTACCGCACCCTGACGTATGAGGAGTTCGACAAGATACAGGCATGGCAGAACGAGTCGGGCATTCAGGTCATATATCCCTATGTCGAGCAGAAGGATATAAACGGCATCTCCGACAACCCGAACATCTGGTACAAGGTCAATTCGAAGGGCGCGGCTCAGCTCGATGCGAACGGCAACTTCATTCCCATGTATTCGACGCGCACCGAGGTACAGGGCAGACCGTATAATTCGATCCGTATCCCGAGCGATCCCGGCAACTACATCTATTCCTACGCAAAGTCGGGCGCGGTCCAGTGCCGCGTGTGCTACTATAACTACTATATTTATCTGAACGGCCACGAGCCCATGTACATCATGGGAACGAACGCGATGGGGCAGGATATCTTCTGCGGCATCGGCGTCGGCGCGAGGTTCTCGATCATCTTCGCGATCCTCGTCTCGGCGATCAACCTGTCGATCGGCGCCGTGTACGGCGCGCTCCAGGGCTATTACGGCGGCTGGGTCGACATGCTGCTCGACCGTATCGCCGACGTGCTGTCCGGCGTCCCGTTCGTCGTCGTCACGACGCTGTTCCAGCTGCATCTCGCAAAGCGAGTCGGCATCGTTCCGTCATTCCTGTTCGCGTTCGTGCTGACGGGGTGGATCGGCATGGCGGCGCTGACGCGGCGCCAGTTCTACCGCTTCAAGGGGCAGGAGTTCATTCTCGCCGCGCGCACGCTCGGCGCCTCAGACTGGAGATTGATGTTCAAGCACATCTTCCCGAACGGCATCGGGTCAATAATCACGAGCTGCGCGCTCGTTATCCCCGGCGTCATCGGTTCGGAAACGAGCATGACCTACCTCGGTATCGTCGATCTGTCGTCATTCGCCGGAACGACGATAGGCACGCTGTTGTCACAGGGCAACGCCGTCGTCACGACGGCGCCGCACGCGGTACTTTACCCAAGCATATTCTTAGGGCTTTTGATGATATGCTTCAACCTGTTCGGCAACGGCCTGCGCGACGCCTTCAACCCGACGACGAGAGGAGTTGACGACTGATGGAAAACAAGTTACAGGTAAGGAACCTGCGGATATCGTTCCGCACCTCGAACGGCAAGGTCCAGGCCGTCCGCGGCATAGATTTCGATCTGCGCGAGGGCGAAACGCTCGCCATCGTCGGCGAGTCCGGCTCGGGCAAGTCCGTCACCTCGAAGGCGATCCTCGGCATCTCCGCCGGAAACGCCATCGTCGAATCGGGCGAGATAATCTATGACGGGCAGGACCTCCTCAAGATCAGTGAGGAGGACTTCCACAGGATCCGCGGCGACAAGATCGCCATGATATTCCAGGACCCGATGTCCAGCCTCGACCCGATCGTCACCATCGGCCACCAGCTCACGGAGGCGATGATACTCAAGGGGAAGGCAAGGCAGAAGGAGAGCAGAAGGCTCTTCAACACCTACTTAAAGAACCTCAAGGACACAATGGCTGCCTCCGGCGTCGACGCGACCGTCGCCGCCGAGAGCTGCAAAAACTTTGACAAGTTCGAGTTCAAGCATATTGAGCTCGAGTCCGCGTACAATACCGCGCACGAGGCGGCGAACGAGGCGATAGAGGATATCGACGAGCTCGTCTTCGGCCTCGAGCACGGCTCCGATAAGGACGCGTCGTACCACATCAAGGACATCGTCAAGGAGACGAAAGCGTCCGTCAACGAGTATGTCCTCAAGGACGACGCCGCAAAGGCGCGCGAGCTCGCGGGTTCGCTCTCCGGGCTCTATAAAAAGAACAAGCGCACGAGCGATTTTTCGGACCTTATATCCGCGCTCAAATCCCTCGGCGATATTCTGAAGTCGTCGGTCGGCAAGCCGGTGCCGAATTTCTTCCGAATGGGATATTATCTCACGTTCTCGGGGCAGCCGCTGCCGGATATGCCGGTCGAAAAGCTCAACGACTTCCTCAAGGAATATCTCGACAACAACTTCATGAAAGCGTTTATCGCGAACGCGAAACGGGCGCTCGAGCATTCCGCAAAGGAGTCCCGCGCGAATATGGCCGCCGCCATCGACGCGATGAAGACGGAGCGCGCCGTGTTCGGGAGCGACATGCTCGTGAAGCGCGACTGCTATGACGCGCACAAGCGCCTTTCCGAAAGCGTTAAGGCGACGATAGATCAGCTCGCGATAACGAAGGATTCGCTGACGTTTACGTTCTCATCGAGCCTCAAGAGCGAGCTCGACACGTACTTCGGCGCGATAAGCAAGAATAAAAAGGCGATGGCCGAGCACGACCGCGACCAGCGGAAGTATGACGCGCAGGTAAAGCGCGGCAAAAAGCCGACGTGGGAGGTGGCGGATGCCGCCGTCACGGACCTTGACCTCATCAAGGAAAACATCGCCCACCTGCTCGACAGGCTCACAGAGCACTACCGCGAGAAGATCGCGGCGGACGAAAAGAGAGATTACACAGCCGAGACGGTCGCCGTCATCGACTATCTCAAGGAGAACGCATCAGGCGTCGTTGCGAAGGTGACGCGCCGCGTCGCGAAGGACCGCGCTATCCGCCTCATGGAGGAGGTCGGCATCGCGGAGCCGCACAAGCGGTACAATCAGTACCCGTTCGAGTTCTCCGGCGGTATGCGTCAGAGAATAGTCATCGCTATCGCGCTCGCGGCGAACCCCGATATCCTCATCTGCGACGAGCCGACAACGGCGCTCGACGTTACGATCCAGTCGCAGATACTTGAGCTGATAAACAAGCTGAAGGTGGAGCGCAATCTCTCCGTTATCTTCATCACGCACGACCTCGGCGTCGTCGCGAACATGGCGGACAACGTCGCCGTCATGTACGCGGGCAAGATCGTTGAGTACGGCACGTCCGAGGACATTTTCTACCGCGCGGCGCATCCGTACACATGGGCGCTTCTGTCCTCGATGCCCGACCTTGACACGAACGAGAAGCTCGAGTCCATTCCCGGCACGCCGCCGAACATGATCTACCCGCCGAAGGGAGACGCGTTCGCTCCGAGAAACAAGTATGCGATGGCGATAGACTTTGAGCGCCAGCCGCCGATGTTCAAGATCAGCGAAACACATTCCGCGGCGACGTGGCTCCTGCATCCGGACGCTCCGAAGGTCGAGCCTCCGAAGATACTGCGCGACAGGATCGAAAGAATGAGCAGAGGGAGGAAGACTGACAATGCAGAACAACAGTAACGAAGTTTTACTAAGGGTAGAACACCTCTGCCAGTATTTCAAGATCGGGCCGAACGCCGTGACAAAAGCCGTTGACGACGTCAGCTTCGACATAAAGCGCGGCGAGGTCTTCGGTCTTGTCGGCGAGTCCGGCTGCGGAAAGACGACGACGGGGCGCTCGATAATCAAGCTCTACAATATCACCTCCGGCAGCGTCTATTTCAAGGGCATCAGAATTGCGGCAGGCATCAAGTCGTACAAGGACGCCATCGCGAAGGCGAAGGCGGACCTCAAGGCGGGGACGATAGACAGCGCCGAATGCAGCCGTATCATTGCCGAGAACAAGGCGGCGATCAAGGCGGCGAATGACGACCAGAAAAACTGCGACCGCGAATATTCGCGCAAGCTCGTCGAGTCCGTCAAGGCGGAATACGGGCCGAAGCTCGCCTCAGCATCGGGCGAGGAGCTTGCAAAGCTGAAAAAGGAATACAGCAACGAGCTCCGCAAGGCAAGGAACACGCGCCTTGTCACGCAGATACAGATGATCTTCCAGGACCCGATCGCGTCTCTCGACCCGAGAATGACGGTCCGCGAGATAATCGCCGAGGGCCTTGTGATCCAGGGCGAGCGCGACAAAAATGTCATTGACGATAAGGTGTACGAGATGCTCGAGCTCGTCGGCCTCGTCCGCGAGCACGCGTCCCGCTATCCGCACGAGTTCTCGGGCGGCCAGCGCCAGCGTATCGGCGTCGCCCGTTCGATCATAATGAATCCCGAGCTCATAATCGCAGACGAGCCCGTCTCGGCGCTCGACGTCTCCATTCAGGCGCAGGTCATCAACCTGCTGAACGATCTGCGCGACCGCTTCGGGCTGACGATTCTCTTCATCGCGCACGATCTGTCGGTCGTCAAGTATTTCTCCGACCGCATCGGCGTCATGTACTACGGCAAGATGGTGGAGCTCGCCGATTCAGACGAGCTGTTCCTCAATCCGCTCCATCCCTACACGAAGTCGCTCCTGTCTGCGATCCCGCTGCCCGACCCGAATTACGAGAAGGCGCGCCGCAGGATCACGTACAACCCGCTCGCGGCGCACGATTACTCGGTCAACGGGCCGTCGTTCCGCGAGATCAAGCCGGGCCACTTTGTAATGTGCAATGACGCGGAGTTCGAGCAGTACAAGAAAGAACTCAAATAAATGAAGCGAAAGCCTGACAAGGGGGAGATGATATCGGCGCTCGTCGCCGGGGCGCTCATCGCCGTCGCCGTATTCGCGCTCGGAATGTCGCGCGCGAACGGCGTGCTCCGCTCGGTCTGTGACGGATTTTTCGTCTCGGGCGGACTGCTGCTCGGCGTCGGCGCGCTGAAATGGGTCAGGAACCGCGGCGCGTTCGACACGGTCAGCTACAGCGTCAGTTCGACGTTCCGGACGCATCTGCCCGGCGCCGCCGGGAAGGAGCGCGAAACGATATACGATTACCGCGAAAGAAAGGAAAAGGCGCGCAAACCGTCGCTTCCTGTGATCATCGCGGGGGCCGTGTATATGCTTTTGTCGATCATCGCGCTCGCGGTATATCATATCGCGGAATAAAATTATCCTATAAGAGAGCCGGGAGGGCAGCGCTTGCCCTCCCGGATTTTTTCATGCGCAAAAAATGCGGCTGCGGCGCGTTTTTGAGATTGAAATAGTCGGGCGGTTATGGTAGAATAAATATGACAAAGACCGAGAGGAGAGAAAGAATATGAAGTACAATTCACCGCTCGTACCGCAGCGCGCGGACCCGTTCGTATACCGCCACACAGACGGCTGGTATTATTTCACCGGCAGCGTCCCGTCCTACGACAGGATAGAGCTGCGCCGCTCGAAGACGATAAACGGGCTTTCGACGGCGGAGCCGGTCGACGTATGGCATAAGCACAGCCACGGCCCGATGGGGGATCACATCTGGGCGCCGGAGCTGCACTATCTTGACGGAAAATTCTACATCTATTTCGGCGCCGGAGAGGCGGAAAACAAGTGGGCGCTGCGCCCGTATGTGCTCGAGTGCGAGGGGCAGGACCCGATGAAGGACGGCTGGCGCGAGCTCGGCATGATGCAGCGCGCGAAAAATGACGAATCGTCGTTCACCGGATTTTCGCTCGACGGGACCGTATTTGAGGCGGCGGGCGAGAGATATTACGTCTGGGCGGAAAAGGTCGGCTTCGGCAACGGACTTCTGACCTCGAACCTCTATATCGCGAAGATGGCGACGCCGTGGAGCCTGTCGACGCCCGCGATGGAGCTGACGACGCCGGATTATGACTGGGAGCGTGTCGGTTTTTGGGTCGACGAAGGGCCGGCGGCGCTCGTGCGCGGCGGGAAGATATACCTCACGTTCTCGTCGTCGGCGACGGGCGCGTGCTACTGCATGGGAATGATGGAGGCGGACGAGGGGGCGGACCTGCTCGACCGCAATTCGTGGAAAAAGTCGCGGCACCCGGTCCTCAAGACGGACGCGGAGCTCGGCATCTTCGGCCCGGGGCACAACAGCTTCACGGTCGCGGAGGACGGGGAAACGGTGCTCTCGATATACCACGCCCGCCCGTACGAGAAGATCGAGGGCGACCCGCTCTACGATCCGAACCGCCACGCGCACGTGATGGAGGTCAAATTTGACGGGGACGGCAGGCCCGTATTCAAATTTCCGAGGGAGGAAGGATAACTTTGCAGAGCTCCGATTTCCGCCGCAGATATATTGAGGTGCGCCGCGCGCTGTTCGATAAATTTTATTCCGACTTGAACGAGCGGCAGCGCGAGGCGGTCACGTCGGTGAACGGGCCTCTGCTCGTGCTTGCGGGCGCGGGCAGCGGGAAGACAACGGTGCTCGTGCGGCGGATCGTACATATTATCAAATACGGGGACGCATACGATTCGGATTATGTCCCCGAATGCGCGGACGAGGCGGCGATCCTCCGCTACGGATACGCGCTCGAAACGATGGAACCGAATGAAATCGGGGAGCTCGTGCTCCCCGATTTCCGTGTATCGCCGTGCCGCCCGTGGGAGATGCTCGCCATCACGTTCACGAATAAGGCGGCGGGCGAGATAAAGTCGCGCCTCGCGACAGCGCTCGAGGGGCAGGAGCAGTACGGGTCGGCGTCCGAAATATGGGCGGGGACGTTCCATTCGATCTGTATGCGCATACTGCGCCGCTGGGGCGAGCTCGTCGGTTACACGCCGGGCTTCACCGTCTACGACACGGACGACACGAAGCGGCTGATCGCGGACTGTATGCGCGACCTCAATATCGACGAGAAGACGCTGCCGATAAAGACCGTGATGAACACGATCTCGAAGGCGAAGGACAGGCTCCTGACGGCGGAGCAGTTCGCGGACGTCATGGGCGGCGACTACCGCTCCGGGAAGATCGCGGAGATATATAAGCTCTACGCCGAGAGGCTCAAGTCGTCGAACGCGCTCGATTTTGACGACATCATAATGCAGACCGTGAAGCTGCTCACCGAGCATGAGGACGTGCGCGAGCATTACAACCGCCAGTTCAGATACGTGTCCGTCGACGAGTACCAGGACACGAACCACGCGCAGTTCAGGCTCACCTCCCTCTTGACGGGCGAGCACAACAATCTCATGGTCGTCGGCGACGACGATCAGAGCATATACAAGTTCCGCGGCGCGACGATAGAGAATATACTGACGTTCGACAGGGAATACCGCGACGCAAAGGTCGTAAGGCTCGAGCAGAACTACCGCTCGACCGGCACGATACTCGACGCCGCAAACGCGCTGATCGCGAAAAACCGCCATCGCCACGGCAAAACGCTGTGGTGCGCGGGCGAGCGCGGCGCGCCGATAGTGCTCTGTGAGCTGCCGACGCAGAATGAAGAGGCGAAGTTCATCGCGGACACGGTCGAAAAGCTCGTCGCGACGGGCGAGGCGCAGTACCGCGATTTCGCGGTGCTCTACCGCATGAACGCGCAGTCGGCACCGATAGAGGCCGCGTTCGCGAAGGCGGGAATGCCGTACCGTATGCTCGGCGGCATACGGTTCTACGAGCGGAAGGAGATACGCGACATCGTCGCCTACCTCTCAGTCATCGCGAATCCGAACGACTCGGTCCGTCTCAAGCGCATCATAAACGAGCCGAAGCGAAAGATCGGGGCTGCCGCCGTCGCGGCGGCGGAGGAGATCGCCGCGGTCGAGGGCTGCGGGATATACGACGTGCTAACGCGCGCCGGGTCATATATCGCGCTCGCGAGGGCGTCGGCGGCGATCGAAGGGTTTGTGCGGCTGATAGAGACGCTGCGGGAGTTCTCGGAGTCGTCGTCCGTCATGGACCTGATCGAGCGGACGCTCGAGCTGTCCGGCTATCGCGAAATGCTCGTCGCCGGAGGCGAGGCGGAGCGCGACAGGCTCGAAAACCTCGATCAGCTGATCTCGAACGCATACGAATACGAAAACTCGAACGAGGACGCGTCCCTCACCGGTTTCCTTGAAGATGTGGCGCTCGTTGCGGACGTCGACAGATACGACGAGACGGCGGACGCCGTCGTGATGATGACGATACATTCGGCAAAGGGGCTCGAATTCCCGATAGTGTTTTTGCCTGGAATGGAGGAGGGCGTCTTCCCGGGAATGCAGTCCGCGGTGAACGACGATGAGCTTGAAGAGGAGCGGCGGCTCGCGTATGTCGCGGTCACGCGCGCGAAGCGGCGCATATATATGACGCGGACGCACAACAGAATGCTGTACGGCATGACGCGATACAATCCGCCGTCCCGCTTCATCGGCGAGATGCCGCCGGAGTGCATAGACGACAGGACCGTGACGCCGGAATACGCGCGCCCGAGGGTCGCCGTCAAAAACGAGGCGCCGAAGCCGAAGTACAAGGACGGCGCCGGAGTGCGCGTCAACATCAGGGAGACGCCGCCTCCGCCGTCGGAATTTTTTGCGCCGGGCACCGTCGTCCGCCACCGCACGTTCGGCAGGGGCGAGATCATCTCCGCCTCAAAGATGGGCGCGGACGTCATGTACGAGATCATCTTCGACGACGTCGGAACGAAAAAGCTCATGGCGTCCTATGCGAAGCTGACGCGCGAGGAGTGAGCGGAAAAGCGCCAAATCGATGCGAATATATAAAAATGCAGGACGGCGGACCGTTTTTTAAAAGCGGTCCGCCGTCCTTTGCCGATGTACAAAGCATACTTGGCGTTCAGCATCGTCTTTTTCACGGCGCTGCCCTGTATATGTTTCCTCCGCCGCACATGTTTTTCTTATCGGGTATTCCTATGGTATAGTACAATGTAAACGCGGAAAACCTAAAAAGAAAACCTATGGAGGAGAAGATCATGACACAGCGCAACTGTGCAAAACAGCTCACAATGTTTGAAAGCTGTCTTCGCAACGAAGAAAAAAGCGGCGCTACGGTGGAAAAATA
>CANROT010000007.1 GCA_947632285.1 uncultured Clostridia bacterium
GCTGAGCACGGACTATGACGGGTCGATGAACTTTAAATATCCCGCCATCGGCCCCGAGGCAACGAACGTCAGCGACTTCGATTTCGGCACCGTCGGCGTGTGGCTGCCGTGGTCCGGCATCGCGAACATCAAGCCGATAGGATATATGCGGGACACGTTCGGCGAGGCGGACATATATAAGATCGACAAAGACATAAAGACGCTGCGCTCCGAGCTCGAAGCATACGGCGTCGGCGGCAGGCCGCTCCAAAGCCCGCGCGCGTGACGGCTTTTTAACGCCGCACAGTTGACTTTTTCATATTTTTACGTTATTATGATAATAAACCGCGTGTCGACGCGTCGACACGCGGTTTATTGTTTATTTCGAGCGAGGAACGCCCACATGACAGACGCTTTGTCAAAATCAACAGACTTTCTGCTGGAGAACGCCGAACCCGAGGCATGCGTCCCGATTTTTTGAGTGCTGCGAGGACGAACAAAATGACGAACATAACGGATAAAATGGCGGGATTTCTGCTTGAAAACGCAAACCCGTCGATAAGATACCGCGTTCTGACGGAGGTGCTGCGCCGGGACGTTCCACCCGCCGAGCGTGACAAGATGCAGGCGGAAATACTCGACGAGCCCATAATCAGATCCATCATCGCGTGCCAAAAGGAGAACGGGTGGCTCGGAAACGGATTTCACGGGCCGAGCAAAACCGCCGGGCAATATGAAAATCAGGAGGTCGGCGTAAAATACCTCGGGGAAAAGCTCGTTTATCGCGACGCGCCCGTGCTGAAAAACGCCATATCCGCTTTCAAAGCCGCCGAAAATGAATATATGGGCGACAACGGTGACCGTGACAAATATGCCGCCTACGGGGCAGACATCGTTATGGCGGCGTGCGTCGCGAGAGCGGGATATGAGGACTCATTCGACATCTCGCGGGAAATAAAGAAATCCCTCGACTCGTTTCGCAGGGTCACAGAGATCGGCAAGGTGACCGATATCGTGAAAATAAGGAAAAAGCGCCCGGAGAGGGTGAATCCGGACGGGATCGCATACGTTTTCAACGACTATGAAAAGTGGCCGTGCCGGTATCATCTTGACATTCTGGCGCACACACAGAGCTGGCGCAGCGAGGAAAATATCGCGATGCTCGCGGCCGCTTTCAATAAGCTCATGGGAGCGTCGTCGCCCGGATATGTGCCCGCCTACTGCGTTGACGTCGGACATCTTGTCGGGTGCTGCGGCGCGTTCACGGAGGGAATGGAGCTTTGCACGGAGGCGGGTGTTCGTCTCGATCTTGCGGAATATATGTGCCGCTGCGGCCTGTACGGCCTCGTCCCAAAGCTGCGGCAAAAGGTCGATATCATTCGCGACTCGGTAGATGAGCGCGGCGTCTGCCATGCATCATTTGACGAGGCGGCTCTGCGGGGCATGGGAACATACAGCGGCGGGCAGCTTGAAGTCGACTGGAAAAAGGCATCGCGGCGCGCCTCAGACGTTACGTTCCGCGCACTTCTGATACTGCACTACGGAGGGGTAAAGTGAAAGACACACGGTTTGACAACGAAATAGACTTTCTTCTTGAAAAAGCCTGCGACAGCATACTGTATCTCGTTTTGAGGAATCTTTTAAAAACGCCTGTGGATAAGCCGGAAATGGTGTCGCTCGAAGAAAAGATCTTAAATCAGCCGAACGTGAGAAAAATACTCGACGCACAGTGTGACGACGGCTGGCTCGGCCACGAGCTGCACGGGAACGACGGAATGGATCACCTCATAGGCGAGCTTTTGAACGCGGGCGTCGAAAAAGAGCACCCCGCGATAAAAAAGGCGATCCGCGCGCTCGTCACGCCGGAGATCGCGCAAAACCACAAAAACTGGTTCCACGGCGGCGACGCGCTCGACAAGGGCGGCAGAGGCGGCAACCGCGCCGTCACGGCGCAGATACTTTCATGGGTGCGCTATCCCGAGGACAGCCCGCTCATAAAGGAACAGATCGAGCTTTCGCTCGAGCACATGTCCGCGGCGGCGAATTATGACTCCATCGACGATTTCTCCGTAAGCGCAAACGGCAAGCGATTTTATAAGTCGGACGCGCGCTTTCCCGGCGCGAACCACATCGCGATGCTCGCCGCGACCGAGAGCTGGCGGACAGAAGAAAACGTCAATACGGTCCGGCGCGCGTCTACGCGCGGATATGAGCTGATGCGCGACGTCGACGAATACATCACGTTCAAAAAGCCCGCAGAATTCGGCGGAGGCTTTGTCGGTCCGTTCAACTACAACTGGCAGGCGCTGACGCCGATGACGGAGGAAAAGCTCCTCTCCATCATAAACGGCCCGTACAATTTCGGATTTGCGTTCTGGCTCGGCTCGGTCACCGGCGTGCCGGAGTTTATGCCGCAGCCGACGGGAACGTATGAGCTCCTTTCGGACATGCTGCGCCGCGGGAATATAGACGAGCTCATACCGGAGAAAACGTACCGAGCGTTCAGGCAGGTGATGGGCAAAGAGCCGACCCTGCGCAAAAAAAGCGCTAAAAAGTGCGATCTCACATACGCCCTTCTGCGCGCATGTTTCGGCAAAGGGGATCGGTAAACACGATATCATGGGTGATGACTATGGAAAATAAAGGTACAAAAATATTGGAGACAACACGCCTGATCCTTCGTCCCTGGAAGGAAAGCGACGCCGAGGAAGCCTTCGCCAACTGGATGAACGACCCGGACGTGACAAAATATCTGACGTGGTCGCCGCACGGCGACGTCGCCGTCACCCGCGCGCTTTTGAAGATGCGCGAGGAGGAATGCAAGCGGCCGGACTGCTATCACTGGGCTATAGTATTGAAAGACGGGGATATTCTCATCGGCGATATCGAGGCGGGTATTGTCGACGAATATCAGATGACGGGCGGCATCGGCTACTGCATTGGCAAAGCATGGTGGGGCCAAGGGCTTATGACCGAGGCCCTTTCCGAGGTTTTGCGATACTGCTTTGAGGAGGCCGGTTTCTATCGCATAAACGGCTGTCATGCCGCGGAAAATATCGGCTCGTCCCGCGTCATGGAGAAGTGCGGCTTAAAATACGAGGGGACGCGCAGAAAAGCCTACCGGCTGCTCGGCACAGGCGAACGCGTCGACATCGTTGAGCGCGGCATTTTACGGGAAGATTATTTCGGACAGAGGAAAGTATAATTTTTCGCCCCGCCGGGGGACCGGCGGGGCGAAAAATATCATAACATCTCTGCCGCCCGGCTTTGATGCGGGCGGTATATTATTTTTTGCGGGAAAGTATCTTTCTCATAATGTCGAACGGGATGACGGTGAACGCGATGACGAGCGCCGCGCCGAGGTCGCGCGGGGAGAGCGGCACCGTGCGGAACACCTCGCCGCCGAAATACACGATCAAAAGCTGCACACAGCATGTCGCCGTCATTATCGAGATGAACGCCGGGTTCAGCCCGAGATACGACGCCAGATTTATCCGCGTTGTCCGGCAGTTGAACGCGCAGAAGATTCCGCAGAAGACGAACATCGCAAAAAATATCGTTATGAACCGGTCGTAATCGTCGTAAAATCCGAACCTCTCCTTGAAAAACGGCAGCGACAGAAACGATATCGACAGCGCTATCTGATATATCCCCGTGATCAGCACGCGCGACAACTCGCGCCCGGAGAGTATCTTTTCGTCGCGCCGCTTCGGCGGCTCCTTCATATAGTCGCGCCGCGGCGCCTCACCCGCGAACGCGAGCCCGCCGAGGGTGTCCATTATCAGGTTCACCCACAGCATCTGTATGACCGTGACCGGCGCCTCTATCCCGATGAACGGCCCGATTATCGAGACGCCGACGGCGGACAGGTTCATCGTGAGCTGGAAAACGATGAATTTGCGTATGCTGTCGAATATCGTCCTGCCGTAGAGGACGGCTTTCCCGATGCTCTTCACGTTGTTGTCGAGAATGACGATGTCGCCCGCTTCCTTCGCCACCTCGGTACCGCTCCCCATCGCGAAGCCGACGTCCGCGGCGCGCAGCGCGGACGCGTCATTGACGCCGTCGCCCGTCATGCCGACGACGAGCCCCGCCTCACCGGACACGCGGACAAGGCGCTCCTTGTCGCTCGGGAGCGCGCGGTATATGACGCGAAGGTGCGGCAGCGCGCGCCTCAGCTCCTCATCCGTCATGGCGCCGAGCTGCTGCCCCGAGATGCAGATATCGTCGTCGCCGTCCGTTATCCCGACGCGCGCCGCAATCGCGGACGCCGTTTCCTCCCCGTCGCCCGTTATCATCACGAACTGTATGCCCGCGCCGCGTATCTCGGCGACGGCGGCGCGCGCCTCCGGCCTCGGCTCGTCGCTTATCACGGTCAGCGACAAAAACGTCAGCCCCTCGCCGGGCGTCTCGCGCCGCCCGCGGCACGTCGCCTGCGCTATGACGCGCGCCCCCTGCCGCGAAAGCTCGCGGCAGCGCGCCGTTATCTTCTGCTTTGAGTAGAACGCCTCGTCCCCGGATTCGCGGTGGCACATCGTGCAGAGCGGAAGTATCAGGTCGGGCGCGCCCTTTATGTACGTGATCTCGCCCCCCGCCGCGTCCGCAACGGCGAGCGAATACTTGTTTTTGCTGTCGAAACGGCGGCGGAACAGGACGCGCCCGCCTCCAGCGCCGCCCGCCGCGTCCGCGACGGACGAGAGTATCGCACGGTCCGTCGCGTTCCCGCCGAGGGCGGCGCGACGCCCGCCGGACCTGCCGAGCTCCGCCTCCGTATTCGTGACTGCGGAGTCAAGATATATGCCGTATACGCGCCCCGCGGACTCGCGCATTCGCGACGGCGCGGAATATTCCCCGTCCGCGGTGATGACGCGCGTCACCGTGAAGTCGCCGCACGTCAGCGTCCCCGTCTTGTCGCAGAAAAGTATGTTCAGGCTGCCCGCCGTCTCGATGCCGACGAGCTTTTTCACGAGCACGCGGTCGCGCAGCATCCGCTTCATATTCGAGGAGAGCACGACGGTTATCATCATCGGCAGCCCCTCCGGGACCGCGACGACGATGACGGAGATCGCGAGCGTCAGCGCGCCGAGCACCTCCGCGAAAACATATGCGGGATCGGAGAGCCGCGCGAGCGTCTCCGTCATGTCCATGCCCGCGTCTATGAAAAACGAGCGGAACAGGTACGCGACCGCGACGAGCGCCGCCGCCGCATATCCGAGCGTGCTGACGTTTTTCGCGAGCGTCGTCAGCCGCGCCTTCAGCGGGCTTTCGCGGCGGTCCGACGACAGCGACGACGCGACCTCGCCGTACATCGTCCCCGACCCGACGCGCTCGACCGTCATGACGCACGCGCCGGAGGTGACGGTCGCCCCGCGCAAAAGCGCGTTTTTTGCCTCGGGCAAGAGCTCCCGCCCGCCGCCGGGGCGCTTTCTCTCGTCCTTCGATTCGCCGTTCAGCGCGCTCTGGTCGACGGTTATCTCCCCCTCGACGATAAAGCCGTCCGCCGGGACGAGGTCGCCCGAGCCGAGCAGCACCGTGTCGCCGACGACGACGTCCGCCAGGCGCACGCTGACCGTGACGCCGTCCCTCAGGACGCGGACGGGAATTCCGTCCCCCACCGAGCGCATGCGCTCAAACGCGCGGTCCCCGCCGTGCTCGGACACGGCGGAAACGACGGTCGAGATCATCACGGCGACGATGATGCCCGCCGTTTCGTACCAGTCGACGTGACCTATCGAAAAAATTATATTTATGACGAGCGCGCCGAGCAAAATGCGTATTATCGGGTCCGAAAAGCCCTCAAGGTACCGCCGCAGAAAGCTCTTCCGCTTCCCGCCCGCGATAGAGTTGTCGCCGTTTTCCCGCCGCGACCTCGATGCCTCCGCCTCCGTCAGCCCCCGCCGTGTCCCCGTTTTTGTACCGTATAATGTCGTCACGATCCTGCCCCCGGATATAAAATCTCGCAATATGTATATGTGCGCGGAGCTGACCGTATGCGGACGGGGTCCCGATCAAAAAGTGTCATTTCACACTGGACAGGCGGCGCGCCGCGTGGTACAATATAAGTAAATAACGGTAAAAAACGGGGGAAGACATATGTTCAGCGCAACAAAATTCGGCGGCAATCTCTGCCGTTTACGCAAAAACGCCGATATGACGCAGTCTGAGCTTGCGGACAGGCTCGGCGTCGCGTCCTCGGCGGTCTCGAGATACGAGCTCGGCGAGAGCTTTCCGGACGTCGCGATGATCTCGCGCCTCGCCGAGATCTTCGGCACCTCGACGGAGGAGCTGATAAACGCCGGCGAGCCGACGCCGGGCGAGCTGCGGATACTTGACGGGATAGCGAACGGGAGAGCCGTCGAGGCGCAGAGCATTGAGGATATCGCGGGGATAGCGCCGCTCCTCCGCCCGAGCGTACTCGAGCGGCTCGTTGACAATTTCTCCGCGCACGGGATCGACATTTCGTATGTCGTCAAGCTCGCCGAATACCTGAGCGACAAGAGCGTGCTCGCCCTGCTCGAGGAGTCCTCGCCCGACAAGCTGAACGAGGAGCTGCTCGGCAAGTTCGTGCCGATACTTGACGACTGGTCGAAGGCCGCCATTCTCCAGCGGATCCTTGACGGCGAGCTTGACTACCACTTTATCCGCGTGCTTTTGCCATACGTCTCGTATTACGTCGACGCGCAGGTCGAGGAGGCGGTCATCGAGGGCGCGATCCCGTGGGACGCGCTCGACATGCTGCGCGAGGCGATAGAGGAGCGCAACGAGCGCGAGCGGGGTAAGCAGTAACAGATTTGAAAGCAGGCGCTTTATACCGCGCCTGCTTTTCGTTTTTATATGGCTTTTTCGCCCCGCTTGTGGTAGAATATATAAGGCACATCGATCAGTTTCTTAAAAACTACGCCATGTGAGGAAAAAATCAATGTCAAGAGTGTCT
This sequence comes from uncultured Clostridia bacterium, assembly GCA_947632285.1. Lineage (GTDB taxonomy): Bacteria > Bacillota > Clostridia > Oscillospirales > CAG-272 > DTU064. Next base: position 6,914 of record CANROT010000007.1, read on the forward strand.
CTGCGCCGAGAGCGCGTGCATATCCCTACATATGAGATCGCACAGTACGACAAAAACCCCATGTTTCTTGAAAAGCGCGTCTATCAGGGGTCGAGCGGGCGAGTATATCCGCACCCCGTCTCCGAATCCGTCTCCGATACGAAGACGGACCGCGTATATGACGCGGTCTTCCTCGAAAATGACTGGCTGCTCGTCATGCTGCTGCCCGAGCTCGGCGGCAGGGTGCAGCGCCTCTACGACAAGACGAACGGCTATGACGCCGTATATTATAATGAAGTCATAAAACCCGCGCTCGTCGGGCTCGCGGGGCCATGGATCTCGGGCGGGATAGAATTCAACTGGCCGCAGCACCACCGCCCCTCGACGTTTGACCCCGTGGACGTTGCGTTCGAGGAGCGCGACGACGGCTCGGCGACGGTCTGGCTCGGCGAGACGGAGCACATGTTCCACACAAAATCCACCGTCGGCTTCACGCTCTACCCCGACCGCGCGTATCTCGAAATTTCCGGGCGGCTCTACAACCCCACGGACCGGCCGCAGACGTTTCTGTGGTGGGCGAACCCCGCCGTCGCCGTGAACGAGCACACGCAGTCCGTGTTCCCGCCGGACGTCACCGCCGTCATGGACCACGGCAAGCGCGACGTCTCCAAATTCCCGATAGCGGACGGCGTATACTACAAGGTCGACTACTCCCCCGGCACCGACATCTCGCGGTATAAGAACATTCCCGTCCCGACCTCGTACATGGCGTACCGCTCCGACTTTGACTTCATCGGCAGCTACGACCACGAAAAGCGCGCCGGGCTGCTCCACATCGCCGACCACCACATCTCCCCGGGGAAAAAACAGTGGACGTGGGGGAACGGCGACTTCGGGCGCGCGTGGGACCGCAACCTCACGGACGAAAACGGCCCCTACATCGAACTGATGACGGGGATATACACCGACAACCAGCCCGATTTCACATTTCTCAAGCCTTATGAGGAAAAGACGTTTTCCCAGTATTTCATGCCGTACAAAAACGCGGGCGCGGTCAAAAACGCAAATCTTGAGGCCGCGCTGAACGTCGAGGTCGGCGGCGAGGTCACGGTCACGGTCTATTCGCCCTCCGGGCTCAAAGACGCAATTCTCACCGTCCGTGACGGCGGCCGCGTCATATATTCCTCCGCGCTCGACATAGAGGTCGCGGGGACTTTCGCTGTCTCGATAAAGGACGAGGGCGCAGAATACGACAGCGTGACCGTGCAGATAACGCGCCGCGACGGCAGCGCCGTGATCTCGCACGCACCGGTAAAGCGCGATACCGCCGTCCCGGACGCCGCGGAGGCGCTGCCCGAGCCCGCCGACATACCGACGAACGAAAAGCTGTTCCTCGCCGCCGTTCACCTCGAGCAGTACCGCCACGCGACGCGCTCCCCCGAGCCGTACTATCTCGAGGGGCTCCGCCGCGACCCGACCGATATCCGCATCAACAACGGCTACGGCAAATTCCTCTACGCGCGCGGGCAGTTCGGGGACAGCATCCCGTATTTCCGCGCCGCCGTCGCGTCCTCAACATGGAAGAACCCGAACCCCTACGACTGCGAGCCGTACTACAACTTGGGCCTTGCGCTCGAGGCCGTCGGCGACGACGCGGGCGCGTTCGACGCGTACTACAAAGCGACGTGGGACGGCGCCATGCACGCCGCCGCGTTCTACCGCCTCGCAAATATCGCGTCGCGGTGGGGCAAATACGGCGACGCGCTCGGCTTTGCCGAGCAGTCCCTTTCGTGCGGGGCGCACAATATGAAGGCGCGCACGCTGAAAGCGGCGCTTTTGCGTCGGCTCGGGCGACGTGAGGACGCCGCTGCATTCGCAAAAGAAAGCAAGTCGCTCGATATGCTCGACCACGGCTGCCGCTTTGAGCTCTCCCTGCTCTCGGAGGAAGACGGCGAGCTCTCCGCCGTCATGCGCGGCGACTCCGGGAGCTATATCGAGCTCGCGCTCACCTACATCGCGGCGGGGCTCTGCGACGAGGCGCGCCTGATCCTCTCCCGCGCGCCGGGTTCGGACCCGATGGTGCACTATTACCTCTATTTCTGCGGCGATGACGGGGAGCTCGCGCAGGCGGAGGACGCCTCCCCGCTCTACTGCTTCCCGAACAGGCTCGAGGACATACCCGTGCTGCAAAAGGCCGCCGCGGGCGGCGGCGAGCGCGCAAAATATTATCTCGGGCTGCTCTTCTACGACCGGGGGCGCTGGCGCGACGCCGTCTTTCTGTGGGAGGCGTGCGCGGAGTCCGTATGCGGCTCGCTCCCGACCGTTTACCGCAATCTCGCGCTCGCGTATTACAACAAAATGCACGACGGCGAGCGCGCGCTCACAGCGATGGACCGCGCATTCTCGCTCGACACGGGGGACGCGCGCGTCTATTTCGAGCGGGACTGCCTTCTCCGCCTGCTCGGGGTATCGCCCGAGGAGCGGCTCGCCGACATGCGCGCGCACGCGGAGCTTTTGCCCCTGCGCGACGACCTCTACACCGAATTCATCACGCTGCTCAATATGTGCGGCCAAAGCGGCGAGGCATACGAGCGCATCATGAGCCGCAATTTCCACCCGTGGGAAGGGGGAGAGGGCAAGATCACGGCGCAGTACAGGGCCACCCTTATCGCAAAAGCGGAGGGTGAGCCGGAGCGCGCCGTCGAACATCTGACCTCGGCGCTCGAATACCCGCACAATCTCGGCGAGGGAAAGCTCGCCGGGTGCCTTGACAACGACATCTACTACCTGCTCGGGCTCGCGTACAAAAAAATGGGCGCGGACGGTGACGCGCGGCGCGCATTCACGCTCGCCGCGCGCGGGCAGTCAACGCTCGCCGCCGCCGCGTACTACAACGACAGGCCGCCGGAGCACGCGTTCTACGCCGCGCTCGCCAAAGCCGCGCTCGGCGACACGGACGGCGCGCGCGCCGCGTTTTGCGAATTCATTCGCTACGCGGAGGAACACATGGGCGACGAGCCGAAGATCGACTATTTCGCCGTTTCGCTGCCGGATTTTCTGATCTTTGACGGCGACCTCAAAAAGAAAAACCGCGTCCACTGTCACTTTTTGTCCGCGCTCGGGCACATCGGGCTCGGCGAATACGAAAAGGCGGCGGGCGACGCGCGCCTCGGCCTGCGCCTTGACCCGTCGCACGCCGGGCTGCGCCTCCTGCTCTCTAAACTGACCGGAACGAAGGAGAAATGAAAAATGCAAGTGCTTGACCTATGCGGCAGATGGGAATACATGACCGACCCGGACGGGTCGCTGACCGCCGCCGACTTTTGCCCGATGGGGGAGTTTTCGCTGCCCGGCTCGACCTGCGAGAACGGTATCGGCAAAAAGCAGGAATACTACCCCGCCTTCTCGCCGGAGGCGGTGCGCGCGCCGCGCGAGCGGTACGAATACGTCGGCGTACTCTGGCTGCGGAAAAGCGTCGATATCCCCGCCCGGTTTGCGGACGGGATCACGACCGTTTTTTTTGAGCGCGTCAATATCTGCTCCGAGCTGTTCTTTGACGGCGTCCGCGTCGGCAGAAGGACCCTCTCCCTTTCAACGCCGCACGTCTACGACGTCTCCCGCGTTATCTCCCCCGGCAAACATACGCTCACGCTGCGCATCGACAACCGGGACGCCGTCAACTTCGGCGACATGGCGAGCGGCTACAGCATCGACACTCAGGGGCTCTGGTGCGGCGCAGTCGGAAAAATTGAGCTGCGCCGGTCGCCTGTTTTCCGCATTGAGCGGGCGGACGTCTACCCGTGCGAGGGCGGCGCGCGCGTCACGGTCCTGCTCGGCTCCGACATTGTCCACCCCTCGGACAGGCGCGCCGTCACCGTCACGCTGACCGTTACCGATGATTCCGGCGCCCCCGTCTGCACCGAAAAATTCGCGCGCACGCTATATAACAAGCTCCAGCCCGAATCGTTTGAGCTCCGATTCGACGCGCCCGAGTGGGACGAATTCACGCCCGCGCTGCTGACGCTCTATGTCGACGCCTCCTTTGACACGGAAAGCGGCACGGTCACGGACGAGGCGAGCGTCCGATTCGGGAACCGCCGCATCGAGGCGCGCGGAAAGACCGTCACGCTGAACGGCCGCCCGCTCTCCCTGCGCGGCACCATCGACTGCGCGCAGTACCCGATAACGGGATATCCGCCGCTCGACATCTCCGTTTGGCGGCGCAACTTCAAAACGCTTAAATCATACGGGCTGAACCACGTCCGCTTTCACGCGTGGTGCCCGCCGGAATGCGCATTTTCCGCCGCGGACGAGGTCGGAATATACGTCCTCGTCGAGATGCCGCTCTGGATAAACGCCGATATCGCCGGGCTCGACTACGGCGACGACGCGATGCACGACATCTTCTACCCCTGCGAGGCGCGCCGCATCTCGAGGGAATACGGGAACCACCCGAGCTTTATAATGTTCTCGAACGGCAACGAAACGATGGGGAACATGGCGCTGCTCGCCGAGATCACAACCATGATGAAGGCGCTCGACCCGCGCAGGCTCTATACGGCGACATCGAATTTCGATCACCCGGCGCTGCCCGGCGACGACTACCTGAGCGCCTCCGAAATAGGCGGACGCCCCGTCCGCATACAGAATCTGCACGACCGCGTCACCGAGGACACCGCCCTCGACTATTCGGACGTGACCGAGAGCGCGCCGCTGCCCGTCGTGACGTTTGAGGTCGGGCAGTATTGCTCGTTTCCGGACGTTGACGTCGCGAAAAAATACACGGGCGCGATGCTGCCCGTCAACTTTGACGCGATAAAGAAAAACATGCTCTCGCACGGCGTATACGAGCGGCTGTCGGAATACGTTTCCGCGTCCGGTCGGCTCGCGGCGCGGTTATATAAGGAGGATATCGAGGCGGCGCTCCGCACGCCGGGGCTTTTCGGCTTTGAGCTTTTGTCGCTGACCGATTACACGGGGCAGAGCACGGCGACGGTCGGCATGCTCGACGTCTTCTTTGAATCAAAGGGATTTATCACGCCGGAGGAGTTTTCCCGGTTCTGCTCGCACAAGGTGCCGCTTTTGCGCGCGCGCAGGATATTCAAAAACACGGAGACGCTCTCGGCGTCATTTGAGCTCTATGACTTCGGCAAGTCGCCGACCGAGGACCCGGTCTTCACGCTGACGGTGCGCGACGGTGAGCGGACCGTCTACAAGACCGAGACGCGCGAGCGCGATGTCAGCCTCCCGCTCGGCGGGATCGCGTCGCCGACGATGCTGAGCGTCACGCTCGCCGCCGCGGGGCGCGAAAACTCGTGGCGCATTTTCGTCTTTCCCGAGCTCAAGGCCGAGGACGTGCCCGCCGTCAAGATCGTTTCGGACAGAGATGCGCTCGACCGCATCGTAAAGGCGGGCGGCTCCGCCGTCGTCGCGCCGGAGCTGTTCTCGGGCGTTGTGCGCGGCAGCTTTATTCCCGTGTTCTGGTCGCCGGTCCACTTCCCGACGACAAGGCCGAGCGGCGTCGTCATAAACCGCTCCCACCCGCTCCTCTCCTCGTTCCCGACCGAGGATATCCCGGACTATCAGTGGAAAACGCTGCTCGACGGCTGCCGGTGCGCCGATATCTCGCGCCTTGACGCGCGCCCGATAGTTGAATTCGTGCCGAACTTCGTTGACTGCACGCCGCGCTCCCCGCTCTTTGAAGTCTCGGTCGGCGGCGCGCGCCTGCTCGTCTGCGGATTTGACCTGTCGCGCGGCGATATCGCGACGCGGTGGATAAAAAAGAGCATCGGCGAATACATGAGAACGATATGAGATACGGATTTAAAAAATACGAGCCCCAAAAGCTCCTGACCGGTCACTTGCATATGGGGACGCCGGAGGGCGCGCGCTCGCCGGACGGGGGCGAGATCTCGGTCACGAGCGCGTACTTCACGCGCGACGGGTCGCCCTTCATCGGCGTCATGGGCGAATACCACTTCGCGCGCGGACACCGCCGCGACTGGTACCGGGAGCTGTGCAAGATGAAGGCGGGCGGCGTTAACATCGTCTCTACATACCTGTTTTGGATATATCACGAGGAGATCGAGGGAGAATTCGACTTTTCCGGCGACCTCGACGTCCGCGCCTTCGTGCTTGACGCGCGCCGCGCCGGGCTCGATGTCGTCCTGCGCCTCGGCCCGTGGGCGCACGGGGAGTGCCGCAACGGCGGCTTTCCCGACTGGCTGCTCAAAAAGCCTTTCCGCCTCCGGAAAAACGATCCCGGTTATATGGAAAAGGTGCGGCTCTGGTACGGGAAAATTTTTGACGAGGTGCGGGGGCTTTTATATAAGGACGGCGGCAACATCATCGGCATACAGCTCGAAAACGAGCTGACCGGAGACGCCGACCACCTTCTGGCGCTCAAAAAAACGGCGCTCGACGTCGGCTTCGACCTGCCGCTCTACACCGTGACCGGGTGGAACAGCGTCTTCGGCGCGAGGATACCGATGGACGACGTCGTCCCCGTCTTCGGCGCATACGCGGTGACGCCGTGGTCCGGCGGGACCGCCCCGCTGCCGCCGTCACCAAACTACGTCTTTTGCGGAATGAGGAACGACACCGCCATCGGCTCCGACACCATCACGGAGAGCTCCGCCGCCCCTGACGGCTGGCGCCTGCCCTACGAGCGCTACCCGTTTGCAACGTGCGAGCTCGGCGGCGGCATCGAGGTCACGCACCACCGCAGGCCGAGGATCCGGGAGGCGGACATATACGCGCTCTCGCTCGTCAAGCTCGGCTCCGGCAACAACCTCATCGGCTATTACATGTACCACGGCGGCACGAACAAGCTCGGCAGGCTCTCAACGCTCAACGAGTCCCGCGCGACGGGGTACCCGAACGACTACGCCGTCCTTTCATACGATTTTCAGGCGCCGATCTCGGAATACGGCGAGACGCGCGCCCACTACCGCTCGCTCAATATGCTCCACCTCTTCGCCGCAGACTTCGGCGGTCTGCTCGCGCCGATGGGATATGTCCCGTCCGAGCAGTCTCCGCGCGCGGACGACAAGTCCTCGCTGCGCTATGCAATGCGCACGGACGGGCGCTCCGGCTTCGTCTTCGTCAACCACTATCAGCGCGCCCTGCCCATCGACGACGTCCGCGCCGCCGTGATAGACACGGGCGAGGCGGGGGTCGTGTTCCCGCCGATAGACGTTTCGGGAGAGGTATCGTTTTTCATGCCGTTCAACATGGATATCTCGGGAGGTGTGCTCGAATACGCGACCGCCCAGCCGCTCTGCCGCGTCGGGAACGCGTATTTCTTTTCCGCCGTCCCCGGCGTCCCGCCGGAGTACAAGTTTCGCGGCGAGGCCCCCGTCTCCGCCGCGCCGGGGACGGCGAGCGCGTTCACATTTAAAGACGCTGTAATCGTCACGCTCACGCGCGGGGAGGCGCTGTGCGCGAGAAAGCTCGGCGGCAGGCTCCTTATCGGCTGCGGCTGTGACATATTCGAGTGCGGCGGCGACATAGACTGTGTGCAGCCCGGCACGTTTTCATATCTCGAATGGACCGGCGGCGGCTTTGTCCGCCGCACAAGGGAGCGCGAGTTCACACCGGGGCGCGCGACGTTTACTGAGACAGACGAAAATTTCACGCCGTCCCGTCCGGAGGAGCTTTCGCTCGGCGGGGAGCGCCGCCTGCGCATGTTCCGCGTCACCGTTGACGGAGACGGCGGCTTTTTCGAGGTCCCGTTCGAATGCGACGTCTCGCAGCTCTACCGGGACGGCGAGCTCGTCGCCGATAACTACTGGTACGGCGTCCCGTGGCGGCTGCCGTGCAGCCTCGTGTTCGGGCACGAATGCTTCCTCGTCCTCTCCGAGAAAAAGAATGATTTTTACATGGAGCCGTAGGCGCGCCCGCGCGCTTGACTACCGCGCGGAAAAATGATATACTGTCTTCTGTCGAAAAAAAGCGGGCGGGTGACAAAATGAAAAGATCCGTAAAAGCGCTGATAATATCGTCTGCCTGCGCCCTTGTCCTTCTCGGCGCGGCGATAATTTTCATGAGCGCAAACAGGCTCAAAATAGAATTTTTTGAGGACGCCGAGATCGGCTTGAACGAGACGGCGGACAATCTTCAGTTTATAAAAAGCGTCGAGCACGGCAAAATCGTAACGGAAAGGGCGCCGATAGACACCTCGACCGTGGGAGAAAAGGACGTCTCCATCACCGTCAAGCCTTCCTTCGGCCCCGAAAAGGTCTTTCACATCTCCGTCTTTGTCGTTGACCGCGAGAGCCCGAAGATAACATGCGGCGACCACATCGAGACGGACGTGGGTGCCGACATCGACCTTTTGGCGGGCGTCACCGCCTCCGACAATTCGGGCGCGGAGATCGCCGTCACCGTCGAGGGGAACTATGATATAAACACGGTCGGCGAATATAAGCTGAAATATGTCGCCGTCGATTCGAGCGGCAACAGGGCGGAGGCGGAGTTCACGCTGTCAGTCGTTGACCGCGAGGCCCCGAAGATAACATGCGGCGACCACATCGAGACGGACGTGGGTGCCGACATCGACCTTTTGGCGGGCGTCACCGCCTCTGACAATTCGGGCGAAAAGATCACCGTCACCGTCGAGGGGAACTATGATATAAACACGGTCGGCGAATATAAGCTGAAATATGTTGCCGTTGATCCGAGCGGCAACAGGACGGAGGCGGAGTTCACGCTGTCCGTCAAGGCCGTCATTCTCCCGCCGCCGAATGACCCGAACCCCGTCACCGAGACGTTTACGACGTCAAAGGGCTTTACCGGCGTCGTCAAGGGCGGGGTTACATATATCGACGGATATCTTATCGCAAACAAAACGTATGCGCTCCCGGAGAGCTACGGCAGCGGCCTCACCGCCGAAACGTATGCGGCGTTTTCGAATATGGCGGCGGCAGCGGCGGCGGACGGCATAAATATCTATATCGTCAGCGGCTTCCGCTCGTATGCGGTCCAGAATGTCCTCTACAATAATTACGTTCTCATGGACGGCAAGGACGAGGCGGACACATATTCCGCAAGGCCGGGCCACTCCGAGCATCAGACCGGGCTCGCGTTTGACCTCAATTCGGTCGACAGGTCATTCGGGGAGACGCGCGAGGGCAAATGGCTCAGCGAAAACTGCTGGAAATACGGCTTTATCCTTCGCTATCCCAAGGGAAAAACGAACGAAACGGGATATATATACGAGCCGTGGCACTTCCGCTTTGTCGGGACGGATCTCGCCCCGACGCTCTATAACGGCGGCGACTGGATCACGCTTGAGACCTATTTCGGCATAACGAGCGAATACAGGTGATCTCTTTCTTCCGGCTTTTTAAACACAAAAATACCGCAGGGCCCGTACATATCGGGGACCCTGCGGTCATTTTTTTGCGCTTTGCGGTTTATTTTGCGAGGCGTTTTTTCTTTTTGCCTGCGACGAGAGCCGATGCAGCGCCGAGCATACCGATGACAGCCGCCGCTATCCACACGGCGGAATTTGTGCCGTCACCTGTCTGCGGGGGATTCGTACTTTCACCGCCGGTGCTGCCCGTGTCGCCGGTGTCGCCGGTGTCACCCGTGTCGCCCGTGTCACCGGTATCGGGAGGCGTTAACTCTCCGGAACCCTTGAATTGGAGCTCGGTCGACGATACCTCCGGCAGCTCTCCCGTGATCCCCGAGTCCTCAACGAACTCGATCTTTATGTCGGACGCGTCCACGGAATCGGACGTTCTCTCGAACACGAGCTCGAGCATGTCGGTACCGCTCGCAAGCGGTCCCTCCGCGCATGCCCAGCCGAACACGAGCGTGCCTTCGCTGCGGTCGTTGACGCTGTTGATGCCGATGCCGCTCGCGGCGTTGGCGAGCTTCACCTCATCGGCGTTATACGTGACGCGTATCATGCCGTTGTTCGTCAGGTGGTCCGTCTTGATGACCGTATTCGCCGTGTTTCCGCTGTCCGCGGTGCTCTTGAATTTCTTCACGACCGTGCTGACAAACGGAGACGTCATCTTCGCGCCCTTTGCTGCCGGGATATCGCGTGCCGATGCCGCATAAGCCACGCGAGAGCTCATCGCCTCGCCGACGGGACGCGCGTTCTTCGCCATAAGGCGCAGATCTTCCCCGCCGTCATAGCCGTATTCGTCGTCCCAATCGTCTTCCCAGTCGTCCCAGCCGCTGTCTTCGCGCTCGCCCGTATATATCGCCTCGAGCAGGATCGCGGGCCACTGGCCGTCCTCCGTCTCGGCGATCTTCGCGGCGTTGAACGAGGTGACGGTGAACGTCTCGTTATCCATAAAGCCTGCCTTTTCGAGCAGATAGAGCTCCGCCTTCTCTCCGTTCTGGCGGGAGAAGAGGACCGTGTCCTCGTCGCTGACGACTATCGAATCGAGATAAACGCCCGTGTCCTCATCGGGGAGGAGCATATCGGACGGCAGCGTCGTGTCGAACGCCACGGCGGATTCGAACTGCGGATTTGCGGGATCGGAGAAATCAAAGTACAACAGCCAGAATTCGCCTATATCGTCGATCGCATAGAGGACTTCGTAAAGCGTCGAGCCCTCGTAGAAGTAACCCGCGTATCCGATCCCGACGAGCGCGCTCGCGCCGTATGAGGGCAGGACCGCTCCCATCGACGCCCAGCCGCCGGAGAAGTCGTCCGTCAGAGGCCCGCCTATACCGTAGAGGATCATGTAGCCGGACACGCCGACGATCTTTGTTGACCCCGTGCGCACTGACACCTGCTCGAGCACCGTCATATCCGACATACGGTATGCGGCGTTATTTGCCGACTTTTCTATGAAATTATGCTCCGAGTCATACCTGTACATGAACCCGTCGCTGTCCTGGAAGTATATGTCTCCGTTTCCGGCGGACGTGGGATCGACCGTACCGGAGATGATGTTGATGTCGCTGTCAAGAGCGTCGCCGAGCACGACACGCCCGTCCTCGGTCTGCATGCTGAACCATTTCGCCCTGCTGTCGCTATCCATCAGGGTGCCGCTCACCGAATATTCGGCGGGCTTGACCTTCACCTCGCAGACCGCCTTTACGTTCGGATCGATCACGGAGCTTGCGGTGATCGTGACCGTGCCGATCATTCCGGCGTGTACAAGGCCGTCAGGTTCGACCGTCGCGACCTTTTCATCTGAGCTGCTCCACACGACGCCTCTGTCCGCAGCGAACCACGGGTCCGCATACGCGTCAAGATACATGCGTCCGCCCGTCGTTATCTCCGCCTCTGTCTGGCTGATGATAACGCGCGTTATATTGTTAGTGGGAGCAAAGCGCTGGCTGCCGAGCTCCATGTGGAGGAATTCTTCGACGTCATACGTGTTGACCTTTCCGTCTCCGTTTATGTCGGAGTACGCGGTCTTGACGATGGAGGTGCGCTTGCCGGTGACATAGTCGAGCAGCGTCTGCGCGTCCGTCCTGTTCGTCACGCCGTCGCCGTTGAAGTCGTAAGATGATGCTGTGCTCGGCACAACGTAGAGCGAGTTGATAGAGTCGCCCTCGCTGTTCACCTCGACATCGATGATCTGCTCGAGCGTAGGTTCCTCCCCGTCAAGATCTATTTCGTATATGCCCTCGAAATAGATGGGGTCGTCGTACTCATCAAAGTCTATTGTCGTGCAGGCGTAAACGAGACAGCCGTTCTCATCGTCCCAGTCAAGGGAGGCGGACAGCGGGCCCCAGTCAAAGAGGTTGCCGCCGGACAGATACGCGAGATATCTTATGTCGGACGGATCCTCGGCGTCCCATTCGTAGAGACTGCAAGCGTCGTCAAAGCCGTAGAATTTCCCGTTGCCGTCGGTCGCGATAGTTCTGACGTTCGTCCCGCTGTACAGAGATACGTCCTCAAACTGACCGTAACCGTATTCATTTTCATATATCAGATCAATATATGTGAATTCGCCGTCTGCGGGATCGAGGGTAACGAGCGCTATCGCGCGGTAGTGGAGCTCCGTCTCCCAATCGTCCCAATCATAATAGTCGAAATAAACGTATTCGAGGAAATACAAGAGGCCGTCCTGCTCATTGTATGCCATGTCCATCGGATACGCGTCGTAGTCGTAATCCACCTCCGGCACATCGACGAGCACGGTGGAAAGATCCATCGTGGAAATGAGCTCCGAACTCGACGTGTCGCCGAACGGCATAGCGTAGAAGGTGTTGTTTCTGTCCGCAAAGAATACGTACCCGTCCGTGTAGTCGGCCGCGGAAGACGAGATCGCGGAGGCTCCGATGAGCCCTCCCTTGCCCTCGCTGTCATAGCCGTACCATGCGCCCTCGTCAGACGCGAAGAAGTTGTAGCGCGCCTTTACTCTCGCCGTGAGGTCCATCTTCAGCGTGTATTCGCTGATATGGCCCGCGTAGTCGCCGACCTCGAGAATGAACGTCTCGCCGACGGCGGTGTTCTCATTGTCGAGGCGAACCTCGACCTTGATCGGCTTGCCGGGCTCGGTCTGGCTCGGGGTCACATACGCGTATGCGTCCTCCTCGTTCCTCGCCGCGGGATTGTAGAGCGCGACAAGGCCGACATATTTGTTGTCGTTCACGGTGACGGTGATATAGCCGTCCTCCATCGTCGTGTCGTCGACCTCGATGAGCTCGGGCGCTTTGCGGTCGACGGTGATGACAGAGCTGATCGTTGCGCCGTCTCCGAGCGCGTCCCAATCGACATCTTCACCTGTGCCGCTGCGGTAATACTCGGGCGCGAGCGTGAGCTCGACCGTCACCTTCGTGCCGTCCGGCAGAGGCTCGCCCTCGGCATCGGTGCCGCGCCAGTTGATCGCCGCATCTTGATCCGCGTACCCCCACGCCTCGTAGTCCTCGTGATAGAACGTCGCATAGCCGGGGCCCTGTTCGTCCTCCCAGTAGACCTCGCCCGTGTCGGCGTCCTTTATCACGATGCGCGAATTGAGGAAGTTTCGCAGAGGAGTGAACGCGTAAGAGGAGACCTTTGCAAGCGCGGGATCAAACGCGCTGCGGTCCTCGAGATAATCGATCTCCGTGCCGTAAGGATAGCCCGGATAATAATCGGACCTGTCGCTGTCGTAGCGGACCATGATGTTGTTGCTGTAAATACCCGTGTACGGCTCCGTGCCGGGCATGCGGAACGCCAGATTCTCGATAAAGTTTCCGTGGTCGAACATGCTCGACTCGGTCCAGCCGCCGTAAAAGCCTATGACCGGAATGGAGTGCGCAACGCCCTCTCCGTCCGGCTTGACATTGACGAACGCCTCGACGTACGCGCCGTTCGGATATGCGTCGTCGAGCGCCGCCTTCTGCCCTGCCGTGAGGCTGAGCGTCACGGTCACGTTTGCACTTCCGCCGCCGGGGACGGACACCTTCGCGCTGCCGTAAGTCCCGTTGACGGTCACGTCCGCCGTCAGAGCCGCCGTTTCGGTGCTCATGTAGTCGACGCCGTCCTCGGTTATGACGCCCTGCGTGAACGCGTCCGCGCTGACCGTGTACGAAAGCGCGTCCGCCGTCAGGTTATGTATCGTGAATTCTATGTTGTATACGCCGTCACGGTCGGGGTCGTCTCCGAGCTCCGCCTTGACCTTGCCGTCGTCCTGTCCCTTGACCGTTATATACGAGGGCGATGTGACGGCGAAGCCGACGTTTGCAAGACCCGCGCCCTGGCGCAGGACGGGATAGTATTTCCCCTCGCTCTCCTTCATTGGGACTGCCGTTGACATCAGGAGAGACTGCGCGAGCTGACGCGCGGAGAGCTGCGTCTTATCCTTCAGCCCTTCCTTTTCGACGCGCTGGATCACGAGCGCCGCCATTCCCGCGAGCTGAGGCGCCGCCATCGAGGTGCCGCTCATCGTCGTATAGCCGTTCTTCGTGTTGCCGTTGACGGAGTATATATTTCCGCCGGGAGCCGTGATCTCGGGCTTGAGCGACAGGTCGCCCGGGACGCCCCACGCGCTGTAGTCGCTCATGACGTCTCCCGCGCCCTCCGGGAAGTACGCCTCCGGACTCTCGCTCGTTTTGAGCGAGCCGGTATAGTAGCTTATCTCGGCTTTTCCGCCGTAGTTGTAGTTGCCGTCCTTGTCGTATCTCGTTTCAAGTGTCTCGGACTCGCCGCCGCGGAAGAGTCCGCCGTCCTTCATCGTGACCGTGAAGACGGGGACCGTGCCCTCATAGCCGCTGAGATCCGCGCCGACGGTGCCCTCGACGTTGTTCACGATAACGACCGCTGCGGCTCCGAGCTCGGACGCCGCGTTCGCCTTCGCGAAGAACGGCGACATACCGCGGTTCATTACAACGACCTTTCCATCGAGGCTGCAAGCATCATTCAGCGCCTTGAGCTGGTTCTCCATGAGCGATCCGAGCTCGCCGTATGCGGCATCATAAGTCTGAACAACGCCGACGCTGTCGATGTAGACATATTCATACTCGGCGCCGCCCGTGAGGTCGACGGTGTTCTCGCCGCTGCCCTCAAGGTAGAAGATCCTGTCGTCGCCGCCGTTGACGGTGAAGAAGCTGCCCGTGAGTCCGCGATTCTCCGCCGAAGCGACGGTCATGCTGTTCGTATACGCGCCGGGGTTGCCGACCGTATTCATATTTATATCTTCGATATAGAGCTTGTCAAACGGCGCGCCGAGGTCGATGAACGAGCCGTAGTTGCCCGCCGAAACGGTGAGGACCGTGTCCGTGCTCTTCAGCCTGTCGAGCACCGCCTGATACTCCGCCTCGCCGCGCGTCATTCCGGCATAATACGTACCGATGGACATATTTATGACGTCGGCGCCGAGGACGAGCGCGTCCTCGATCGCCGCGAACTGGTCGGAGACGTAGGCGCCGCCGTTATGTCCGAAGATCTTCATCGTCAGGAGCTGCGCATCAGGCGCGACGCCCTGGACGAGGACGGACTTGGCCGCCGCCGTGAACACGCCGTCCACATCGACATATCTGTTCGCCGCCGCGATGCCCGCGACGTGGGAGCCGTGCGCGCCCTGGTTGTCGTTGTCGTGGGAAACGTCCGTGCTGCCGTCGACGTAGTTGTAGTTGAACGGCATCTTCGTGCTCCCGTAAACGGTCTCTGCCGTAACGCTCTGACCGGGAGCCGCGTTTATATGTAGCTCTTCAAACTTTTGGCCGAGCTCCTCCATGTCAAGGAGATCGAGCTCGTTTGCGTAGTCTGCGCCGAACGTCTCCTCGAGCGCGTATTCGAGAGCCGCGCCGTCAAAGGAACTGTGCGCGGGATTCGTGCCCGTGTCGATGATCGCAATGCGCATACCGGCGCCGTAGTAGCCCGCAAGATATGCGGGAGCGCTGCCGATCTGCTCCGATGACGTCGCCATGTTCGGGTCAGCGGCGCCGTCCTCCTGTCCCTTCATCGGCTCGAACTCGGGCTCGACATACACGTCGAGGACGCCGGGCACGCGCCTGATCGCCTCGATATCGCCGAAGCGGACGTTCGCGGAGATCGCATTCGTGACGAGGGTGAGGTTCCAAACGACGTCGAGCTCAGCACCGTTCAGCACCCGGCGCGATATCGCCGCCGCGACCTCCTCCTGCCTGTTCTCAAGGTCACCGCGGTAAGCGACGGCCGCGCCGTTTGCCGCGATCGCCTTTGCGGACGTATCAG
This sequence comes from uncultured Clostridia bacterium, assembly GCA_947632285.1. Lineage (GTDB taxonomy): Bacteria > Bacillota > Clostridia > Oscillospirales > CAG-272 > DTU064. The sequence goes on from CANROT010000007.1 coordinate 22,506, forward strand.
ATGCGTAAAATTTTTCGAGTGCGGACGGTTCTTTAAGAACTATCGACACGCGCACGACGTCATCGTCGTCGTACATTTCCGAAAGAACTGCGTCCTCCCGTTTCTTTGCCGCGTCGCCCGGGGTCGCGGTGCTCTCGCCGCTTTTCCACCATTTGACGCAATCGCTGTCGCTGCTTGCCGACGCCACCCACGGAAACGCTCCCGCGAGCATGCACAATGCCAGCAATATTCCGAGCAGGCGCTTTGATTTTTTCATACGTTTTTCTCCCATGTCTTATGGTTTTATTTTATTTTACCATCGCGCCAAACCGAACGCAAGCTTTTTATGCGCCCCCTCATGTATAAAAATTCACCCGATATTATAACAAATTTGTACAAATTATAATACGCGCGCAAAAAAGAACCCGGGGCCGATGCTCCCGCAATCCGCCCCGCAGTTCTCTGCATAACGCGTATCGCTCCTCACAATATTCACTATATAATTATCTTGCACAATATATATCGATTGACTGTTAGAGGGCATTGACATGTACAGAAAAACATGATAAAATAATATCAATAATAAACGCATTTTGTCGGTACAGGTTACAAAAAATTTGCTTTGTAAAGCCGTTTAACCTTATTTTACACGGCCGAATCGCGGTTAAAGCAGCATGCCGCAATAATGTCCGGCAGTTAGTCTTTTTTTCGGGGGCATTCCAATGTATATAGCTCATATTTCCGAAGACGGCCGAGAGCAGCCGATAGCTGATCATTTAAAAAATGTTTCTGTCGCCGCCGGCAAGTACGCCGAATCGTTCGGCGCGAAAGAGCTTGCGGAAATGATCGGAATGTGTCACGATATCGGCAAATATTCCGAAAAATTTCAGCGGCGGATCCGCGGAGAGAGCATAAGCGTAGACCACTCAACAGCAGGCGCAAAAGAAATCGTCAAATATTGCGGCCTTCCCGCCGCCTACTGTATCGCCGGGCACCACGGGGGCTTGCCCGACGGAGGCGGGCGATTTGATCCGCCGTCCGCCGGGACGCTGTTCGGGCGCCTGAAAAAAGATGTAGAAGAATGCGGCGCTTTTGCAAGTGATATTTCGCTCCGAGGATCAGCTTTTTCAAAGCCCATCATACTGGGGCAGGGCGGGTTTACGATGTCATTTTGGATAAGAATGCTTTTTTCGTGCCTTGTAGATGCTGATTTTCTTGATACCGAAACATTTATGCGCGGCTCACCTGCAAACAGAGGAATTTCGGCTGAACCGAGGGAACTGCTTGAAGTTTTAAAGAAGCATATCGAAAACAGGTGGGATCAGGAAAAACGTATAAATAAGATCCGCGGACAAATACTCAACAATTGCTTGGCATCGGGAAAAAACAGTCCGCCCGGGCTTTTTACGCTTACCGTCCCTACTGGCGGCGGCAAAACGATCTCATCATTGGCATTTGCGCTCAGCCACGCAGCGGAACATAATAAAAAGCGCATAATTTATGTTATTCCTTATACGAGTATTATTGAGCAGACGGCGGAGGTCTTCAGAGATATACTCGGAAGTGAAAATGTGCTTGAACATCACTCAAATGTCGACATGGACGACGACTCAGACGAAAACGGCGCGGAGCGTTCGTTGAATGAGGCGAAAAAGCTGGCGTCGGAAAACTGGGACATGCCCGTGATCGTTACGACTGCCGTTCAATTTTTTGAATCGCTGTTCTCAAACAAGCCTTCCCAATGCAGAAAGCTGCACAACCTTGCTGAAAGCGTAATAATTTTTGACGAGGCACAGACGATACCTATTCAATATCTGCATCCGTGCATACGGGCGATCTCCGAGCTTGTTGTTAATTACGGCGCTGCCTGCGTCCTGTGTACTGCGACTCAGCCGGCACTCGGGCAGCTTTTCGAGTCGATTTTGCCCTCGCTTGCACCGAAAGAAATTTCTCCGGACATTCCGCGCGAAGTGTTCCGCAGAGTCAGATACGAACATATCGGGCATTTATCCGATGATGAGCTCGCAAAGGAGTTCGACAAGCATAAGCAGGTTTTGTGTATCGTAAATTCGCGCAGGCAGGCGCAGTCGATTTTCTCGAAACTCTCTTGCGTCGATGGCTGTTTTCATCTTTCGACGTTGATGACGCCGAGTCATCGCAAAGCAAAGCTTAACGATATAAGATCGAGACTTCAGCATGGGCAGCCCTGCCGGGTGGTTGCAACTTCGCTCATAGAGGCGGGAGTTGATGTGGATTTCCCGGCGGTCTACCGTGCGGAGGCAGGACTTGATTCAATAATTCAGGCGGCAGGAAGATGCAACCGCGAGGGAAAGTATTCCGCCGACGAAAGCGTGGTCCGGATATTTGAGCCCGACAGCAGCTACATATCGGCACTCCCCGCGTCGATGAAACGCCCGCTTGAAGCAATGCAGGATATCGTCCACGATTTTTCCTGCATAGACGAGCCTGAACTGATCGAAAAGTATTTTAAAGAACTGCGTCTTTATACCGGCGAAGGACTTGACGTTCTCGATATCGTACCGAGATTTGAATCCGGCGCACGGACCGCTCAGTTCCCGTTTGCCGCCGTTTCCGATGCGTTTCATATAATCGGCAGCAGTACGCGATCCGTTCTTGTTCCGATAAATGATGATGCGCAGTCTGTTGCAAAGCGCCTCCAAAGCGGTGAACGAAACCGTCAGCTTATGAGACGGGCGAGCTTTTTCTCGGTCAATGTCTACGAGGATCAATATAAAGCCCTCTGCGCTAAGGGATCGCTCATATCGATCGAAAAAGATCTCGCCATTCTCGCAGACACATCGCTTTACAGCGACGACACGGGTCTGTCCGTAAAGGAAGAGACGGGGATCGGCATATTTGTGTGACATTTTTAAATAATCTATATGAAAGCGAGGTGAAACGATTTTGAGTCAGGGAATAAGAATTGAGGTCTTCGGAGATTATGCTTTATTTACACGTCCCGAGCTGAAAGTCGAGCGCGTGAGCTATGAGGTCATGACTCCGTCCGCTGCGCGCGGAATAGTTGAGGCGGTATTTTGGCATCCGGGACTTAGGTGGCACATAGACCGGATATATGTGATGAACCCCATATCCTTCATAAACATTCGGCGAAACGAGATCAAAGAAACGGTCTCGGCAAATAATGTGCGTTCCGTACTTTCCGGAGCGTCAAAACCGCTATTTATCAACGCAAAGGAGAGCATTCTTCAGCGTGCTTCGATGGTGCTGACAAATGTCAGGTATGTTATAGACGCACACTTTACAATGACCGATAATGCAAGCCCGACAGACAACGAAGGCAAGTTTATCGACATGGCGCGGCGCAGACTTGAGCATGGGCAATGCTATCATCAGCCATATTTCGGGTGTCGGGAGTTTCCGGCGCACTTCAGAGCATGGCAAGGCGGGCAGGTCCCGACAATAAGCGAAACGCGTCCTTTGGGGATCATGCTGTACGACATGGATTTCACGGATCCGTGCGATATTAAGCCGATGTTTTTCTTTGCGGAGCTGAAAAACGGTGTTATGGAGGTCGCGGGAAAGGAGATACTGCGATGATACTTAAAGCGCTGAACGATTACTATGACGCTCTTTCTGCGCGCGGAGAGATCACGCCCCCAGGCTGGAGTGAAACAAAAGTTTCATATGCACTGAACATAGACGAAAATGGCGTTCTTCGCGGTGTGAGATCGCTGAAGATCATGTCTCCGGACGGAAAAAAAGAGCTCCCGCAAAAAATGCAGGTACCGGAACAGTGCAAAAAAGCGTCCGGCATCATTTCAAACTTTCTCTGCGAGAACAGCTCTTATCTTCTCGGAATAGACGACAAGGACAAGCCCGAGCGTTCTGTCCGCTGCTTTGAAGCGGCCAAGGCGCTGCATCATGAAATTCTCGACGGTGTCGACAGCCCCGAGGCAGACGCAGTCCTTAAATTTTTCGACAGCTGGGATCCCGCGTCAGCGGCAGAAGATCCCGTCGTCTCGCCTTATCTGAAGGATCTTGTGCGTGGGTCGTGGATAGTGTTCGTGTATGACGGCGAATATGTTCACAATTATCCTAAAGTACGCGCTGCGTGGCATTCTTACCGCAGCGCCGGCACCGCAAAAGCAGACACGGGAATATGTCTTGTAACCGGGAAGCACGGCGCGGTCGCAAGGCTCCACCCGGCAATAAAAGGAATAAAGGACGCGCAATCTTCCGGGGCATCGCTCGTATCGTTCAACGAAAGCGCCTCGGAATCATACGGTCATGTGCAGGGCATGAACTCCCCCGTAACGGAAGAGGCGGCATTCGCATACGGGACGGCGCTTAATCACCTCATTTCAGACAAAAAGCACCTTCAATATATTGCAGATACGGCCGTTGTCTTTTGGGCGGAAGATGCGGAGCCGCTGTGTCAGGACATATTCTCATGTGCTGTCTTCGGAGGCGACACTGATCTCATCAACGATGACGATATCAAAGGCGTCATATCGGCTCTTGCCAAAGGAATTTCTGTAGATCTAAACGGCAAAACGATCGATCCCGACAACAACTTTTATGTCCTCGGGCTCGCGCCCAACGCGGCGCGGCTGAGCGTTCGGTTTTTTCTTTGCAACACATTCGGTAAAATGCTTTCAAATGTAGTCGCGCACAGCGAAAGGCTGCAAATAGTCAAGCCTGCGTATATTTCAGACGGTTCGTTGCCGCTGTGGCGGATACTGGGCGAGACTGTCAACCGAAACGAAAAGAAAAAGCAGGCGTCCCCGCCGATGACCGGATCCGTCGTAAGATCGATTTTATCCGACACCGCATATCCCGCGACTCTGTTTGAACAGACAATGATGCGTATCCGCGCCGAACGCAGCGTTACATACGGACGCGCCGCCATACTCAAAGCATTCTTTATAAAAAATGTAGGATATAATGTTCCGAAGGAGGTATTAAAAGTGGAACTAAACGAAGAAAGTGCCTGCTTGCCGTACGTGCTTGGCAGACTGTTTGCCGTACTTGAATCGGTGCAGCGCAATGCCAACCCAAATATAACGGCAACGATCAGGGACAAATATTTTAACAGCGCCTGCGCAACGCCTGCGACAATTTTTCCCCTGCTCACAAAGCTGTCGCAAAGCCATCTGCGCAAGCTTGAGGCAGGAAAGCGAATACATTATGAGAAGCTGATCCGCTCGCTTGAGTGCAAAATAAATACGACGCTGCCTGCGAGATTATCCCTTGCGGATCAGGGAACCTTCCATCTCGGCTATTACCATCAGAATCAAAAAATATTTGAAAAAACAGAAAAAAGCAAAGGAGAAAACTAAAATGTCAGATTACATTAAAAACCGTTATGAATTTGTAATTCTTTTCGATGTGGAAAACGGAAATCCCAACGGTGACCCGGACGCAGGCAATATGCCGCGTCTTGACCCGGAAACGGACTACGGAATTGTGACAGACGTCTGCCTCAAGCGTAAGATCCGCAACTATATTGAAACCGTGAAAGAGGACGAACCGGGATATCGCATTTATATAAAAGACAGCGTGCCCCTTAACGCAAGTGACGACGAAGGTTTCAGATATGCGGGGATAGAAAATGCATCGGAAATAAAAAAGGAAGACCTGAAAAAGACAGTCAGGCAGAGGGAATCCGAAGGTGTTGACGTAGATCACCAGGTCAAAGAGTTTATGTGCCAAAACTTCTTCGATATCCGCACGTTCGGAGCAGTAATGACAACCATGGTAAAGGGAAATCTCAACTGCGGACAGATACGCGGTCCGGTGCAGCTCGGATTTGCGCGTAGCATTGATCCCATCGTTCCGCAAGAGATCACAATAACACGCGTTGCCATAACCACAAAAGCAGATGCCGAAAACAAAGATACCGAAATGGGACGAAAATATATAGTTCCGTATGCGCTGTATAAGGCGGAAGGTTACGTTTCCGCGAACCTTGCAAGAAAGGTGACCGGTTTTTCCGAGGAAGATCTTGAGCTTTTGTGGCAGGCAATACTCGGAATGTTTGACTTTGACCACTCCGCGGCACGCGGCAAAATGGCAGTCCGCGAGTTGATAATTTTCAAGCACGATACGGAGCTCGGGTGTGCACCGGCATGGAAACTGTTTGATACAGTCTCAGTCTCGCGCAAAGACGGAGTCATATGCCCTCGCAGTTACAGCGACTATACCGTCACTGTTGCAGCCGACAAATTACCGAACGGCGTGACCTGTAAACGCATGGGGTAACTTTTAATATTGACGACAGCGAATATCTGAAACTCTCAGGCATCCAGCACTATGCTTTTTGCAAGCGCCAGTGGGGATTGATACATATCGAGCAGCAATGGGCCGAAAATCTGCGCACGGTCGAGGGACATTTGATCCACGAGCGCGCGCATGACGCCGCGATAACGGAGCGCCGCGGTGGTCTAATCACCTCGCGCGCAATGCCGGTTTCCTCGCGGGAGCTCGGTATCTCCGGCGAATGTGACGTCGTCGAGTTCCACAGAGAGGAAAAGGAGAGCGACAGGGCCGTATTTATTCCCGCCTACGGCGGGATCTACAGCGCCGTCCCCGTCGAATACAAGCGCGGCGCGCCGAAAGCAGACGACATTGACGCGCTCCAGCTCTGCGCGCAATCGATGTGTCTTGAAGAAATGCTGTCGTGCAAAATCCCGTCGGGGTATATCTTTTACGCCGAGACAAGGCGTCGGCAGCAGGTCACGTTTACGGACGAGCTCCGTGAAAAAGTCGCAGACATCGTATCTGAGATGCACGACTACTTCCGCCGCGGAGTCACCCCGCGAGGCAAACGGACAAAGGCGTGCGGCGCCTGTTCGCTGCGCGACCTGTGCCTCCCGGCGCTCGAGGGCAGGAAAAACGTCGGCAGCTACATCGACGGCGCGATAAGAGAGGAGGCGGAGGAGTGAAAAAACTGCTGAATACGCTGTACGTCACCTCCCCCGGGCGCTATCTCTCGCTCGACGGGGAAAATGTCGTTGTGCTCGAAAACGAATCGGAGATCACCCGCGTTCCGCTCCACAATCTTGAGGGGATCGTGACATTCGGCTACACCGGCGCGAGCCCGGCGCTGATGGGCGCTTGCGCGGAGAGAGATATTTCGCTCTCGTTTTTGTCGCCGAGCGGGAGATTTCTCGCGCGCGTTTCAGGCGAGCAGCGCGGCAATATTCTTTTGCGGCGGGAGCAGTACAGGATCGCGGACTGCAAGGAAAAGAGCGTTCTCATCGCGAGAAACTGTATCGTCGGCAAAATATATAACGCCAAATGGGTGCTTGAACGCGCCGCGCGCGACTACCCGATGAGGGTCGACGTTCAAAGGATAAAAGCCGTCGTTTCCATGCTTGAAGACGGAATGGCAGAGGCGCGTAAATGTTCGGCGGCGGATCATCTGCGCGGCATCGAGGGCGTCGCCGCAGCGGAATATTTTTCGGTATTTGATGAGATGATCCTCCGCCGCAAGGAATATTTCGCCTTTTCCGGGCGAAACCGCCGTCCCCCGCGCGATCCCGTCAACGCTATGCTGTCGTTTGCGTATACGCTGCTCTCAGGTATGTGTCAAAGCGCGCTTGAGACGGTGGGGCTCGACCCATACGCCGGTTTCTTTCACACCGACCGCCCGGGCCGTGCGTCGCTCGCGCTCGACATGATGGAGGAGCTGCGCTGCGTCATGGCGGACAGATTTGTCCTCTCGATGATAAATCTCGGCGTCGTCGACAACAGTTCGTTCATAAGCAAAGAGAGCGGCACCGTCATAATGACGGACGAGGCGAGAAGGAGCTTTCTTTCGCATTGGCAGAAAAAGAAGCAGGAAGTCATCACGCACCCGTTTTTGGGAGAAAAGGTCGAGTGGGGCACGGTGCCGCACGTACAGGCAATGCTCCTCGCCCGCCATCTTCGCGGCGACATAGATGAATATCCGCCGTTTTTGTGGAAATGAGGGCAGCATATGCTTGTTTTGATAACGTATGATGTAAACACGGAAACCGCAGCGGGTAAAAAGCGGCTGCGCCGCGTTGCGAAAGAATGCGTCAATTATGGGCAGCGCGTGCAGAATTCGGTATTCGAGTGTAATCTTGACGCGGCAAAGTGCCGTCAGGTCAAGGCGATACTTGAAGGGATAATTGATAAGGAAACGGACAGCCTGCGCTTTTACTATCTCGGCAATAACTATAAGAATAAGGTCGAACACATCGGCGCGAAAGCAAGCTTCGATGTGACCGACCCGCTTATAGTATAAAATCTGTGCGAACGCAGAGCGATCATAAAACGCCCGGCGTTTCGCACCGTAAAAACCACGTATTTATCGGCGCGATGTAACTTTAAATTACACAAAAAATGCCCGCGCGCAGAAAATACAACAATTTTTTGTGCATGTATGCGCATACGCAACCCCCGCATTTGTGCATATTTGCCGTCGGGCTCCCCGCGGAGCCCGTGGATTGAAATAACGCAAACGCGCTTGACCGTTACGTCAAATCGCGTCGGGCTCCCCGCGGAGCCCGTGGATTGAAATCTTTTTTGCACCAAACAAGATAGTTGCGCATTACTGTCGGGCTCCCCGCGGAGCCCGTGGATTGAAATATTTAGCAAATTATCTACACTGGTTTGAGACAGCGCAGTCGGGCTCCCCGCGGAGCCCGTGGATTGAAATCTCCCATCGGCTCGTCAATATATGTGTGTGTGTTTGTCGGGCTCCCCGCGGAGCCCGTGGATTGAAATAAGACGCTTGGAGCGAAGCGCTACATGACCGAGAAGTCGGGCTCCCCGCGGAGCCCGTGGATTGAAATTTTCGAGCGGAGATACTCGTCTTCCGAGCCTTCCAGTCGGGCTCCCCGCGGAGCCCGTGGATTGAAATGTAATTGCTGGACGGTTTTTCCCGACGTCGAAAACGTCGGGCTCCCCGCGGAGCCCGTGGATTGAAATACATCTGCCACAGGTCGAGCTCGGACTGTATCATCGTCGGGCTCCCCGCGGAGCCCGTGGATTGAAATTTATTTGTTAGTAATATATACCAATTATTTTGAGTCGGGCTCCCCGCGGAGCCCGTGGATTGAAATCACACGTGTGGAACGCGTGAAAAATAATGGGTGGGTCGGGCTCCCCGCGGAGCCCGTGGATTGAAATTAATATATCTCAATTTGAGCGCGGTAAAATTGACAGTCGGGCTCCCCGCGGAGCCCGTGGATTGAAATTTTGTGGCATAACCCATTAAGCATAACCCATTAGTCGGGCTCCCCGCGGAGCCCGTGGATTGAAATAGTCAAGGGCGTGGCTGAATGTCTGATGAGACTGGTCGGGCTCCCCGCGGAGCCCGTGGATTGAAATCGGTTCTTCGCACGACGTCGAACGGATAAACGCGCGTCGGGCTCCCCGCGGAGCCCGTGGATTGAAATATTTAGCAAATTATCTACACTGGTTTGAGACAGCGTCGGGCTCCCCGCGGAGCCCGTGGATTGAAATAAACATTGTACAAGCTTCCAGCCCCTCGAATTCGAGTCGGGCTCCCCGCGGAGCCCGTGGATTGAAATCCGCACATAAATATCTTAACATCGGTTCTTTGTCGTCGGGCTCCCCGCGGAGCCCGTGGATTGAAATCACATCTGCCACAGGTCGAGCTCGGACTGTATCGTCGGGCTCCCCGCGGAGCCCGTGGATTGAAATGTCAAAAAGTATTTCCCAGCGTAATATTCGACGCCGTCGGGCTCCCCGCGGAGCCCGTGGATTGAAATAGTGTACGTTGCGGACGGGTACTCGCTGTGCACGTCGGGCTCCCCGCGGAGCCCGTGGATTGAAATCAGAATAATATTTTACCTTTTGCGCCATAGCTCGCGTCGGGCTCCCCGCGGAGCCCGTGGATTGAAATCGTACCGAGCGGAATGACGCGTTGGTTAGAATTCGGTCGGGCTCCCCGCGGAGCCCGTGGATTGAAATCCACGCAGAATTCAAGGACACACGAATATTCGTAGTCGGGCTCCCCGCGGAGCCCGTGGATTGAAATAAGCCGAGATCGTTGTACCACGATGCTTTTAAGTACGTCGGGCTCCCCGCGGAGCCCGTGGATTGAAATTGCGTTAAGAAAATAATTTTCTGGCGCGGTCATTGTCGGGCTCCCCGCGGAGCCCGTGGATTGAAATCCTCATTAGTCACCGTGTATTCGGTTTGTTGCGGTCGGGCTCCCCGCGGAGCCCGTGGATTGAAATAAGTACCGAACCGAACTCCCACCCGTCCATCAGGAGTCGGGCTCCCCGCGGAGCCCGTGGATTGAAATTGTCGCTTCGGGCATGTCCGCCTGAATCTTTTCAAGTCGGGCTCCCCGCGGAGCCCGTGGATTGAAATTTCCCATATTGCAAAATTGCAAGTTGAAAATGCAGTCGGGCTCCCCGCGGAGCCCGTGGATTGAAATGGTTTGTTGCGTCGTGGTACGCTTGCGCTCGATATGTCGGGCTCCCCGCGGAGCCCGTGGATTGAAATCGGTGTCACGCTTGGTAATAGCTCCGCTCGCGACAGTCGGGCTCCCCGCGGAGCCCGTGGATTGAAATCCCCACATTACGACCATTTTGTTTGACGAATTTAGTCGGGCTCCCCGCGGAGCCCGTGGATTGAAATCGAGATCGTCCGCAACCTTCGATTGATTGTAACCCGTCGGGCTCCCCGCGGAGCCCGTGGATTGAAATCTTCCCATATTGCAAAATTGCAAGTTGAAAATGCGTCGGGCTCCCCGCGGAGCCCGTGGATTGAAATTTGAAGTCATCGGCGTAAAGCTTCCTCGCGTCGACGTCGGGCTCCCCGCGGAGCCCGTGGATTGAAATATTAATTTTGTCGTCTGTAACCTGCACGAGGCTCGTCGGGCTCCCCGCGGAGCCCGTGGATTGAAATTTAGTCAAACTTGACTGTAGTCATGGGCTTACCGCGTCGGGCTCCCCGCGGAGCCCGTGGATTGAAATTGAGAATCGGCGACGGACATGCCGGAGTGTACATTGGTCGGGCTCCCCGCGGAGCCCGTGGATTGAAATATTTAGCAAATTATCTACACTGGTTTGAGACAGCGGTCGGGCTCCCCGCGGAGCCCGTGGATTGAAATATATACACCAATTGAAGAATTACTACGAGGGCACGTCGGGCTCCCCGCGGAGCCCGTGGATTGAAATGGTAAAACTCATAGGGATTTCAAACGTCACACGCGTCGGGCTCCCCGCGGAGCCCGTGGATTGAAATCCCCACATTACGACCATTTTGTTTGACGAATTTAGTCGGGCTCCCCGCGGAGCCCGTGGATTGAAATTAACTCTGTCGTCGGCTTTAAGATATTTCGTCGAAAGTCGGGCTCCCCGCGGAGCCCGTGGATTGAAATAGCCCTTTGACGCTGTCCGTATCACTATATACATAAGTCGGGCTCCCCGCGGAGCCCGTGGATTGAAATAGAGTGACACATACCACGACCAGTTCACGCGCCTCCCGTCGGGCTCCCCGCGGAGCCCGTGGATTGAAATCTTAACGCCGAGCTTATTCCATCAAATCGTGTCGTCGGGCTCCCCGCGGAGCCCGTGGATTGAAATTCTCCTGATCTACACGGGCGAAGGACAGATAGCGTCGGGCTCCCCGCGGAGCCCGTGGATTGAAATTTTGTGGCGTAACCCATTAAGCATAGAGCAGGATGTCGGGCTCCCCGCGGAGCCCGTGGATTGAAATCGGCGTCACGCTTGGTAATAACTCCGCTCGCGACATGTCGGGCTCCCCGCGGAGCCCGTGGATTGAAATAATCTGGCCGCGATACGTCATAAGCACGTCGCACGTCGGGCTCCCCGCGGAGCCCGTGGATTGAAATCCGCCACGGTCAAAATGTAGCGATATACTTGCTCCGTCGGGCTCCCCGCGGAGCCCGTGGATTGAAATTACTTGCGCAGGCTCGGGCAGGAAGCACGGAAAAGTCGGGCTCCCCGCGGAGCCCGTGGATTGAAATTTCCATGTGTAAAATTTTTTGAAAACAATATAGTCGTCGGGCTCCCCGCGGAGCCCGTGGATTGAAATACAAATACGGCTCTCGCCCAGGCTACGCAGAAAATGTCGGGCTCCCCGCGGAGCCCGTGGATTGAAATATCTCGAGTGCATGCGCAAAGGAATACTTAACGATGTCGGGCTCCCCGCGGAGCCCGTGGATTGAAATCAAACGTGTGGAAAGAGGTGAGGAGGTCAAAATATGTCGGGCTCCCCGCGGAGCCCGTGGATTGAAATTATACTTGGGAGAAAATGTCAGTTGCAAATTTTCGTCGGGCTCCCCGCGGAGCCCGTGGATTGAAATACAAGCGTTTCGACCGTCAACGTCAAGACAGCGTCGTCGGGCTCCCCGCGGAGCCCGTGGATTGAAATAGCAACGCGGCACAGCTCAACGGATTTATATCGATGTCGGGCTCCCCGCGGAGCCCGTGGATTGAAATTGCCAAGTACGGAGCCGCGATTTTCTTATTCACGGTCGGGCTCCCCGCGGAGCCCGTGGATTGAAATTCCATTCTGGCCTTTATTTCGTAACCGCCGTTATGTCGGGCTCCCCGCGGAGCCCGTGGATTGAAATCA
>CANROT010000008.1 GCA_947632285.1 uncultured Clostridia bacterium
AGCTGACGACGCCGCGGATTATCGGGATATTGAAGAATTTGTTCCGCTTGCGGAGCGAGACGTATTTCTGCTTTTTCACGGCGACGGAGCCGTCCTCGCGGCGGACGGATATCGCGATGTCCTCGCCGCAGCGCATCATGACGCCCTCGAGCAGCGCCTCACCGCCGACTCGTCCGAGCCTCGGATTTTTCGGTTTCTTTTCTTTTGCCATTATATGTTCCTTTTTTCGGTTTTGTATGTATTTGCCGCATAGGTGCAGCATAAATATACTCATAATTATTATATCACAAGATAAAGCCAAAATAAATACGGGGGCGAAAACTTTTCCGCAAAAGTTTTCGCCCCCGTATGCGTGGCGGAGCTATGAGTTCGTGCCTCGGTCGAATGTGACCGAGCCGCAGTCGGCGAACGAAACGCCGACGTTCTTTGTCCCGAAGATCCCGCCCTTCGCCGTGACCTCTAAGGTGACGGCGCCGACGAGCTCTTTTATCTGCTCGTCCGTGAGGCCGCCGACATAGACGTCGAGAATGACGGACGACCCCGCCGCCGTCTTCGCGCCCGGCGACTCGCGCCTACCGAGGCGCGCGCTGTACGCGGCGTCCGCGTCCGAATAAAACAGGATCCGGTCGCCGTATTTTTCGGCGCCGCTGAGCGTGCCGCCGAGCGTATAGCTGTCGATGAAGCTTTTATTTTCGGCTGTGAAGTATAGGTAGATGTTCATGTAATCGCGCGGGTCGTCGCTCGGGAGCGTCCCGGTGTACGAATACGCGTGCTCCCACGCCTCGGCTGCACCGGTGTCGAACCGCTCCGCGGTCGAGAGCAGCGACTCGTATGTCGCGTCCCATGATACGCACTCGGCACGGTCGGGATATGCGCCGACCGTATAGACCGTCTGTGACAGCACGGCGTAAACGGCGAGCGCGAATACGGCGAGGACGGCAATTGCGAAAAACACCTTCTTTATCGGGCGCACGTCCGCCCTCTGTTCGATGAGCTCGACCTGCATGTCAGCGCCCTCTAATCGCGTCTATCGGGCGCTTTGAGGCGATGCGCTTTACGGGCAGGAAGCACGAGAGCGCGGCGACGCCGAGCGAGATGACGATGAGCAGCGCCACCTGGCGTATGCCGAACGAGATGACCGTGACGAGTATCCCCGCGCCGATGCGCAGGTAATAATTGATCAAAAGCGTCGCGGCCAGCGCGCCGACGGACGCGAGAATAAAGTTGATGACGGCGATGATGAAGCCCTCCGCGAAGAATATGTTGAAGACGTCGCTCGAGCGCGAGCCTATCGCGCGCAGTATGCCGATCTCCTGCTTTTTATATGCGATGCTCGTTCCGATGAAGTTGGCGAGCATTATCGAGGCGAACACGGCAAATCCGACGCCGACCCACAGGAATACGCCCGACAGCACCTCAAGCATTTCGTTGAGCCCGTCGAGCTCGTAGACGACGGGGTTCTTCATCTCGTAGCGATACTCGGTGTCCGTGCGGTTTGTGAGCTCGGATATCCGGCGTATCTCGTTTTTCGCCTTCGGCAGGGCGCCCACGGCGAACGTATAGCTCCCGAGGTCGGTGCCGACGATGCGCCCGTAGTCCTCGTCCGACATATATATCGAGCGGGACGGAACGGAGCTCGCGTCATCGGTCTCGATTATGCCGACGATGTGCCACCCCTCGAGCATTAAGTCACTCTCCGAGTTCCCGTAAAATGACCAGAGGTTCCCGCTGAATTCGGCGCCGAACAGCGTGTCATAGTTCTCTTCCGTGAGATCTATCGGAGTCGAGGTATACCAGCCGTCGCCGGAGGTGACAGTCGTATAATAGTTTACTATGGACGCGGGGACGACGGCCTCGCCCTTGCCGAGCGAGGTGCGCGCCTTGCCGTCAACCCATACGATGTTGGCGTCCGCCGCAATGTCCTCGAGCTTTCCGGCGTAATCCGGGTATATCTCGAAAAATTCGTCGTCGGTGACGCCTGCGTAAAGCTTAGGTTGCTGTCCCTGAACGGGATCTCGTTCGGCTCGTCCGCGAGCAGCGTCTCTATCATGCCGTCTCCGACGAAGGCGAGACAGTGAAAGCTGTAATCCTGCGCGTATGTGAGCTCGCGGGAGAGGACAAAGCGCGCGAGCTCCTCCGTCACCGATTCGTTCGGCTCCGCGTGGAGCAGAACATCGTAGCGGGAGAGATCAAACTTCGTGTCGATGACGCCGACTATCTCAAATTCGCGCTCGCCGATGCGCCACTTTCTGCCGAGCATGTCGGCGGGGGAGGAGATCTTGTCGTAGGTCGGCACTTCCGTGCCCTCCGGGGATTTTTCCGTTTCCCCGGTCGCAAATCCGCCCAGCCTGAACGTCTCGAACACGTAAGACGTTATCGCAAGCTCGTCCTTGCCCGGCTCGGGGATCCTGCCGGCGGCGACCGTGTAGCCGAGGTCGGAGAGCGTCTTTTCGGTGAGCTCGCAGTAGCCGGAGAAGGAGTCGGCGAGGACGGTGACTTTTTCCATGAACTGCTCGCTCCCGGAGTCGACGAGCTGACCGAAATCCGGTATTCCCGCCATCGGGACGAACACGCCGGACACCGGCGTGCCCATGTCGCGCTTTATCGCGGAAATGTCGTCGTCATCGAGCATCGGGCCGGGCGAATACGATATTTTGCCGTCGTAGCGCGTGTACTGCTTTGCCTTGACGAGGGAGAGGTAGCGCACGTTCGATTCGAGCAGCGAATTCGTGCACGCCTCGATGTGGTTGTACGCCCCGAACGTGTCCGCGAGAGCGAACAGCCCGAACGCGATGACAGAGAGCAAGATCGTTATGACAAGGCGGAATTTCTTGTATTTGAGCCCGCTCGCGCCGATGCGGAACGCGCTGTGCAGCGGCAGCCGCGACTTGATGAGGCTGAATTTGGACGGGTCCGCGGGCGGTATCTTCGAGGTGTCCGTGTCGCGGAATTTCTTTGACAGCCCGGAAAAGTGCAGGCGCGTGCCCGCGCGGATCCGGTCGATGTATTCGTTGATCTCGCGCCTGTCCTCCTCGGTCAGGTGATATCCCGCCGGAATGCTGACGGTGTCCCCGTCGTATGTTATCGCGTCGGCGCTGCTCTCGTCGGGCGAATACTCGACGTCGGAGATGACGCGGCCGTCCGAGAGCTCGATTATCCTGTCCGCGTAAAATTCCGCGTACTCGCGGTCGTGCGAAACGATGATGACGAGCTTTTCCGCCGAGAGCGTTTTCAGCGTGTCGAAGACCTGTTTTCCGGTCGCCGAGTCAAGGGCGCCGGTCGGCTCGTCCGCCATTATGATCTCCGGGTTCTTGACGAGCGCGCGCGCTATCGCGACGCGCTGGAGCTGACCGCCGGAGAGCTCGTTCGGCCGCCTGCCGCCGTAGCCGGCGAGGTCGACGTCGTCGAGGATCTTGCTTATGAGCTCGTCCGTCGCCTTTTTGCCCTGAAGCTCGAGGGCGAGCGCGATATTCGCGCCGACGGTGAATTCGGGCAGGACGTTGTAGTCCTGGAAGATGAAGCCGACGTAAGTGTTCCTGTAGGAGTCGAACCGCTCCTGCGAGAAATCGCGGGACGAGACGCCCTTGATGATGATCTCGCCGCCATCGTATTTGTCAAGCCCGCCGAGCAGGTTCAGGAGCGTCGATTTGCCGCTGCCCGATTTGCCGAGCAGAAACACCATTCCCCGCTCCGGGAACGTGAGCGAGATGCCGTCGAGCGCCGTCACCGGGACGCCCTTTTTCGGCGTATATACCTTTCGCAGATCTTTCGTTTGCAGCATATTGCTTTCCTCTCTTGTGTGTCATATATGTGTGCCAACTGTACTACTCTATGTAGTACGCATATATGATACTACACCGAGGCGGCGTTGTCAATAGAGTTAATAAAAATTTAAAACTCTTTCGGAATCGTTAATAAAACGAGCAGAGAGAGGCGCGCGCCTCTCTCTGCTTTTTCGAAAGCACCATATTATAATGATGTAGATTTCAGCGGTAAATTGTCGGATCGTCGCTTCGCCCGAGCAGGTAGTCGAGCGAAACGCCGAAATAATCGGCGACGCGTATCAGCGTTGCGTAGTCCATTTCGCGTTCGCCCGTCTCATATCTGCTGACGGAGTTCTGATTGAGATCGAGGTCGATCGCAAGCTTTACCTGTGAAAGGCCCCTCTCCTCGCGCAGCACTCTCAAGCGCAGGAAAATATTGTTTTCGATTTTTTTCTTCAAGTTTCGCATTGTCCCCCTTGACACTATTATACCAGTCTGGTATAATACTTATATCCCGTTTTGGGATAATTATACAAAGCAAGGCACAGTCGCGCCGCATGGCAAATACGGCCGTGAATGCGGGACGCACAGTCATAAAAACGCGGGGAGACGGTCGGTGTCGGCAGCTTTTGAAGGAGGAAGGACATGAACGATCAGAACGGAACGAACGAAAACGAAGCTTATGAAGGGCGAGGACGGCAGCGCAGAAGGGTAGTCATTATCGTGCTGATCGCGGCAGCGGTGATAATTCTCGCCGCCGCTGCGTGCGCGGCTTACTTTTCTGGATTTTTCAAGCCGACGCCGAGCGAAACCCCGGTGCCTGACGGGGATTTGACCGAAAGCGCGGCGGAGACGACGCGTGGAGCTGCCACGGAAAAGAAGCCCGATCGCGTCGAGACCGTAAATGACACGGACGCTGTGCAGACAGAGGCGGAGACGGAGCGCACCGACGACACGAACCCGTCGGTGTGCAGCCATAATTACGGCGCGGCGGTAGTAACGGAGGCGGCAAGCTGCCAAAAAACCGGCACACGTGTCTACACGTGCACGATCTGCGGCGAAAAGAAGACGGAAGAGATCCCGATGACGGCGCACACAGAGGTGACCGATCCGGCGAAGAACGCCACATGCACGTCAAACGGGCTGACGGCGGGGAGCCACTGTTCCGTGTGCGGCACCGTAATTAAAAAGCAGGAGACCGTTCGGGCGACGGGGCACACCGCGGTGACGGATCGCGGCAAGGCGGCAACCTGCACGGCGACGGGGCTTACAGACGGCAGCCACTGTTCCGTGTGCGGACAGGTCCTGACGGCGCAAACAACGCTGCCGAAGCTCGAGCACACATATTCCGACAGAGTCGTCGAGCGTGAGGCCACCTGCTCCTCCGAGGGAAGATGGACATCGACCTGCACCATGTGCGGGCAGACCGAGAGCGGGACCATACCGACGAGCGATCACAGCTTTGTTGCGGGCATATGCACGGTGTGCGGCACGGCGCAGGAGGCGACCCCGCACCTGACCTTTGAGCTCACCGACGACAGCAGAGGCTATGTGTGTATGGGTCTCGAGGTCAGCTACTGGGCGCCGAAAAAAGACCCCGAAACGGTCGTGATCCCCGCATACTATAACGGAAAACCAGTCAGGGAAATAGGACAGCTTGCGTTCCACTACGACGACGGTGTTAAATATTTTGTCATACCGGAGGGAATAGAGGTGATCGAAAGCAGCGCTTTTGCAAACTGTAAATCTTTGATAACTATAACCCTGCCGAGAAGCCTGAAAAAAATCAGCGGGACTGCCTTCCACGGATGCGGCAATCTTGAAACCATTTATTTTCAGACATCGGGATGGTATCTCAACGCCCCCGGATATGCGACACCCTTTGACACTTCCGACCCGTATGCTGTCGCGGCCACATTTAGAAATCCTGTTACCATGAGCTACTATGTGAGATAAAATTCGGTCAAAAAGAAAAGGAGGGATAAAAAATGCCGAAATGTTATGAATGCAGGTACTATCGGATCAGCGAAAAGAAGTGCGGGTACAAGGGGTACCCCTCTTACCCGGACAAAAACTGCGATGCCGGAGAATTTCAGCGCGGGGGCGGCGAATGCTGCGGGAACTGCGCGTATTTCTCCGTCGACGCGCGCCGATGCACGCAGAGCGGGAGCTCGAAATATCCTTACGAGCGCTGCGACACATACAGGCACAGACGTGCATAACGAAAAAAATAAAAAAGAGAGGGCGACAGTATGAACGACGAAAGAATGGCATTTGTGTATTTCGCTGTGGAGGGCAACGAAAATTTCGGCGGGTACGTCTCGGTCAACGGCGGGGACTATATGCGGGCATATAACGGTTTTTCCGTCGCGGTCCCCGTCGGGACGTGCTTGCTGAACCTGACAGATGAAGGTTCATTTTCGAGAGGGAGCAACAAATTTAGTGTTTCTCTGAACAATTTCAATAAAGCTTTATCGCAAATAGGCGAACCGAGTTTGCTCAGCACTGTGATAGGCGCGTCGGCTGACAGAGAAAACGAAAAGATCTATCAGCAGACAAACGAACACACGTGGCACATTGAGGTTGAGCTTGAAGACGGCGACGTGCTGATCGCAGCGGTGATGAGCAGCGGCAGCAAATTCGCGGAATGCCCCAGATACGACGTTATTGAGCTGAATGATGAGCTCGCCGCCGCGATCGAGGCGGACATAGGTCAAAGAGAGCTCGACGAGGGCAGGAGATACGCGGTCGCGTTCTGGCTCTGCGTTTTCCTCGGTATATTCTCAGCGCATCGGTTTTACCTGAAATGGCCTCACCCCTGGATCTATCTCTTCACGGGTCAGCTCTTCGGTATAGGCGGGATAATAGACTTTTTTACGCTGCTTGTCGGATACATAAGGTACATCAAAATGAAAAAGGCCGCGTGAACGGCACGGGAGGCGCAAGATGCGAACGAACAACGATTTAACGGAAAAAAGAACGCAGTATTTGTGCGGTCTCAGCAATAAAATGAGCGAGCTGTATGCCCTGATGAAGGAGCAGTACAGCAGGCTGGAATCGGGAGACGAGATACAGCACACCCTTTACGAGATGTATCATTACAGCAACGAGCTATTAAAGCTTGCGGAGACAAAGAAGAATGACGAGTATAAGGACGACCTCGCGCCGATCGAGGAGGAGATATACCGCGATCTTGAGTTCAGCTGCAAGAAGATGATAGCGTATGCGGGTATGCAATGCCGGGTCCATTTTAACCGATATAAGGACAGCGACAATGTGACCGCAAGGGCGCTGATAAAAATGGCGGTGGAAATACTGTCGCTCGTCCCCGGATTTAAGTGCGAGGGGTACGACACGACCGATCTGCTTGCCGAAGCCTCGACGGAGATGATCATATATTATATGGGAAACTGACGCGGCGGACAAAAGCCGCCACATAAAGCGCGGGGAGACGCCCTTTTTGAGAAAGGACGTCTCCCCGCGCTGTTTTTCGGTATCGGATCGGCGCCTGGATCCCGTAAAAGCGGCGGCTCCATTCATATTAGCTCTATCGCCGCGCGCGTGTCGAAGCGGTCCCACGGGGCGCCCGTAGGGAGCGAGACGAAGCTCATACGCTCGCCGGTCACCGGGTGAGGAAACGAGAGGGAGGCGCAGGCGAGCGCGATGCCGCGGCTGCCGCAGCCGGCGCAGCCCCACCTGTTTTCGTCCGATTTTCCGCCGTAGCGGCGGTCGCCGCAGATCGGCGTTCCGCGCGAGGCGAACTGAACTCTTATCTGATGCGTTCTCCCCGTCAAAAGGCGGACGGCGACGAGAGTGCCCGCGCCGCACGAGCCGGAGACGCGGTAGCGGAGGGCTGCCTCGCGGACGCCGCGCCGCGCGCAGGAGACGACGTATGACTTGTTCCGCCGCGCGTCGTGATAAAGCAGGTCGCGGTACTCGCCCTCGGGCAGCTCCGGCCTGCCGAGCACCACGGCGAGGTAGATTTTTTCAGTACCGTCGGAGGAAAAAGCGCCGGAGAGCGTGCGCGCCGCCTCCGGCGTGCGCGCATAGACCATGACGCCGCGCGTTTCCCTGTCGAGGCGGTGTACGGGGAAGACGGCGCCGCCGAGCGCGTCCTCAAGGCGGGAGGCGAAGCTCGCGCGCGCGTCCCCGGACTCGGAGATCAGCCCCGGCGGCTTGACGGCGACGGCAACGGCGGAGTCCGAATAGAGTATATTTATCCGGTTTTCCATAATTATGACGCGATGACGGAGAGGACGTATGGGTATATGCTGTCGCGCGTGAGGACCGCGTCCTCGGTTTTGTACGAGAGCGAGACGGAATATGCGTACCCGCCGAGGCTCCAGACGGCGGAGATCGCGCTGCCGCAGACGTAATACGTGACGGTCGCGGAGCCGATGTTCTCCGTTTGCAGCACGCTGTCCGCGGGGCGCGGCGAAATACCGGGGACGCCGTTGTCGGTGCTGTATTTTTCCGCGTAATCGGGCGCTGCCATACGGAAGATCAGCGTTCCCTCGCCGAGGAGCTCGTCGACGACGGCGTATGTCAGCTCGCCGAGGCAGCCGTCCGCGGCGGCGAACGCTATCGGCGGGTCGATGTTCGGGATCTCTTCCATTTCAAAGTCGAGCGCCTTCTCCATGAGGGCCTTGTCCTCGTAGTGTACGAGCGTATATGTATAAGATGAGCAGGCGGTGAGGAGCACCGTCACGAGCAAAAGCATGAAGGCGGCTATGCGTTTCATATATATCCCCCTGATAAATTATTTAATATAAATTGTAGCACGCTTTCCCGCGTTTTTCAATACGGCGCAAAAAAACTGTTGCGGGCGGGGCGGCGGTGTGGTAGAATGACGTGACGGAAAAAATCGGAGGTGAAGTGATGGAACATATCGAGACGGAGCGTCGGTTCCTGATAGAGATGCCGGAGGCGCCGCTGTTGGAGGCGCTCGGCGGGGACCGGATAGAGCAGATATATATTGAGTCGGAGCCGGAGGCGACCGCCCGCGTCCGCAGGCGCGAGGGGCACGGCAAGGCAACGTATACGCACACGGTAAAGCGGCGGATCGGGACGATATCCTCCGCCGAGGACGAGCGCGCCATCGGGGAGGACGAGTACCGGACGCTCGCGAAAAGACGCGAGGACGGCACGCACCCCGTAATAAAGACGCGGTACGTCTTGCCGTACCGCGGGCATAATTTTGAGATAGACGTCTATCCCGAGTGGGCGCACGTCGCCGTGATGGAGGTCGAGCTGGCGAGCGAGGACGAAGAGGTCGCGCTGCCGCCGGAGCTCACCGTCATAAAAGAGGTGAGCGGGGAGAGGCGCCTGAGCAATCACGCGCTTTCGCGCCGCATGCCGGACGAGGGGGAGCTTTTATAAAAGCGAAGATACCCTGCCGAGAATGTCGATGTCGTATACGAATATGAGAACGGCGGCGGCAGCGGCGAGCAGCGCGAACAGGACCGCGCGCAGTATCACGACGGCGGCGCAGAGGCGCCTGCGGGCGAGCTTTTTTGACGCGAGCGCCGTGACGGCGGCAATGATGAAGCCGACGACCGGGATCGCGGTGACCGCGAGCATCGCGATGTAACCGAAGATCCCCATCGGCGCGTATTTGGACGACGGCGCGGGGCGCATTTCGGCGTATGCACTGTAGACGAGGCGCGCCGTCTCCGGCTTCGGGCGCGGCCGCTCGGGAGCTTCGTCTTCCGGGAGCTCGGCGCTCTCCCTGTGCTCGTCCTCGGCCGCCTGCGCTGTTTCCGCCCCGTCTTCTGCCGTGGCTTCGTTCAGTTCGGTATCGTTCATATATATTATCCTTTCGGGCGTTTTTATTTTTGCACAGTAACATTATGACATAGAAATTCGTTTTTGTAAAGTATGACCGTGCAAAAAATTGGGCGAGGTCAAAAGGTTTACAAAATGTTTATTTTTACGGCTTGATTTTTCCTGCCCGTTGTATTACAATAATCACTATGAGTGCCGTCCGCCGCTGCTGCGGGCGATTTTCCGCCCGACGGAGGCGGTTTTTTGAATAAACGGAGAAAAAATGGCTGACAGACACGTAAATAATAAGAAAAAGAAAAAAGCGAGCACAACGTCGATAATAATATTGTTTACGGTCATAACGATCGTGGCGGTCATTGTCGGCTCCCTCTGGCTGATAGTGGATCACTACCTCAATCTTATAAATTACGTCGACCCTAACGACACCTCGCACTATCTGCCATCTGATGCGACTTACCCCTACGGCGATGATACGGATACTCCGGCGACGGGAGAGCCCTTCGAGGGGGAGGTCGTTTGGCCGGGTGCGGGCGACATAACCGACCTTGAGGACGACGAGCTTTTGAACATCTTGATAGTCGGTCAGGACAGGCGCGAGGGACAGGAGGATCAGCTCCGCTCCGACTCGATGATACTTGCGAGCATCAATCCGGAGACATACGAAGTTTCGCTCATCTCGTTTCTGCGCGACACGTACCTGCAGATACCCGGATATCAGGACAACAGGCTGAACGTCTCGTACATGTACGGCGGCTTCAAGCTCCTGAAGGAGACGCTGAGCCACTACTTCATGGACATAATCGAGATACTCGGCGGCGTCGACATCGAGCTGACGCAGGCGGAGGCCGACTATATATACACGTATTCGGGGTCGTGGGTGCCCGCCGGAATGAACAGGCTGACGCCGGAGCAGGCGCTCGTATACGCGCGCAACAGAAAGATCGGAGACGATTTCGGCCGGACGGAGCGCCAGAGGAAGATCCTGCTTTCGATATTCAACGAGTTCAAGGACGCCGACGTCGGCGAGCTTAAAAGGATCGCGGAACAGATACTGCCCATGGTTACGACGGATATGTCAAAGTCGCAGGTTTTGGGCCTTCTGACGGAGCTTTTGCCGAACGTCAGAAAGATGAAGATATCGCAGCACTTCGTGCCGGATTACGACTGCTTCCAGGGCGTAAAGATCAGGGGCATGGACGTGCTGCTGCCGGACCTCAAGCTGATAAGGGAAAAGCTCGCGACCGAGTATCTGCCGTTCTGACGCGCATTTTATAAAGATCGGGATCTTGTATGGACGAAAAAGACAACGAACAAAACAGCGGGCAGGACGGGGGCGGCGCGCCTGAAGAACGCGAAGCGCCGAAGAAAAAGGGCGGCGCCAAAAAGGCGGTCATCATCACGGTCGTCGCCGCGGCGGTGCTCATACTCGCGACGGTGGGCTCCGGCCTTCTGATCGTGCACCACTACCTCGGGCAGATCGAGTATGTCGACCCCGCCGACACGCAGCACGACGTTTTGCCCGGGAGCGATTTCTTCTTTACCGACGAGGAGCTCGGTCCGATAGCGCCGCCGGAGACGTCGCCCGTTACGGACGGGACGGACGGCATACAGGACGGCACCGAGACCGCCCCGCCGGAGACTGATGTACAGTGGCCGGATATCGGTGAGCTGCCGAAGTTTGACGACGACAAGCTCATAAATATCCTGATAGTCGGGCAGGACAGGCGCGCCGGCGAGGGGCGCCAGCGCTCGGACACGATGATACTCGTCAGCATAAACCCCGAGACGAACAACGTCTCGCTCATCTCGTTCCTGCGCGACCTGTATGTTCAGATCCCGGGCGGATATATGGACAACAGGCTGAACACCGCGTATGTGTGGGGCGGGTTCCAGCTCCTGAAGGACACGCTCTGCCACAACTTCGGCGTGACCGTCGACGGCTGCTTCGAGTGCGATTTCTTTGATTTCATTGACATCATCGACCTGCTCGGCGGCGTCGAAATGGACGTCACGCAGGCGGAGGCCGACCACATGAGATATTCCATGGGCGTCGAGGTCCCGGTCGGGCGCAGCAACCTGAACGGGGAACAGGCGCTCGCATATGCGCGCATAAGGTATATCGATTCCGACTTTCAGCGCACGGACAGGCAGAGAAAGATCCTGCTCTCGCTCTTCAATAAATTCAAGAACGCGGGCGTCTCGGAGCTGAAAAGCATCGCGGACGAGATCCTCCCGAAGCTGGCAACGGATCTGACGGTCAATGAGAGATGGGGGCTTCTGATGCAGCTTCTGCCCGTCGTCAGCAGAATGAAGGTATCGTCGTATTCGGTTCCGTTCGAAGGCGCGTATACGTCGCCGTGGATCCGAGGCATGTGGGTCCTGCTGCCGGACCTTGGCAAGATCAGAGAAAAGCTCGCGAACGAATATTTGCCGTTATAAAACCGAAATGTAATAAAGTCGGGAGGAAGCTTTCAGACGGAAAGCTTCCTCCCGGCGTTTTTTTATTGGCTGCGCACGGTCAGATGCTGCGCTTTTTGAGCGGAACGCGGACGATCAGGAGCACGATCCCGGCGGCGGTGAGCGCCGCGGCGCGGATAACGATCGAAACGTTGACCGCCTCGAAAACGGACGCGAGCGCGCCGTCGAGTATCGAGCCGCCGAGCAGGAAGAGCGCGCCGGCGACGGCGGCAAACAGTATGCCGACGATGAGCGCGGGAACGGCGACATATGAGAGCGACCGGCCGAGCAGGAATTTGTGCAGCGCGAATATGATGACGGCGGCGAGGACTGCGGCGGCGATGGACGCTATATATCCTACGGGGGACGTGATCTTCGCGACCGCCGCGGTCACGGCGGAGAATTCAAAGCCGAGCGTATCCTTCATGCTGCCGACGGTCTGTGAATCGACGCGGCCGAGCACCTCGGGTACGCGCTCGCGAAGCGTTTTGTACTGCTCATCGGTGACGCGGTGGCCCGTCACCTTGTATATCGTCTCCTCGTTGTCGCGGACAAAGCCGACGAGCAGGTCCGGGTCAACGGCCTCGGCAACGCTCCCGGTCGCAAGATAGTTCGAGACGATCTTGCCCGCGTTTTCCTCGGCAAATTCGCGGAACGTGGAGTTGTCTATCAGCTCGCCCATGTTTTCGCGCGTTATGCCGTATTCCTCGAAAAGCTCGTCGAGCCCGAGCTTGTAAGCCTGGTCGACGATGTCCTCGGTCTTCATTCCCGCGAGATAATCGGAGGGGGACTCGGACTTCGGCGAGGCGTCCGCAAGCTCGTATCCGCCGGGGGCCTCGGCAAGGATCCCCGAGCCGAGCACGGCGGAGATAATGCGCGAAAGCCCCTCGGGCGAGAGCGTCGCGCGGAGGACGCCGAGCGCGCACGAGCAGAGGAGCGCGAGCGTCAGCACGATCGAGAGCAGGATCGAGACGGGCTTTGCCGCGCGGACGGGCTGCCGCGCCGCCTTTGCGGAACTTGGCTGATCGCCGCTTTTTTCGGCGGTGTCCGTGGCTTTTTTCGCTGCATTCTCAGCGGGCGTCGGGTCTTTGATTTCGTTTTCGGATTCGGTTTCCATGTAAATATATCCTCCTTAATAAAATACTTTCAGTCTACGGCGTATAGAATATTCAGGTTTCGTATGTCGGGGTCGGCGATCCTGTCGTTGCAGGCGTATGCGAGCCGCTCAAGGTCGGGGGCGCCTTTTATGTCGGCGATCGAGCGCTCCCTCACGGCGTCCGACAGCGCGCGGACGATGTCGTCCGTCACCTCGCTTTTGACGGCGGCGGTCTTTTTGTCGTTGTCGGTCGTTATGAGGTACAGAAACGCGTCACCGAGAGGAGAAAATTCCGGGATATCGGAAAGCGCGCGGAACGTCCATTTGTAATAGGGCATATAGCGCCCGGCGAGGTTGAAGCATGCCGCAGTTGCATGCCGCACGAATTCTATCGCGGAGAGCTGCGCCGCCGCCTCATCGCCCCGGGCGACGCTGCGCCTGTAATTGTATGGGCCCGCCTGTGCCGCCAGGAGCAGATTGCCGGCGAGCTTTTTCAGCATGACGGATTCGGGCATGTGTGAAAGCGATTCGCGCGCGGCGGTAAATGTGCCCGCGTCGTCGCGGAAGACCTCGCCGTTCGTCGCCTCGCAGAGGTAGGGCTCCGGCACGCGTATCCACTCGCGCGGGGTCAAGGTACCCGTCGGGCTGCCGGTCCTCCGGCCGAAAAAGTCGGAGATGAGAATAACGCCGTGGCGGCTGCCGCCGACCGGGGCGACGCGCCGCCGCTCAAACCCGAGGAATGACGCGGGGAGCGAGGCGTATGCTCGCTCGAGCGCGAAGAGCGTTTTGCGGTCAATGTCGTCCGGCGCGAATATGCAGAACCCCGGCTCAAAGTCGTGATCCGTGGAAATTTCGTCGTCGTAGCCGAAGCATTCGGAACCCGCGCCGCACTTGCCGACAGCGAGGACGCCTTCAAGCTCGGGAAAGCGCTCGCGTATCATCGGCGCGCCGTATTCTAAATAATACCGGCGGGAGAGCTCAAGCCCCTTCATAAATGCTCTTTGAGCGCGCGTCTATTTTGTCCGCGTACTCCGCCATTCCGTATCTGCGGAAGCCCGGCGCGCAGCGGGCGCAGACGTAGGCGTAATATGCGTCGCGGCGGTCGGCGGCGGCCTCGAGCAGCGCCTCCGCGCAGCACAGGTCCTCGTCGATCTTGTCCTTCGCCGCCGGGAGCCCGAGCTCCGCCTCGCGCGCGTTCGCCATGTTGAGGTAGGAGATCGCGGCCTCGATCCCGCCGCGCTCGGTGTCGATCATTATATTTATCGCTTTTTCGTACATTTCGTATGCCTCGCCGTACCTGCCGAGGTCGGAGAGGGCGAGCGCCATGTTGTTGTAAAGGCCGCCGAGCCGTTCGTCGGCGGGGTCGAGGGAGGATTCGTATATCTCCCGCGCGCGGACAAAGAGCGGATATGCGCGTTCCGGCTCGCCGAACGTCTTGTAGACGGTCGCGGCGTTTATGTACGTCGTTGCGGTGATGAGCCTGCCGTCATCGTGTACGGACTCAAGCCCGAGGTCGGCGTACTTGTACGCCTCGTCCCGGCGTTCCGTGTTGCGGTAGAGGCCCATGAATTCGTTTATGACGGTCAGCCTGCCGTGCGTGTCGCCGCCGGCCTCCGCCTCGGCGAGCCAGTATTTGAGGTGGCGCTCGGCGCCGTCCGTATCGCGGTGAGCGATATATTCGTCGTATTTATCTATGACGCGGCTCACCGGTATGCGGGTGACGGCCCGCCCGTTTTCCTTATATTGCGGAACGCACAGGGGGCACCTCGGTTCCGCGTAATCCTCGGGTAAAAGTTCCATTGACATACATGCCTCCGGCGCAATTTTTTTACATTATACACCAAAACGGACGGTGCGTCAACGAAGATATAAAAAATGAAAGACGGGGAGAAAAGAAAAATTTTCAATTTCGATATTGACAAACGGGCGCAGATGTATTATACTATTTAGGCACTGAGCAAGGGCCATTAGCTCAGTTGGTTAGAGCAACCGGCTCATAACCGGTCGGTCCGGGGTTCGAGTCCCTGATGGCCCAAAAAAGGGATACGGTGGGCATTGCCCACCGTATCCCTTTTTTGAGCCATTCTTGTGGTGAGAGCCCCGCTCGAGAATGCGCCAACGGCGCGTTCTCGTACGCGACAACAAGGCGCGGCAGCGCCTCGTGACGCGCGCAGCGCGGCACTCATGTTGTCGCGTATGGGTTCAGAGTCCCTGCGGTGAAAGCCCCGCTCGAGAATGCGCCAGCGGCGCGTTCTCGTGCGCGACAACAAGGCGCGCCAGCGCGGCACTCATGTTGTCGCGTATGGATTCAGAGTCCACCCGCGGACACGCAAAAACAGACTTCCCGCCGCATTTTCTCACTTTTCGGGACAATAGCTTTATCGCGGCGCTCCGCCGCGCAAACGGAATGACGCAGCAGGAGCTTGCCGACAGGCTGAACGTATCAAACAAGGCGGTGTCCCGCTGGGAGCGCGATGAAACGATGCCCGACCTCACGCTGATACCGTGCATCGCGGAGATATTCGGTGTCACGTGCGATGAAATACTGCGCGGCGAACCCGCAGCCGTATATACGCCCGTGCGCCGCCCGGAGCCGGAACAGGGCGGCACGGCGCCGCGGGCGCAGGAGCGCGGCGAGCGGCGGGGCGCCGCTCTGCTCGAACGGACAGCGACACGGCTGCGGACGTCCGCCATCATCTCCCTTGCGCTCATCGCCCTGGGCGTTGTCCTGATGTTCCTCGTCGGCTCGCTCTTTCAGGGCGGGATAACGGTCATCGGCGTGCTCGTTATGCTGATATTCGACATCGCCGCGGCGGTCATGGCGATGCTCTCCGCGCTGCGCGTGCGCGAGATCCGCCGCGCCGCGGCGGAGGCGGGCGACACAGACGTTGAGCGGCTCGTGAAGAGCGCCGCGCGCTGGAGCTTTTCGGTGTTCGCGTCGCTGTTTCTCGTCCTGTGGCTCACGGTGACCGCCGGCTTTCTGCCGACGGAAATATACTTTATGAATGTGTCCGAGAGGGCGGGCGGCAGCGAGGTTACGGTATACGACCCGTCGGCGGTGAATTTTCTGCTCCTGAGTCTGTGCCCCGTGCCGCTTTTATACATCTGTTACGAGCCGTATATGCGTCTTTTGACCGGCGCGCGGCGCACGTATGAGGCGGGGCGTGAGGCGAGGCGCATGCGGGCCGTTGACGCCGTGCTCATATTATTGACCGCCGCGATGCTCGTCAGCTCGGATATTTTGTACATGTTCCCCGCAGCTTATGTCTTCTCCCGCGTTCTTGTGTGGTCTGCGCTCGCGCCCCTCGCCGCCTCTTTGGCAGTACCGATAATATACGCGGCGAGGACGCGCACCGCACCGTCGGTTTTCGAATGCGTGTCCATGATCGGCATCGTTGCCGGTGCGTTTGTGACTGCTCTGTCTGTAAGCGGGGCGACGGTCAACGGCGCGCCGACTGTACGTTTCAGCGGGACGACGTTCCTCGTCGGCGTTTTGGTTATACTCATATTTATCGCGGCAAGGAGGCTTTTGTTGTCGAAAATAAAAATCAAGGACAGCGCCGACGCATAGACGCGCCTGTCATATCCTTTTTCGGCTCCGCATAAAAATAGAGCGGAATCGTGGCAAAAGAAAGGACATGGCATGAAAGGCACGGAGATTTTCACACCGGAAGGTTACAGGGTCGGCAGCGCCGAAAACAGGGAATACGTCTCGTCCGTCGCGGGGCTCTTGCGCGCGGCAGAAACGGGGGCGATATGCGAGGCGACCGTCGTTTTGTGCGACAGCGAGGACTACAGCCTGCGCGTCGAGCTCGGCGGCGCCATTGGAATAATAAGGCGGGAGGAGATATGCCTCACCTCACCGGGCGAGGAGGTAAAGAGCATAGCGGCGGTGACGCGCGTCAGCAGGACGGTCGCGTTCGTCGTTCAGCACGTCGATATGACGGCGAGCCCGCCGGTCGCGTATCTGTCCCGGCGCGAGGCGCAGAGGCGGTGCATGCGCGAGTATGTGTCGGGGCTCATACCGGGCGACATCATACCGGCAAAGGTGACTCACCTCGAGCGGTTCGGCGCGTTTGTCGACATCGGCTGCGGGATAGTGTCGCTCCTGCCGGTGGACGCGATATCCGTTTCGCGCATTTCACACCCGCGCGAGCGGCTGCCCGTCTCCTCGCGCATACACGTCGTTGTGCGCGGGTTCGACGCGCTCGGGCGCGTCAACGTCTCGCACCGCGAGCTGTGCGGAACGTGGGAGGAAAACGCCGCGATGTTCTCGCCGGGACAGACGGTCGCGGGTATCGTCCGCTCTGTCGAGAGCTACGGCATCTTCGTCGAGCTGACGCCGAACCTGACGGGGCTCGCCGAGCCGCACGACGGCGTCACCGTCGGCGGCAGCGCCGCCGTCTACATAAAGAGCATCGCGCCGGAACGAATGAAGGTGAAGCTCGCCGTCATCGGTGCATATCAGGGAGAGCTTCTGCGCGAAGTCTCCCCGCCGAGATATTTCATAGACACGGAGTCCGTCACGCATATCGACGCCTGGCGTTACTCTCCGCCCTCCTGCCCGCGCGTAATCGAGACGGTGTTTTAGGTTTTTATACGGGGGAAAACTTTTCTCAAAAGTTTTCCCCCGTGCCCCTTTTCAAAAGCTTTTATTGATAAGAATTGTTTTGCATGAAACCATGGAAAAATGGCGGCGTTCGTGTTATACTATAATATGGGCAGGAAAACGGAATCGGAGGTGCAGCATGGCGATTGAAAATAAACTGGGGCTTAAGAGCTCCGCCGACCTTGCGAGAGAGGAGGAACGCATCAGCAAAAAAAAGGCCGTGGAGCTGTTTGAAAACGGTATTCTGGATTCGCTTGAGCCCGGCACCTTCGCCGCATTGCAGACGATACACAAGTATCTGTTTGAAGATATTTACGATTTTGCCGGAAAAGTCCGGACCGTGAATATCGCAAAGGGAAATTTCCGATTTGCGTCGGTGATGTATCTTGAGGCGGCGCTGGAGAATATTGAAAAGATGCCGCAGTCTACATTTGACGAGATCGTCGAAAAATACGTTGAAATGAACGTCGCCCACCCGTTCCGGGAGGGAAACGGACGCAGTACCCGGATCTGGCTCGATCTGATGCTGAAGACCGCTCTGCACAAGGTGGTCGACTGGAGCCGCGTCGACAAGGAGGACTACCTCCTCGCGATGGAGCGCAGCCCGATAAAGGATATCGAGATCAAACATCTTCTCATGGCTGCCCTGACAGACGATGTTGACAGCCGGGAAATTTTCATGAAGGGCATCGACCGCAGCTACTGTTACGAGGGCTATGAGTCGTTTAAGGCGTCCGAGCTGTAAACGGTTTTTATACGGGGAAGCTTTACGGGGGAAAACTTTTCGAGAAAAGTTTTCCCCCGTGCCCCTTTTCAAAAGCTTTTTTTGCATATTGTCATTCGCTAATGCAGACATTATGGACGAGCGTGTCTTCATGTCACGCCCTTTGCGTTATATACTGATACGCAGATGCATAGAGCGAGGCGGGAATATGATCGACAAGCGGATCGGAAAACGAATAAAGCAGCGGCGCGAGGAGCTCGGACTGACGCAGGAACAGTTCGCGGAGAGGACCGGGCTGACGACAAATTATATTTCGACCGTCGAGCGGGGCGCCTCATTCCCGCGATGTGAAAAGCTCATTACGATCATAAACGCGCTCGGCGTCTCGGCGGACGCAATATTCTGCGATGTCGTGGAGCACCCGGGGCAGTACGGTGAGTCGGTGCTTTCAACAGAGCTTTCCGACCTGCCTGACAGCGAAAGAAAGCGCATACTCCGCGTGGTCGAGCTCATGATCGCGGACGCGGACAAAAAGGACGGATAAAAAAGAACATTTTTTCACCCCAAGAGAGGTTTTTTGTGTTATACTATACATGTCATGGCATACAGCATCACAGTCGAGCATCTGGAAAGGTTTAAATATGGACAAATTAACGTGTGCCTACACCGGGCACAGACCGCAGGGGCTGCCGTTCGGCTACAACGAAGCCGACCCGAGGTGCGCCGAGCTCAAAGAGGCGCTGCGGGCGGAGACGGTCAGCGCCGTCGAGTGCGACGGGGCGGCGCATTTTATAACGGGAATGGCGCTCGGAGTGGATCTGCTCGCGGCGGAGGTCGTGCTGGAGCTGAAAATAACGCACCCGGAGCTGACGCTCGAGGCGGCGGTCCCGTGCATCGATCAGGCGTCGAGATGGCGGGCGGATCAGAAACGGCGATATGAAAAGATCCTGTCGGCGGCCGACAGGAAAACGCTCATCTCGAGGGAGTACACGCCCGACTGCATGCACCGGCGCAACAGGTACATGGTCGACAAATGCGACATTCTGATCGCGGTCTGGAACGGCAGCGCAGGCGGGACCGGTTCAACGGTCCGATATGCGTTGAGCCGCAAAAAGCGCGTCCGCGTCATCGACCCGCAGACGCTCCATGTCCGCGAACTGTAAAAAAATCGCCCACGCCGTACAAACGCCGCACCGCAAAAAAGCCATAAAAAGTTTTGAAAAAGGGAGCGCGAGGGGAAAAACTTTTCCAAAAGTTTTTCCCCTCGCGTCTTATATCTAAAAACCCTGTTACCCGTAAACCTCCCCGGCGATGCGGACGTTTTCCATTGCGTCGCGGGAGTAATAGTCGGCACCGAGGTCGGCGGCGAGCTCAGGGGTCAGCACGGCGCCTCCGACGACGATCTTGCAGTCGCAGGCGGCGCGGAGCGCCTCTATCGTGCGGCGCATCGCGGGCACCGTTGTCGTCATGAGCGCGGACAGGCCGACGAGGCGCGCGCCGGACGCGAGCGTTTCGGCGACGACGCGCGCGGGCGGGACGTCGCGACCGAGGTCGCGGACGTCGTAGCCGTAGTTCGAAAGGATCGCGGAGACGATGTTTTTGCCGATGTCGTGGACGTCTCCCTCGACCGTCGCGAGGACGATGACGCCGCGCGAGGTGTCGGACGAACCCTGCGGGATATGCTTTTTGAGTTCGGCAAATGCCGCTGTCGCGGCGTCCGCCCCGGCGATGAGCTGGGGCAGGAACGCGCGCCCGGATTCGTATTCGCTGCCGAGGCGCGACAGCCCGGGGATCACGTGTCCGTCTATGACGGAGAGCGGCGGCTCGCCGCATGCGACAAGCTCCGCCGCGAGGCGCGCGGCATCTGCCTTTCTGCCGTGCAGTATCATATCGGCAAGTGTCGAAGATTCTTCGACAACTGCCTTATTTAAATCGGAGAAGTCGCCGGACAGCGTTTTGTACGCAGATATCGCGCCGCGCATCGCGGCGGATTCGGGATTCATTATCGCGGCGGAGAGCCCCTTTGAGAGCGCGAGCGTCAAAAACGACGCGTTGACGGCGTCTCGGTCGGGGAGCCCGAACGAGACGTTCGAAACGCCGAGCACCGTGCCGACGCCGAGCTCGCGCGTCACGCGGTCGACGACGTCGAGCGTCACCTTTGCCGCGCCGCCGTCGGCGGCGACGGTCAGCGTTAAGGCGTCTATGAGGATATCGCGGCGCGGAATGCCGCAGGCGAGCGCCGCTTCAACGATGCGGCGCGCTATTTCGAGGCGCGCGTCCGCCGTCGGCGGAATGCCGCCCTCGTCGAGCGTCAGCCCGATCAGGACGCCGCCGTATTTTTTGACGAGCGGGAAAACGCTTTCCATTACACAGCTCTTGCCGTTCACGGAGTTGACGATAGGCTTGCCGGGGCAGACGCGGAGCGCCGCCTCCATCGCGGCGGGGTCGGAGGTGTCGATGACGAGCGGCAGCGGGACGGCGGAGGCGACCGCGCCGACCGTGCGGACGAGCGTTTCCGCCTCGTTTATGCCGGGGACGCCGCAGTTGATGTCGAGGGCGTCCGCGCCCGCCTCGGCTTGAGAATAGGCGAGAGAGATGATGTAG
Source organism: uncultured Clostridia bacterium (assembly GCA_947632285.1). Classification (GTDB taxonomy): domain Bacteria; phylum Bacillota; class Clostridia; order Oscillospirales; family CAG-272; genus DTU064. Next base: position 21,039 of record CANROT010000008.1, read on the forward strand.
TCCGTGTCGCCGTCGCGGAGGGCGGCCTTCAATTTAGGCTTGCCCGTGGGATTTATGCGTTCGCCTATAATAACGGGCGAGGAACCGAACGTGACGGTTTTCGTGTTCGAGGCGGCGCGCGTCGGGAGGGAGACCTCGCGCCGGACGACGCTCATTCCGGCGACAAGGTCGGCGGTCGCGCGGATAAATTCGGGCGTCGTGCCGCAGCAGCCGCCGACGGCGGCCGCGCCCGCGTTCGCCATGCGGAGGTGGTGCTCGGCGTAGTCCTCGGGCGAAACCGGATAATACGTGCGCTCCCCGTCCGTGACGGGGAGGCCCGCGTTCGGGCTGACGAAGACGGGGAGCGAGGTCGCGGACAGGAGGCGCGGGAGCGAGCGCTCCATCGCGTCCGGGCCGACGCCGCAGTTCATGCCGACCGCCGCCGCGCCGAGCGATTCCGCGACCGTCGCGAACGTCTCGATATCCGCGCCGGAGAGCAGGCGCCCGTCCGCGTCCACGGTGAAGGAGACGAAGATCGGGAGCGCGCAGGATTCCTTCGCGGCAATGATCGCCGCCTTTGCCTCGCCGATGTCCGTCATCGTCTCGATGAGGACGCAGTCACAGAACGGCGCGCATGCGCGGATAACAGAGGAGAACAGCGACACGGCGTGCTCGAAGGGAAGGTCGCCGAGCGGCTCCATGAGATGCCCCGTCGAGCCGATGTCAAGGGCGACAAATCCGTGCCCCGCCAGGGAAACGGCGCGGCGCGCGAGCTCGCCGCCCGCGCGGGCAGTCGCCTCCGCGTCCGCGTTGCCGGGGCGGGCGGTGACGAACGTGTTCGTCTTGATGATGTCCGCGCCCGCGTCAAGATACGCGCGGTGGAGGGCGAGCACATCGCCCGGGCGGGTGAGGCACCATGCGTCGGAGTATTCGCCGGGCTTAAGCCCCATTGACTGGAGGGCCGTGCCGGTCGCGCCGTCAAATATCAAAAGGCGCTTGCCTAAAAGATCGGTCAGCTTTTCGTTCATTTTCCTATTATGTCCGAGATGTTGTTCATTATCGCCGCCGCCGTTTCGGGGCGGTTCATCGTATATATGTGGACGTGGTTCACGCCGTGCGCGAACAGGTCAACGATCTGTTCGGTCGCGTATGCGATGCCTGCCTGGCGCGTTGCCGCGGCGTCGTTACCGAAGCGGTCCGCGATGGCGCGCATGCGGGGCGGCAGCGTCGTCCCCGACAGCTCGGCGGAGCGGACTATCTGGCGCGCGTTCGTGACGGGCATGATGCCCGCGATGATGGGTATTTTTATCCCGGCGCGGAGCAGGCGGTAGAGGAACGCGTAATAGAGGTCGTTGTCGAAGAACATCTGCGTCGTTAAAAATTCCGCGCCGGACGCTTCTTTTATGCGCAAATGCTCGATGTCCTCGGCATACGTGCCGGATTCCGGGTGGCGGTCCGGGTAGCAGGCGCCGCCGAGACAGAAGGAGCCGCGCTCTTTTATGTATGCGATGAGGTCGGAGGCGTGCGGAAAGTCAACGGTCGGGCGGCTGCCGTCCGCGGGGAGGTCGCCGCGCAGCACGAGGATATTTTCGATGCCGCGGGAGGCGAGGGAATCCGTCAGCCTGTCCGCCTCGCGCCTGCTTGAGGAAAAGCACGTCAGGTGCGCGAGCGCCGGTATGCCGAATGACTCGACGGCTTCGGCGACCTTTACCGTGTAGTCCGGGGTCGAGCCGGAGCGGCACGTCACCGAGATGAACGACGGGGAGAGCGGCGCCAATTTCTCGATGACGCGCATCGTCTCCTCCGTGCTCTGTGACGACTTCGGCGGGAAAATTTCAAACGAGACGGAGGGGGTATCATTTTTTAATATTTCACTTATTTTCATCGTGTGCGGTTCCTTTTCTGTCCGAGGCTGCGAGCGCCAGGCGCCAAAGCAGGCTGATAATATATGCGCCGAGCGAAAGCGTGAGTATATATAGTACGGAGTTGACGCCCCAGCCGAACATTTCTGTGATGTCGCGGCAGATGGGCAGGTTTGACGGGGTCGGCCCGAGATAAAACATGTTGACCTCGGGGTTTGTGGCGTGAAAGCCGAGATTTATCGCGAACGCGGCGGCGCACAGCGCGAGGTACATCGCCAAAACGTCCGAAAAGCGGCCGCCTGCGCGCCGACTGACGGCGGCGCGGACGCCGAGAAAGATGAGGGCAAGGTGCCACAAAAACGAGTGCACCGCTATCGGAAGATACGGGCGCAGCATCGTTCCCGGCGCGATATACGAGGCGACGCCGCCCATCAGTCCGAACGTCGCAAGAAACGTATAGACGGCGCGCCGCGCGCGCTCGTTTTTGATGAAGGGCGCCGCGAGCGCGGCGTACATCGGGATCGAGCACAGCTGAAACGGGAACAGGTCTGCGCGCCACGCGCCCTCGACCGCGGGATAAAAAAGCTGCTTATACGCCTCGCCGACCGCGAGCGCTATCCCGACCGCGAACGTGACCGAATCGAAGCCCTCTTTTTTCCGCCTCGCGGTGATGATGCCGAGCGCGACCGCGGCGGGGACGCCGATAAGCAGAAAGCAGAGGTGGAACGCGCCGTATGGGCGCAGCCACGCCTCCGGCATCGGGGCGGCTGTATTTCTCAAAAACTCAAAAAGCGTTTCGGATCCCTCACTCCCGCGCGGCTTTTACCGATACTTTACTACATTATACAGGCTTTTCGCGCGATATGCAAGCGCGGGAGCGCATTTTTCCGGCACAAAAGGGCGCGGGCGCGCTTGACAGAAGGGGAGCGGAGATGTATAATTTATTACAATACAGGAACTTTATTTTCGGAGATCTCAGATATGAAAAAGATCACAGCTTTGATGCTTGCGCTCGTGCTCCTATTGTGCCTCTTTGCCGCGTGCGACAACGGCGGGGAAAAGTCCGAGGGAACCGGTACAGGCGAGCCCGAGGGAACAGTCAATACCGCCGAGAACACCGACGGCGGGGACGAGATCGAATATCTCGACGATTTTTATCCGTATGACGGCGAGGTCACCCCGCCCTCGATAGCGAGCTACGGCTGGGGCGCGCCGGACGGCGAGAGCGTTTATTTCCCTGTCTCGCCCGAAAACGTGATACACGACGGGAAGGGCACGTGGAACAACATGACGGACCGCCTGCCGACGTGCGTGTTTGACGGTGACGTCTGGACGAGCTACGACTGCGACGAGGAAGACACGACGCCGAACAACGCGGAAATGGACGTCGGCATACCGTATGACGGCGAGGAGCCGTTCCCGACCGGTTACGTCGGCGCGTATTTCGAGGACGGCATAATCCTCACGGCGATCCGGTGGCACGGCAGAGCCGAGAACCCGGACCGGAACGCGGGCGGCGTCTTCCAGGCGTCCGTTGACGGGGAGGAATGGGTCGATCTGTACACGATAGAGCAGAATTCGTCGTGCAGGGACTACGAGAATATCCACGCCTCCGACCTGCCCGAGTCATGCGCGACGACGGTGTACCACTATGTCCGCTACGTCAGCCCGCAGAACGGCTTCTGCAACATCACCGAGATCGAGTTCTGGGGCAAACCGGCGAAATAAAGCGCGACCGGGTCAGCAGAAATAAGTCAATAAAAAGCTTTGAAAAGAGGGGCGCGGGGAGGAAAACTTTCGCTCGAAAGTTTTCCTCCCCGCATAATTTTTATTATGATCGCTCTACGCCTCGAATTCGCCGCGAATGTCTTCTTCGGGGGGAGGGGTCGGGTAGTCGCCGGTGAAACAGCCGCGGCAGATGCCGAGGCCGCCGACGATGTCGGAGAGGCGCTCCGTGCGCAGGTACGCGAGCGTGTCCGAGCCGATGATGGAGCGTATTTCCTCGATGGAACGGTTGTATGCCAAAAGCTGCGTGCGCGCGGGGACGTCCGTCCCGAAATAGCATGACCACAGAAACGGCGGGGACGAGACGCGCATATGCACCTCGCGCGCGCCCGCCTCGCGCAGTATCTTTATGATGCGGTCGGACGTCGTGCCGCGGACTATCGAGTCATCAATGATGATGACGCGCTTGCCCTCGACCGCCTCGCGGATTGGGTTCAGCTTGACGCCGACGCTCGTCTCGCGGTTCTTCTGGCGCGGCTTGATGAACGTCCTGCCGACGTAGGCGTTCTTGACGAACGCGGTGCCGTAAGGAATTCCGGACTGCAACGAATACCCGAGCGCGGCGACGTTTCCCGACTCGGGCACGCCGACGACGAGGTCGGCGTCGACGGGCGAGTCGATAGCGAGATATTTCCCGGCGAGCATGCGCGAATGATACACACTCATTCCGTCTATAATGCTGTCGGGACGGGCAAAATATATGTATTCGAAGACGCAGCGCGCCTCACGCTCGCGCGGGAGCGCGCGGCTCGTGTCCGAGGCGAGCCCGCTCTCGGAGATCGTGACGATCTCGCCGGGCATGACGTCGCGGACGAATTCGGCGCCGACGGTGTCGAGCGCGCAGGACTCGCTCGCGAGCATGTATGTGTTGTCGCGCCTGCCGATGCAGAGCGGGCGGAACCCGAACGGGTCGCGGGCGCCGATCAGCTTGCGGGGCGACATTATGACGAGCGAGAACGCGCCGCGCAGCTTATCCATCGCCCTGCCGACGGCCTCCTCGACCGTCTTCGAGTTCAGGCGCTCGCGCGCGATGTGGTACGCGATCAGCTCCGTGTCGATCGTCGTCTGGAATATGGCGCCGCCCCGCTCGAGCTCGCGGCGCAGCTCCGGCGCGTTGACAAGGTTGCCGTTGTGGGCGAGGGCGAGGGTGCCCTTGACGTAGTTGAGGACGAGCGGCTGAGCGTTTTCGCGCGTGGAGCCGCCCGCGGTCGAGTAGCGGACGTGGCCGACGCCCATGTCGCCGGGCAGCTTTTCAAGCGTGTCATGCGTGAACGACTCGTTCACGAGCCCCATCGACTTGTGCGAGAGGACGCGGCGCGGGCCGTCCGTCCCGGTGACGGCGATGCCGCAGCTCTCCTGGCCGCGGTGCTGGAGGGCGAGCAGCCCGTAATATATAGTCGAGGCGACGTCTCCGCCGTCAAGGTCGTATGCGCCGAAGACGCCGCATTCCTCCCCGAGCCCCGATTCAAATTCCTCCCTGCCGAAGACAGCGTTATCGTTTTCCATATAAATGCTCCGTTTTTAAAGTCGATACGGCAGGCCCCGGCTTTATTTCCGGGGTCTGCCGTATATTGTCATGTTCAGTCGAGCCCGAGGCGGCGGAAGACCTCGTTGTACGCCTCCTCGACGTTGCCGAGGTCGCGGCGGAAGCGGTCCTTGTCGAGCTTTTCATTTGTGTTCACGTCCCAGAGGCGGCACGTGTCGGGCGAGGTCTCGTCCGCGAGGATGATCTGCCCGTGATATCTGCCGAACTCGATCTTGAAGTCGATGAGCTTTATGCCTGCCTCAAGGAAGTATGCTTTGAGCACGTCGTTGACGCGGAACGCATATTTCTTTATCGTCTCGATCTCGTCCCAGGTGGCGAGCCCGAGCGCGACGGCGAAATAGTCGTTGATGAGCGGGTCGCCGAGCGCGTCGTTTTTATACGAAAACTCTATCGTCGGCTCGGCAAACGGCGTTCCCTCCGGGACGCCGAGGCGCTTTGAAAAGCTGCCGGCGGCAACGTTTCTGATAATGACCTCGAGCGGGACGATCTCGACCTTTTTCACCGCCGTCTCGCGGTCTGAGAGCTGCTTTATCAGGTGCGTCGGGACGCCCTCCTTTTCGAGGAGGCTGAAGACGCGGTTCGTCATCTTGTTGTTGATGACGCCCTTGCCGACGATGGTGCCGCGCTTCTCGCCGTTGAACGCGGTCGCGTCATCTTTATAGTCGACGATGACGACGTCCGGGTCGTCTGTGGCGAAAACCTTTTTTGCCTTGCCTTCATAGAGCTGTTGTAACTTCTGCATGATATACTCCTGTCCGCCGGGCGCACACCGCGCGGCGCACTGTTTTATTGACAGGGATATTATATCTCACGCGCGACCCAAAATCAATAGTCAAAAAGCACATTAGCGTCGATTTTTGCGGCGCCTTATTTTCCGTTTTTACAGAAAAAAACGCAACCGTCTTTACAAGCGCGCGGGGACGTGGTATAATAGCGATTGGCACGAACACTTGTTCACGGGAGAAAATAATGGCGGACAAATTCATACTGAAGGCGCCGTTTTCGCCGACGGGCGACCAGCCGCAGGCGATATGCGCGCTGACGGAGGGCGTTCTGCGCGGGGACCGTATGCAGACGCTGCTCGGCGTCACGGGTTCGGGCAAGACGTTCACGATGGCGAACGTTATCGCGAACGTGAACCGCCCGACGCTCATACTCGAGCCGAACAAAACGCTCGCGGCGCAGCTCTGCTCCGAGATGCGCGAGTTCTTCCCGGACGCCGCCGTCGAATATTTCGTTTCGTATTACGACTACTATCAGCCCGAGGCGTATATCCCGGGCAAGGATATGTATATAGAAAAGGATTCGCTCATCAACGACGAGATAGACAAGCTGCGCCACAGCGCGACCTCCGCGCTGTTTGAGCGGCGCGACGTCGTCATCGTCGCGTCCGTTTCGTGCATATATTCGCTCGGCGACCCGAACGAATACTGCCGCCAGCTCGTCTCTGTCCGCCCGGGGCAGCAGATGGAGCGCAACGACTTCATAAACAGGCTCATCTCTATCGGGTACGAGCGCAACGATATCGCGTTCGAGCGCACGAAATTCCGCGTCCGCGGCGACACCGTGGACGTCCTCCCCTCAAACTCGGGGGAGCGCGCGATCCGCGTCGAGTTCTTCGGCGACGAGGTGGACAGGGTGACGGAGCTTTCGACCGTGACGGGCGAGGTTTCGGGGGAGCTGCGGTACGCGGCGATATTCCCGGCGACGCACTACGTTGCCGACCCTGCCAAGCGAGAGGCGGCGCTGCGCGAGATAGAGGACGAGATGTACGAGCGCGCCGACTTTTTCCGCGCGCAGAACAGGCTGCTCGAGGCGCAGAGGATAGAGGAGAGGACGAGATACGACCTTGAGATGATGCGCGAGATCGGGTACTGCTCGGGGGTCGAGAATTATTCGCGCGTGCTCTCCGGGCGCGAGCCGGGATCGACGCCGTATACGCTGCTCGACTATTTCCCGCGCGATTTTCTCATGTTCATAGACGAGAGCCACGTCGCGATCCCGCAGGTGCGCGGAATGTCCGGCGGGGACGTCGCGAGGAAGAAGAACCTCGTCGATTACGGGTTCCGCCTGCCGTCCGCGTATGACAACAGGCCCTTGCGGTTCGAGGAATTCGAGTCCAAGCTGAATCAGGTCATATTCGTGAGCGCGACGCCCGGGGACTACGAGCGGACGCATTCGTCCGCCGTTGCAGAGCAGATAATACGGCCGACGGGGCTGTGCGATCCCGTCGTCGAGGTGCGCGACGTCGGAACGCAGATAGACGACGTGCTCGGCGAAATAAAGGAGCGGGCAGCGAGGGACGAGCGGTCGCTCGTCATGACGCTGACGACGAAGATGGCGGAGGACATCACCGACTACTTCGAGTCCTGCGGGGTGCGCGTGCGGTATATACACCACGAGGTGGAGACGATGGAGCGGACGGAGCTTTTGCGCGACCTGCGCCTCGGCGTTTTCGACGTGCTCGTCGGGATAAACCTCCTGCGGGAGGGGATCGATCTGCCGGAGGTGTCGCTCGTCGCGATACTCGACGCCGACAAGGAGGGATTTTTGCGAAACGAAACGTCCCTCATTCAGACGATAGGGCGCGCCGCGAGGAACGCGAACGGCAAGGTCATTCTCTACGCGGCGGCGGAAACGCGGTCGATAAAGGCGGCCGTCACCGAGACGAACAGGCGGCGCGGGATCCAGACGGCGTACAACGAGGAGCACGGCATAATCCCGCAGACGATAAAGAAGGACGTCCGCGAGCTCATCTCCATCGGCGGCGATGACGACGAGCGCCGCGGAAAGGGCAAGGGAAGCGGTAAGGCAGGCGCAAAGAGCAAGCGCGTCTCGATGATGACGTCGGCGGAGAGGGCGGAATACATCGAGAGGCTGACGCGCGAGATGAAGGAGGCGGCGTCAAAGCTCGACTTCGAGCGCGCCGCGTACCTGCGCGACAGGATAAAGGAAGCAAAGATAACGAAATGACGGACGCGCACATTCACCTCGAAGGGGGAGAATACACGCTCGGGTGGCTCGAAAAATTCGTCTCCCGGGCTGAAGAGACGGACACAGACGAGATATGGCTGCTCGAACACTCGTATCTCTTCCGCGAGTTTGCGCCGATGTACGGCTGCATACTCGGGAAAAACGCGTTTACGGACGGTTGGTTCTCGCGCCGGGGCGGGATCAGGGAGCTGTCGGAATATCTCGCGCTCATAGACGTGGCGCGGCGGCGCTCATTCCCCGTCCGGGTGAGATTCGGTCTTGAGGTCTGCTATTTTGAGGGCGAAGAGGAATTTGTCCGGGACGTGACACGCGGGCTCGGGCTCGATTTCCTCGTCGGGAGCGTCCATTTTATAGACGGCTTCGCGTTCGACCACGAGGCGGCGCTGTGGAACGGTGTCGACAGAGACCGCGCATACAGGCGCTATTTTGAATCGTCCGTTCACCTTGCGGAGAGCGGCGTCTTTGACGGGATAGCGCACCCCGACAGCATCGGGCTGTTCGGCTTTCAGCCGTCTTTCCCGCTCGACGAATACTATGACGCGCTCGCCGCCGCCGTATCGAAGAGCGGCATGTACGCCGAGGAAAACGCCGGAACATACAGGCGGCACCCGGACACGTCTCCGTTCGGCATGAACGCGTCCCTGATCCGCGCGATGAAGCGGCACGGCGTCCGCATCGTCACCGCGTCCGACGCGCACACGCCCTATGACGTCGGCGCCGGGATCCGTGAGGCGCGGCGCGCCGTCGATTCCGTCACTATTTAAGGTAATAAAAAGTTCTGGAAAAGAGAGGGGCGCGGGGAGAGGAAGAACCTCTCAGGAGAGGTTTTCCTCTCCCCGCACTGAAAAACATGGAACGCAACATAGAAATAAAAGGCGCAAGAGAAAACAATCTGAAGGACATAGACGTCACGATCCCGAGGGACAAGCTCATCGTTTTTACGGGGCTCTCGGGGTCGGGGAAGTCGTCGCTCGCGTTTGACACGCTGCACGCAGAGGGGCACCGCCGCTTTGTCGAGTCGCTGTCCTCATATGCGAGAATGTTTTTAGGGCAGATAGACAAGCCGGACGTAGACTCGATATCGGGGCTGTCGCCGTCTATCTCGATAGATCAGAAGACGACGTCGCAGAATCCGCGCTCGACGGTCGGGACCGTCACCGAGATATATGACTATCTGCGCCTGTTGTGGGCGAGGATCGGCATACCGCACTGTCCCGTCTGCGGGCGGGAGATCAGCGCGCAGACGACGGACGTTATCCTCGACCGGATCATGACGCTGCCGGAGGGCGAGCGGTTCCTCGTGCTCGCGCCGGTCGTCAAGGGCAAGAAGGGAATGCACGAGAAGGTCCTCGAGGGCGCGAAAAAGGCGGGGTACGTCCGCGTCCGCGTCGACGGGAGCATATACGAGCTCTCGGAGGAGATTAAGCTCGACAAGAACAAAAAGCACTCGATAGACATCGTCGTCGACAGGCTCGTCTGCCGCCCGGACATAAGGACGCGGCTCTCGGACTCCGTTGAGGCGGCGCTGCGCGAGGCGGACGGCTACGTCACGGTCGTGACGGTCCCGCGCGAGGGCGAAGCGGCCGTCATGGAGTTCTCGCAGAACTACACGTGCGAGGAGCACGGGATCAGCATACCGGAGCTTGAGCCGAGGCTGTTCTCGTTCAACAATCCGTTCGGCGCGTGCCCGGACTGCGCGGGGCTCGGCGTCATCTCGAGCATTTCGCCGGACAAGATAATATACGATAAGTCGCTCTCGCTGCGCGAGGGCGCCGTCAACGTGAACGGGTTCAAGTCGCTCGAGGAGGAGTCCTGGATGGGGCCGCTGTTCGCCGCGGTCGGCGAGGTGTACGGTTTTACGCTCGACACGCCGATAAAGGACTATTCCGAGCGCGCGCTGCACGCGCTCTTATGGGGGACGGGCGACAGATACTACGAGATAGACAGGTATTTTGAGGGGACGGTGCGCCGACAGACGAAGAAATTTGAGGGGCTGATCCCGATGATAGAGTGGAGGCGGCGCGCGTTCGGCAACGCGGAGTATTACGACGAGTTCGTCGACGAGACGCCGTGCCCGCGCTGCCACGGCAGGCGGCTCTCGGACGCGGCGCTCGCCGTCACGGTCGGGGGCATCGCGATAGACGAATACACGCGCAAATCGGTGACGGAGGCGCTCGACTTCATAAATGAGCTCAAGCTGACCGAAACGGAAGAGATGATCGCGCACGAGATAAAGAAGGAGATACGTTCGCGGCTCGGATTTCTTTCGAGCGTCGGGCTCGACTATCTGACGCTCGACAGGCGCGCGGGTACGCTGTCCGGCGGCGAGGCGCAGAGGATAAGGCTCGCAACGCAGATCGGCAGCTCGCTCGTCGGCGTGTTGTACATTCTCGACGAGCCGTCCATCGGGCTGCACCAGCGCGACAACGGCAGGCTGATAGCGACGCTCCGGCGCCTGCGCGACCTCGGAAATACCGTCATCGTCGTCGAGCACGACGAGGAAACGATGTGGGCGGCGGACTGCATCGTCGACATCGGACCGGGCGCGGGCGTTCACGGCGGGGAGCTCGTCGCGATAGGCACGCCGCAAGAGATCGCGGACAATGAAAATTCGATCACCGGCGCGTACCTCTCCGGGCGCAAGTCGATCCCCGTCCCGCAGACGAGGCGGGAGGGCAACGGGCACATTCTGCGCGTCGTCGGCGCGGCGCAGAACAATCTCCGCGGGATAACGGTCGATTTCCCGCTCGGGAAGTTCATCTGCGTCACGGGCATTTCCGGCTCGGGCAAATCGAGCCTCGTGAATTCGATACTGTATATGACGCTCGCAAAGCTATTGAACCGCGCGCACACGTTCCCCGGAAAGTGCGAGCGGATCGAGGGGATCGAGTATCTTGACAAGATAATCGCGATAGACCAGTCGCCGATAGGGCGTATGCCGAGCTCGAACCCGGCGACGTACACCGGCGTGTTCACCGACCTGCGCGCGCTCTACGCCATGACGCCGGATGCAAAGCTGCGCGGGTACGGCCCCGGGCGGTTCTCGTTCAACGTTCGCGGCGGGCGGTGCGAGGCGTGCGAGGGCGCGGGCGTAAAAAAGATAGAGATGCACTTTCTGCCGGACGTTTACGTGACGTGCGACGTCTGCCACGGAAAGCGGTACAACCGCGAGACGCTCGAGGTCAAGTACAAGGGCAAAAATATCGGGGACGTGCTCGAGATGACGGTCGAGGAGGCGCTCGCGTTCTTCTCCGAGTACCCGAAGATAAAGCGTAAGCTCGCAACGCTGTTTGACGTCGGGCTCGGGTATATGAAGCTCGGCCAGCCGTCGCCGACGCTGTCGGGCGGCGAGGCGCAGCGCGTCAAGCTGGCGACGGAGCTGTCAAAGCGCGATACCGGCAAGACGATATACGTCCTCGACGAGCCGACGACGGGGCTGCATACGGACGACGTCGCAAAGCTCGTCGGCATACTGTCCCGCCTCACCGACTCGGGGAACACCGTCGTCGTGATCGAACACAACCTCGATCTCATCAAGACGGCGGACTGGATAATCGACCTCGGCCCGGAGGGCGGCGTCGGCGGCGGCACCGTCGTCTGCGAGGGGACGCCCGAGGACGTCGCGATGTGCGACCGCTCGTACACCGGCAAATACCTCCGCGCTAAGCTGGGAATGGAATAGTAGGATAAATAATATGCGGGGGAGGAAGACTTTTATAGCGCGTCGAAGACGCGCGGAAAAGTTGCCTCCCCCGCACCCCCTCCTTCAAAAGCTTTTATGGATAAGTTTTTTGACGGGGGTGAGGTTTGCTATGGACAATGGGACGGAAATATGGTAGAATCGGGGTGCAGAACGGCATAAACGGAGAATTTGACAATGAATACGGCAGACAGAAACGCATATTTGAAGAAGATAGAGGACACTATCGCGCGCGGAAGATTTAAGGACAGCTGGGACTCGCTCTCGCAGTATGAGACGCCCGCCTGGTACCGCAACGCGAAGTTCGGCATATTCCTGCACTGGGGGGTATACAGCGTCCCCGCTTTCGGCAGCGAATGGTACTCGCGCGGAATGTACATAGAGGGCACGCGCGAATTCGAGCACCACATTAAGACTTACGGCCCGCAGAAGGAGTTCGGGTACAAGGATTTTATACCGATGTTCAAGGCGGAAAAATTCGACCCGGACGCGTGGGCGGATCTGTTTTCGCGCGCCGGGGCAAGGTATGTCGTCCCCGTCGCCGAGCATCACGACGGGTTTCAGATGTATAAGAGCGACCTCTCCGAGTGGTGCGCCGCCGAAAAGGGCCCGTGCCGCGACGTGCTCGGCGAGCTCAAGGCAGCGGTCGAGGCGCGCGGAATGAACATCTGCGCCTCGTCCCACCGCATCGAGCACTGGTTCTTCATGGGTCACGGCAAGGATTTTGACTCCGATATAAAGGAGCCCTTAAAGCTCGGCGATTTTTACTGGCCAGCGATGCCGGAGCCGAACCATCAGGATCTCTTCAGCACGCCGACGCCGTCCGATGAATTCCTCACGGACTGGCTCCTGCGCTGCTGCGAGATCGTTGACAGGTACGCGCCGAGGCTCATATATTTCGACTGGTGGATACAGCACTCGGCGGCAAAGCCGTATCTGCGGAAATTCGCGGCGTACTACTACAACAGGGCTGAAGAGATGGGATATGAGCCCGTCATCTGCTATAAGCACGACGCGTTCGCGTTCGGGTGCGCGACGGTCGACGTCGAGAGGGGGCAGTTCGCGGACTGCAAGCCGTACCCGTGGCAGACGGACACGGCGTGCGCGTTCAATTCGTGGTGCTACACCGAGGGGAACAGGTACAAGGATCCCGTCGACATCGTCCGCGACATGGTGGACATCGTGTCGAAGAACGGGTGCCTGCTTTTGAACGTCGGCCCGCGCGCGGACGGCACGATCACGGACGAGGACACGAATATCCTGCTCCGCATCGGAGGCTGGCTCGGCAAAAACGGCGAGGCGATATACGGCACACGGCCGTGGAGAATCTCGGCGGAGGGGCCGACGGCCGTTGCGGAAGGGCAGTTCACGGACGAAAAGCACAAGGACTATACGTCCGGGGACGTGCGCTACACGTGCCGCGGCGATTCGATATACGCGACGGTGATGGCGTGGCCCGAGTCCGGGGAGGTAAATTTCCCGGCGCTCGGCGAGCGGGACGCGTCATCAAAGCCGAATTTCCACGGGATAATAAAGCGCGTGTCGGCGCTCGGCTCGGACGGCACCGTCGAATGGAGCCGCGACGAGGACGCGCTG